>JAQYFP010000184.1 GCA_028723085.1 Erysipelotrichaceae bacterium | reverse complement strand
CTTTATCATTTGTGGTTTTCCAGTTAGGATTCTAGGATATTTATCTACGGCAACAATACTGTTTTTATTTCGATACTTGAAACAATCCAGTATGATCCATATCGAATACACTTTTTTTATGTCTTCATAGTGATCATTTTTAAAGTTGATATCTTTTTGATTCACAATTAAATTACTGCCATAGTATTCTCCACGTTTTTCAATTGGGTAGTCTAATTTCTTTTCGGTTGCCTGCATTTCAATATTCAGATAAATTAATTCATTTGTCTTTGGTTCACGAATTCCCACTAATAAATCTAGAATGATTTTTCCTTTAAGATTGATTTCGGTATTGTAGCCAACAGTCATATTGGCATCCACTTCTATTGATTCAATACAAGTTTTGATCGTTTCTTTATCATATCCTTTAAATTCATCTAATAAATTTTTTGCGTATATCGCAATCACATTTTTATTCGCATTAATTTTCTTTGCGATAGTATCTAAATCCATATTTTTCCTCCTTAATATATAATTCGAAAAAAATTTGGATTTGTAAAAATTTATTTTAAAAAATTTAAAAAAATAGAAACCAGCGAGAAGGGGGAGCTGATTTCTAATTCAATAGTACAATTTAAATTGACATTATACATGTACATTATTATTCTTTTTATTTTCCATATAAACAGTGCCTTCTTTCACAAAAGTATATAAAGCACTTGTGACAGGTACTGCAAACAACATCCCCAATATTCCACTGATATTTCCACCAATCGTAATAGCGGCCAATACCCAAATAGCCGGTAAATTTACTTTTGAGCCAACTACGCGAGGATAAATGAGGTTTCCTTCGACTTGTTGTAAAATTAAGAAGAAGACTACAAATATTATGGCTTTAAAAGGAGATACCGTTAAAATCATAATAAAGCCAACCCCACATCCTACAAATGCACCGACAATAGGAATTAAAGCTGTTACTCCAACTAATGCACCAATCATAGGAGCATATGGCATTCCTAATATCAACATGCCAATCATACAAAGTGTTCCTAGAATCACAGCTTCGGTCGCTTGTCCGGCAACGTATAATTTAAATATACGATTACAAGTAACGCCTACATGAATAATATAATGACCTGCTTTTTCTGGTAACCACGCATGAATTAAACGAGCTACTTGTCCTTTTAATTTTTCTTTTGCGGATAAAATATAAACCGCAAACACTAAACTCACAAAGAAATTCACAGTACCACTGACAACAGATCCCACCATATTGGCAGCTGAGTTCATAATGTTCTTTCCATATGTAATGGCCCATGTTTCTAAGGAATTTTTAATTCCTTCCCAGTCAATGTTTAATGAAGGAATAAAATCAAATACTTTGGCATCATAATTACTCGCTGCATCCAAAAAATCCATTGTGATTTCAATAATTAAGCGAATGGCTTGTACTAACTCAGGAATAACTAAAACACAAATACCTACTAAAATACCTGCTACCATTAAAATAGATAATAAAATAGAAAGAGGACGAACTCCTTTTTTTACTTTATTTTTTATGTTTCTTTCAATAAATCCCATCGGAACATTTAAAATAAGGGCAAAAATAATTCCTAAAATCAATGGCATAGCCAATCCAATCAAGGAAGAAATCGTTGCCGTTAAAACGTCAAAATATTTAATTCCTAAGAATATCAATATACAACAAGTAAAAACACCAACAATCCATTTCGACAACTTTAATAAAAATTTATCATCAAACAATCAAATCATCCTTTCTCTATTTTTAAAATTGTATCTTTTTTAATTTCATTTCTTAAATTCAACAAATACTCATTAAATGAAACTTGATCAAAGGCATATGTTAAATTTAAATCATATTCAAGTGGTAACCAAGAAGATAAATCCGAAATATTATGTTGAATTACAGCTTCCATCTTATCAATTGATTTATAAATTTTGGCTTCCATCGTCTTTTGTTCATTCATTTCCTTAAATAAAGACATTAATTCACTGGCAAATGGCTCTTCTAAAGATTCAATCCAGTTTTCTAAAAGTTCTTTTTCCTTTTCTTCATTTTGATCTATTTTTTGAAAAACCGGAATATCCCCTGTAAAACACTCTCCTAAATCATGTACCAGACACATTAAAATGACTTTGTTCATATCGATTTGTTCAAATTCATCTTTCATGAAATATGCCATCAAAGCCATCATCCAACTATGACTTGCCACACTTTCTTCATATCCATTTGAAGTTTGGCAATGACGCATTGTTCCTTTTAATTTTTCGATAAACGAAATTGTATTTAATAATTTTCTTGCTTCCATATCAATAAGAATGCACTAAAATGACATAGAATTCAAGAAAAACGCTATAAATCCTCAACATCGATTACTTTAATACCATGTTCAACTAATAACTGAGTAAAAATTCCTTGTCCCTTCTTTTTCGTACCAGAAAAAGTACCATCATAAACTTCTTTTACCCCACAACTAGGTGAACGAGACTGTAAAATGGCTACATCCACTTTATTTGATAACGCTATATCTAAGGCAAGATGAGCTCCTTTTACAAATTCTTTTGTGACATCAATCCCTTGTTTATTGATTACTTTTTGATCAACAATCTCACTTGGAATTCTAGGCGTTGGTAATCCTCCTAAACATTCAGGACAAACAGGAATTATTTCATCGTCTTTAAACTTTTCAAAAACTTTTTCGTTATAGTTGTTTTTTCCGTTATATTTACAATTATTTCCTAATAAACAAGCACTCACTAATACTTTCATTTTTTACCTCACTCCTATAGTAACATAAAAAGGACTTTCAATCGAAAGTCCCATCTAGTAAATCTTGTAAAGTAATGCCATCGAAATAAGATTCAATTACTTTTTGTGCTCCCTTCCACATTGGCAAGGTTTTACAAGTGTCTTTACGACTACATGGATTTTGGTCACATTCCAAACAAGCAATTAAAGCCAAAGACCCTTCGGCAACTTCTAAAATTTCTTTAACGGTATATTCTTTTGGTAAACGAACTAACTTATATCCACCTTTTTGTCCAATTACCCCTTGCACAAAGTTATTTTTTGTCAAAGAAGGCATAATTCTCTCTAAATACTTTAAAGAAATCTCTTGGCGTTGGGCTACTTCTTTCATAGGAACATAGTCTTGATCCATGTGCTGTGCTAAATCAATCATTACGCGAAGTGCGTATCTACCTCTTGTTGATATCTTCATATTTATTTATACATTGGCGTTGAAAGATAACGATCTCCTGTATCTGGGAATAAAACAACAATTGTTTTTCCTTCATTTTCTTCTCTTTGTGCAAGTTGAATAGCCGCGCATAAAGCCGCTCCTGAAGAAATTCCTACTAAGAATCCTTCAGTTTTTCCAATTAAAGCACCATATTCAAACGCATCTTCATTGGCAATCGTGATAACTTCATCATAGACTTCTGTGTTTAATACCTTAGGAACAAAACCAGCTCCAATTCCTTGAATTTTATGCGGACCCGCTTGTCCTTTTGATAATACTGGACTCGTTTCAGGTTCAACGGCTACCACTTGAATCTTATCATTTTTTGACTTTAAGTATTCACCAACTCCTGTTACTGTTCCTCCGGTTCCTACACCTGCTACAAAAATATCCACGTTTCCTTGTGTATCTTCATATATTTCTGGTCCCGTTGTTTCAAAGTGAGCTTTGGCATTAGCAGGATTTTCAAATTGAGATGGAATAAATGAATTTTCAATTTGAGATGCCAATTCATTTGCCTTTTCAATGGCTCCTGTCATTCCCTTAGAACCATCGGATAAAACCAATTCCGCTCCATAGGCTTTCATAATTTGACGACGTTCAATTGACATTGTATCCGGCATAACAATGATAATTCGATATCCTTTAATGGCAGCTACACTTGCCAATCCAATTCCTGTGTTTCCACTTGTTGGTTCTATAATTACGGAACCTTTTTTTAATTTACCATCTTTTTCCGCTTGTTCAATCATGGCCTTGGCAACTCGATCTTTAACTGAACCCGCTGGATTCAAATACTCTAATTTCGCAACTACTTTCGCTTTCAAGTTAAACTTTTCTTCAATATGCACTAACTCTAATAACGGTGTTTTTCCAATTAATTGATCTGCACTTGTATAAATCATAATGTTTTCTCCTTTACCTACCATTTAAGTTGGTATTAATATACACCGACTCACGTTAGGTGTCAACTATGATTATTTTTCTAGTTCCGCAATTTTTTTAATACGAGCAATATGTCTTTCGCCATTTGAAAAAGGAGTCGTTAAGAACGTATGCACAATATCCTTAGCTGTTTCAATTCCTGTTGTTCTTTGTCCCATGCTTAACATATTGGCATCATTGTGTTCACGAGTTAGACGAGCCATTGTCACATCTGTACATAAAGCACAACGAATTCCTTTTACTTTATTAGCTGCAATGGAAATTCCAATTCCTGTTCCACACATTACAATTCCAAAATCGACTTCTTTATTCGCTACTAAGTCCGCTACTTTTTTAGCATAGTCTGGATAATCCACTGATTCAGGTCCATCACATCCGACATTAATAACTTCATATCCTTCCTTAATCAACATATCCATAATTTCATTTTTATAGCTATAAGCTCCATGATCATTTCCAATCGCAATTTTCATAATATACCTCCTCATATTCTTTACCATTATAATATAAAAAAAACCAAATGATACTACTATCTTTGGTTTATCTGTATTTATCACGCTTACAAATCGTCACAAAAGGACATTGATTACACTTTGGATTTCTAGAAGTACATAAATACCTTCCAAAGAAAATCATATCATGATGGCCCTGATTCCAACGACTTCGATCAATTTTACGTTTTAATTTTTCTTCAACTTTTTCCACACTGTCATTGGGCTTAGCTAATCCTAACCGCTTGGAAACTCTTTCTACATGGGTGTCTACCGCAAAAGAAGGAATATCAAAGGCAACGGATCTTACCACATTGGCTGTTTTTCTTCCCACTCCAGGAAGTGACATTAAATCTTTATAAGATGATGGCACTTGTCCATCAAAACGATTCATCAATTCTTTTGATAAATTCACAATGGAACGTGCTTTATTTTTATATAGACCAATGAAACGAATTAAATCTTCCACATCTTGAATATCCGCCTGTGCTAATGATTTCGCATCGGGATAACGAGCAAACAAACTAGGTGTTACTTTATTAACCGAAGCATCCGTTGTTTGCGCCGATAAAACCACGGCCACTAATAATTGAAACGAACTATTATGTAGTAGTTCACATTTCGCATTGGGGAAGATTTTTTCAATTTCATCTAAAATTTCATTTCCGCTCATCGTTTTCCTTTTTCGATATCTTCAATCGATAATCCTTTATTAGCCCACGAAATTAAAATCTTTTCAATGTAGTTTAAATCCACTTTATCGTAGACAACCGCTTCATTTAAAGCACAAATCACTCGTCTTTCATCATAATTCGAAGCCATATCAATAATACGTTGCATTTCAAAAGGAGATAAAGGACGCTTGAATTCATATTCAAATGTTTCAATTAAAGAAGGCGATAAAGGCACTCCTTTAACATCTTTTTGATAAACACCTTCAATATTAAAAAATAAATTTCCACCATCCATATCAATTGTTAGGTATCCATTATCAGACAAAGACAAGAAAATCTCTTCAACTTCATCCACTTCCATTTTTAACTTATCCGCAATAATTTCATGCGTAATCATGACATGGATTTCATTGTAGTAATCAATCAACAACAAAACCAATGCCTCTTTGGCATTCACATGAAGATTTTCTAAATTTTCTAAAATCCAATTACGACGATTAAAATAATTTTCATTAAAAATATTCATTTAGATCTCCCTTTCATATACCCGTACAAACGTATCAAAATCAATTAAAATTAAACGATTATCTCCTCTAATTTCATAACACGGATTATTGTACCCATAAGCCAATTCAATACTATCACAATTAATTCCATATTCTTCCTTGGCAATTTCTTTGGCCTTATCATAATCAAGATTTATGATTTCTCTTTTCGTAATGGTATCTCCATTTTCATCAAACCAATACAAAGTATCATTTAAATACCCATTATATGTCACATAATCAAAAACATGACAACGAAGACCCTGGATTCCTTCTACTCTCTTTTCTATCTTGGCAATGGTCTGTGCTTCTTTTTCTTCATGAATGCGACTAGGTCCACTAATAAATAAAGACCAGTTCAGTGCAATCAATAAAAACAAAACCACAGCCAAAAGAATGGTAAGACCTTTAGAAGAAATTCTACTATTTTTCTTCATATAAATCCTCAATTAATGTATAAACTAACTTAGCACTTTGTAGACTAGCCAAAGATACATATTTAGAGAATTCCATCGCATTTTCATTGTGATAAATTGTATCCGAAATAGATCGAACAATGACATAAGGAACATTAAAAGTAGATGCCACTTGGGCAATTGCCCCTGCTTCCATTTCCGAACAAATTGAAGAAGGAAATAAAGACATCACACGATTAAAGTCTTCTTGTCGAGCCATAAATAAATCTTGACTCGCAATCGTTCCAACATGATATGAAATACCACATTGTTCACAAGCCTCTTTACATTTTTCTTTTAAACGATTATCGGCTTTATACCATAAACCAAGTCCTTCTTGACCATCTAATGGAGACGTATCATAATCCGCTTGTACAATATCCTCACTAATGACTAAATCCAATACCTTTTCTTCTTGGATTAAGCCACCCGCTGTTCCAATATTAATGATGCCATCAAGTTGATTTTTCATACATAAAATCGTTGTGGCCATGCTCGCATTTCCTTTTCCCACACCACTTTTACAAATCACAACATCTACATTTTTCATTGTTCCATAGATTAATTCTGTTTTAGCGATTGTTTCTTTTTTCGTCACATCCACAAACTGAATAATTTGTTCAACTTCCGCATCCATTGCCGCAATAATTCCAATCATACGTTCCTCCTGCATACATAAAAGTATTTTTCTCCACTTTGAATGCCTTCTAAATCAAAGTCTGTTGAAACCGAAACAATTTCAAAGTGTTTTTGAAGTTCTTGTTCAAGCCAACTAGGATCATATACTCTTTGAATATGATGTTCTTGAACCACTTCATCATCAAAATAAAACGCAAAATCTTGATAAACCCAATCATCTTCAGACATAATAGACCATTGATAATCACAATCATCAAAATGACCTGTTTCATTAAATTCTTCTTCAAATTCTGTTAAACGATCCAATGAATGAGTATCAAAGAAAAAATATCCATTTATATTTAAGTGATTTTTTACTTCTTCAAAAAAATGAGAAACCTCTTCTTTTGATAAAATATAATTAAAACTATCACATAAACAAGTAATCGCATCAAATGATTTAAAATTAGATAAATCTTTCATATCTTGACAATAAAAATCAATGCGACCATTCTTGTCTTTTTCTTTTGCCTTTTGTACCATTCCCTCACTTAAATCAAGTGCGGAAACCGTATAACCATCTTGTGCAAGTGCCAATGTGATTTCTCCAGAACCACACGCAAGTTCAAGTAACGAACAAGGTTGAACAACGCTTTCAATCCATTTTACCCAAGCTTGGGTTGCTTGTTCATCTTTTACTAAGGCATCATAATAACACGACAATTTATCATAAATCATATTGTTTCACTGGAACATCGCAATACAATCGATCCAGTTGATACACCTGCCTTTCTTCTTGAACAAAGAGTTGCACAACACACTCTTCTAAGTCAAGTAAAATCCATTTTGAATCACTGTCACCTTCCATATGGAAAGACCCTTGCCAACCCGCTTCTTTTAAACGATCTTTTATATTCATGGCAATCGCATAGTTTTGACGAATATTTGTGGTCGAACAAACAATCATATGATCCATAAAAGGAGTTAAACTTTTCATATCATAATCTAGAATATCAAATCCTTTTTTTTCACTAATCGCTTTTAAAACAATTTCATTGATTTCCATTTTTATTCCCTCTTAAATATTTTTTATTTTCTTCAAGTTCATGTTTAAATCCCTTAGTAATATCTTCATTACACAAAGAAATACCATAGGACGTATCATAATCACGTAATGGATCTAGCTTATCGGCACAGAATACCATCATGGCATAAGGATCATCGCTTGTTCCTAATACATGATGATAAATCGCATTAATGATTTGAGCATCATGAATCTTAAAATCACGTTGAACAATTACACTACCTACAAATCCATGCCATACCGCTACGGCATATTTTTTATTTTCTGGACAAAGACTATCCATAATGGGTTCCATTTCTTCTTTTGTCATACTCTTGGCAATGTCATGAAATAAACCCGTATAATACGCTTTTTGAACATCAAATCCATTGTTTCGCGCAAATTCTTCGCATAAATGTGCAACTGAAACTGAATGCGCAAAACGCTTTAGTTTTACTCTTTGAGCCACAAAGTTTTCCACATATAAACGATGTTCATAAATATAGTCTAATACACCATCACACAAATAATCTAATTTATATCCATTACGTATTTCACTACTAGACACAAGAACATCATCCATATGAAGTGTTTGAATGTTGTAGGACGTTGATACAATTTCATGATCTCGATTAAAACAAATGACATGAACAAGCTCACAAATTTGTTCTGGTTCTTTCCATAAATCAAATTGTTTTAATTGATCATTACCAATCATCCAATAAAAATCATGTTCCGGATACATTTGTTTTAATTGTTTAATCGTATCAATTGTATAACTAACTCCTTTGCGTTCCATTTCTAGAGTACATAATTTTAAATGAGGATATGAAGCAATGGACATTAAAATCATATTTTTACGATCTTCATCATTTGTGAGTTTACGATCCTTTAAAGGCGTTAAACTACTCGGTAAAATCCATACCTCATCTAAATTTAATAATTGTTTAGCTCTGTTTGCTAAAGAAATGTGACCCGAATGAATAGGATCAAAAGAGCCTCCTAAAATGCCAATTCTCATTTTTTTAATCCTAATTTATTTTCTTTACTACGTCTATATAAAACAAATGTATGCCCTACGATATGAACAACTTCACTATTTGTAAGTCCAGCCAATTCAATTGCTGCTTCTCGAACCGATACAGGACAAGTTTTTAATAAATTACATTTTACTAATTCATGGGCTTCCAATGAATCTGATAGAGTTTGTGCTAAATTATCACTAATTCCATCTTTCCCAATTTGAAATAAAGATTTATAATTCATACTTAATTTACGTAAATATTTCTTATTTGCACTAGATAACATTAAATCATCGCCTTTCTAAATGTCACATATATACCTTTGTGTACTTTTACACTTACTTCTTCAATTTCCCCACTTATACAAAACCAACCAATTCCATGAATCACTACATCCATTTTTTTATCAATCATCTTTGAATGATATGTATGCATCGTTAAAAGCGATGTATCAAGACAAGGTGACAACATTTCATTTAAATGATTTTGCCATAGGGCATCTGCTTTTTCTAATTTTCCTCTATGAACGGAAATCGAACGCGAAAAATACGCAACTACGCTCGCTTTTCCTTTTACTTTAATATCCAATCGCGCCAATCCCGCTGCCGCAAATGATTGATCTTCATAGATTTGCGAAACAAAAGGACGAATTGGCTTAGAAGGAATCACTGTTTTTAAATCTTTTGGTGATAAATACGTTAATATACTATGATGGTTTTCAATTCCTGGTGTGTCATAGATTGTGTATCCATCTTGTTTAATAGGAACCAAATCAAGTGTTGTTCCCGGATTACAAGAAGTTGTTAAGTCTTTATTTTGATTTAAATGATTTAAAATAGTAGACTTACCAACATTGGCCACTCCCATAAAAACAACATCTTTATCTTCGCGATAATAATCAATGGCTTGATTAATAAAATCAATGGATTCCTTAGCTTCATCACTGTTTTTTAATAAATCACTAGATAATAAAATATCTTTCACGACAATTTGTTCTTCTTGTAGACGCTCCTGTACAAAAGCACTAATTTTTTCGATTGTCAGTGTTTTAGGAAGAAGATCACGCTTTGTCAAAACCATGATAATATCTTTTCCAGGTAATTTTTGATTTAGTTTAGGAATTAGACTGGATTCGAATGCGAATAAATCCACAATCCAGAATACTACCGCATCAATTTCATTGATTTTTTGAAAAGTAGTATTAGACTCAATTCCCTGCTGCATGGAAATTAAAACATCTCCATAATTTCTGATTTTAAAACATCTTTGACAATAAATCGCATCTAATGTAGGTACATACCCAATTTCTTTGGGTCTTTCATTTTGAAGAGCGACTCCACATCCTTTACAATACGCTGCCATTTTTTTCACCTCGCTTTTTACTATCATAATATGAAATTAAAGATTCTGCACACCGAATTCCATCAATTGCACTTGTCATAATGCCTCCGGCATATCCTGAACCTTCTCCTGCTGGATAAATTCCTTTTATATTGGCTTCTAATTGTTCATTACGAACAATACGAACACTGGCTGAACTTCTTGATTCAACTGCTGATAAAACGGAAGTTGAAGCAAAGCCAGGAACTCTTTTTTCAAAATTTTCTAAAGCTTCGTGTAAAGCTAAATTTACAGGTTCACTAAATAATTCATTTAAATTCCCAAATGTATATCCCAAAGCATAAGTTGGTTCTACTTGATCTAAATGAGTGGAAACTACATTATTTAAATAATCCGTTGATAATTGTACAAGTGCTTTATAATCTTTGGCCATTTCAAATGCCTTTTGTTCTAATTGTTCTTGATATTTAAGACCATCAAATAATTCCGTTCCATAATCAGATTCATTTACTTGCACTAATAAAGCACTATTGGCATTCACACCATCACGTGAAGCATAGCTCATTCCATTAATGACTAATTTATTTTTCGAACTACTACAAGGAATCACATATCCTCCTGGACACATACAAAATGTATAGACTCCTTTATTATTAGATGCGGTATGTGTTAATTGATAACGAGCAGGAATCAATCTAGGATCATTGGCATATTCCTTTAACATTGCTTCGTTAATGAATTGTTGTTTGTGTTCAATTCTTACTCCAATCGCAAATGGTTTATTTTCCATGTATACACCTTTATCATGAAGCATTTGGATAGTATCCGTTGCCGAATGTCCAATACTTAATATTAACGCATTACATGGTACTGTTTGTCCATTGACTTGAATCGAAACCAATTCATTATTTTCTATTTCAATGTTTTCTAATTTCGCATCAAAATAGAAAGTTCCACCTAATTTTTTTATTTCTTCTCTAAGATTATAGATAATATCAATAAAGGCATCGGTTCCAATATGAGGATGGGCATCGATTAAGATATCTTTTTTAGCCCCAAAATGAACTAATTCCTCTAAAACCTTACGTGCGCGGCTATCTTTAGAACGAGTCGTTAGTTTTCCATCACTGAACGTTCCCGCTCCTCCTTCACCATATTGTACATTACATTCTTCATCTAATTGTCCTTTAGTCCAGAACGTATTGACTTTTTCAATACGTGTATGAACTTCACTTCCTCTTTCAATCACAATGGGATTGTATCCTTGTTGCGCTAAAATTAAAGCCGCAAACATACCCGCTGGCCCAAATCCAACTACAACAGGACGAGATTTAAGTTCATGTTCTCCTTTAGAAACAAAGTGATATGTTTCATTTGGACAAATATGAACGTCTTTATTTTTTAATGCTTTTTGTTCATTTTTAATTTCACAGTCGATGACATAAGAAAACAAGACCTTTTGTTTGCGGGCATCCACGCTTTTTCTATGAATACTCCATGAAAAAAGGTCTTTTCTTGTAATATTTAGTTTTTTCAAAAGTTGTTTGATAATCACTTTTTCATCATCGACATCACACTTAACTTGAAAAACTCGAATCATACTTTATACCAAATTTTCTAATATCGGATACTTTTCTTTATAATGAATAACTAACGACGCAAATCCTTGTGCTAAGGCAAGTGTCACAAAGTACACAACCAAGTGTGCTTCTGGAAATAAAATCAATAATACTTTCGCAAATAAAATATGAGAAGTATAAATTAATAACGATTCATTTCGCATAGCTTTATATGATTCTTTATATGGAATTTTAATTGTCAACATCCAATTCACAAAGAAATATACAGCTGGAATTAAAGAAATATACATACTTGTAAGATCTCTTAGAATTCCTGTAGCACGATAGATTGTTACTTCTAAAACAAGTAAAATAAAACTAATTAAGAAACCAATTTGATTTAATTTTTTGTCTAATCGTTTTGTTCGCGCTAATAATAAGCCCATGCATACAAACAAAGGACCAAAGAAGAAACCATTCCGTGATGTTGTGAATACTTTAGTAAAGAATTCATAAAAGAAAGAAATCACAGGAATTTGTTCCCATACAAGTGCATAAACATTAATAAAATATCCAAAAATATATAAAATTAAACATACTTTTAGAGTTGTCATTAATCCTTTTTTAGAATATAGAAAAGAAACAATCACTGTAGCCGTCATCAATGCTGGTAAAAACCACAAATGATAATAACTTCCATTTAATAGAAAATCACGAACATAGCTCACAATATTCATAATTTGGAATCCATCTCTTGTATAGTCATAAATTGTATAAGGTAAATAAATAACACTCCAAATTAAATAAATTTTTAATAAACGTAATAAATATTTTTTAACAGATTCCTTGTTCACTTCTTTGTCTTCGCTCCATTTACGAAAGAAGAAAAAACCAGAAGTAGTAAAGAAGAAAGGAACCGCAATTCGACAAATGGTTTGAATAAAATACGTATTCAATGTTTCACTTATTTCATAAAAAGGAAACGTATGAATCGCAACAACTAATAAAGCCGATACATATTTTGCGATATCAATCATCGCGTATTGTCTTTTTTTAGCCATTATTGCCTCTTTTCCATTCTAGGAACACGACTCGTAATACAAGATAGCGTTTCGTTATTGATGGTTTGTGCCTTACGACTAATTTCATCAATCGTCACCTTTTCTTTTCCTTGTTGTCCCACAATACAAACAACATCACCTTGTTTCACATCATCAACCGCTGTAACATCAATCATGCATTGATCCATACAAATATTACCAATCAATGGACAACGAATCCCATGAACCAATACTTCTAAATTCTTATTTGAAACCAATCGAGGTAGGCCATCGGCATATCCTATAGACATGGTTGCGACTTTCGTTGGTTTTTGGGCAATAAAATGACGTCCATAACTTACACTTTGTCCTGGTTCAATCCATTTCACTAAACTAACGTTGGCATATAAAGATAAAATCGGAATAAAATCAGGATTGGATTCAATTTCAACAGAATCATCACTTGTCACACCCATGTATAAAAGACCTGGTCGACAATAATCAAATCCTAAATCTCCATAGTTCAAAATACCATAACTATTTTGAATATGACGAATTCCAGGATTAATGCCATGTTGTTCTAATTGTTGTAACACTTCTTTAAATAATTCAATTTGATGCAAAGTAAATTCTTTACTATCTTTATCTAGTTCATCACTCACTGGAAAATGTGAGAAAATTCCTTCTACATGAATATTTGATAATTGATATTCTTCTAGAATAGAATCCATATTTTTACTTTGATCTCGATAAATGATACCTGTTCGACACATTCCGGTATCCACTTTACAATGAGCGCGAATTTGTACATTTTGTGTCATCGCATATTCATTTAGTGTTTTCGCATAGTCTAAGCTAACTAAGGACTGAATAATATTTTGTTCATGTAGATAATGAAAATGTTCTTCGGGTGTATATCCTAAAATTAGGACATTGTCATCAATACCAGCGTTACGTAAATTTAAAGCTTCATCTATGCTTGAAACACCAAAGAAATCGACTCCACATTCTTTTAGTGCTTTAGCACATTGTACATCTCCATGACCATAGGCATTGGCTTTCACAATTCCCATGATTTTAGTTTCACCTACAAGCTTTTGGATTTCTTGAACATTATGTGCAATCGCTTTGATATCAATTTCCGCCCAACATCGCGAATAAGCTTCTAACATGCTCCTACCACCCTTTGCATCGCAAGGTCAATTAATTGGTCAATTAAATCTGGGAATTCTAAACCAGCTTCTTTCATCATAGAAGGATAACGAGAAGTGGCTGTCATTCCTGGAAGTGTATTTAATTCATTTAAAATTACTTTTTTATCTTTTGTGACAAACATATCGACACGAGCAAGTCCTGAACAATTCATTGCCACATATACTTTTCTAGCTAATTCTTGTGCTTCATCAAATATTTTTTGGTCAATACGAGCTGGACAATAAATATTAGCTCCATCCATCGCATATTTTCCTTCAAAATCAAAGATTCCACGTGTAATTTCAATTTCGTCGCAGCTTCCTGTTCTGATGATTTCATTTCCCATTACAGCACAACCAATTTCAAAACCATCAATCATTTCTTCCACAAGAATTTTTCCACGTCCATCATAATAGAACGCTTCTTCTACAGCTTTTTCAAATTCTGTTTCATTGTTTACTTTTGAAACACCGTAACTACTTCCCGCGTTACATGGCTTAACAATCCATGGAAGTGGGAATAATTCTTGAATTTGTGCAAATGTTAAATTCTTTTTACGGGCATTTAAACAAACGTATTTAGCACATGGAATTTGTGCTTGATCACATAAAATATGCATAATTTCTTTATCCATTGAAATAGCAGATGACATTGTGTCACATCCTACATAATGGATATTCATTACTTCAAATAATCCTTGTAAAGTTCCATCTTCACAGTTTTTTCCATGAACAACTGGGAATACACAATCCAATTCAATGAATTTATTCGAACCATCTAATAAGATAATTCCTTTGTGTGTCCAAGCACATGGAATACAAGTTTCTTCCGATTTCCAATGATCGTGTTCTAAATCATCAATAGTTCCTGTATATACATAGAAATGTCCTTCGACATCAATTCCAATTTTAGTAATATCATATTTTTCTTCATGTATTTGTCTTAAAAATGACGCAGTTGAATGTAAAGAAACAGAGTATTCACTGCTTTGTCCACCAAATACAACCCCTAAACTTAATTTCATTTTACTTCCTCCTCTTTCAATGCACTTACGATTTTATCCATAGCCATTGCACGAGACCCCTTAACTAGAATCGCACAATCTTGATATATATATGGTTTAAGAATATTTACACATTCTTCTTTTGTTTCAAACCACTGACCATTGTACGCTTCTGCACTGAATTTGGATAGTGGTCCAGTACAAATTAATTCATCAATTCCTTTTTCTTTCGCATATAATCCGATTTCATAGTGAAGTTGTTGTTCATTCGGACCTAAATCCAACATATCGGATAACACAGCAATGTGTCTTTTACTTGGAATGCTCATTAAAGTATCGATTGCCGCTTTACAAGATTCAGGATTGGATTTATAAGAATCATCAAGGATTTGACAGTTTTTAACTTTGCATAGTTGAGTACGCATCTTTGTCATTTCCATTTCTTTTAATCCTTTTAAAATTGATTGATCTTGAATTCCTAATTGTTTTGCCAAGGCAATACAAGGAAGAGCATTATCCGCTTGATGAGCTCCTAGAGCATGAACAGTTACTTGTTCATCTAAAATAGAACAAGTAAATTTCATGGAATCTCCTTCCACAATTAAATCACTTGTGACACAAATATCACTTCCCTTTCCAAATGGAATAGCTTTTTTATTCCCAAAGGAAAGCGTTTTTAATACTTCTTCAATTTCTGGGCTTTGTACATTGTAGTATAAAGTTCCATTGTCTTTCATATTTTCAAATATTTCACATTTTGCCTGTGCAATTTGAAGCTTACCACCTAAATTTTCCATGTGAGCAGAACCAATTGTTGTGATAATGGCATAGTCTGGTTGCGCAATGGAACAAAGAAAATCAATTTCCCCTTTATTTTCCATTCCCATTTCTAAAATACCAATTTCAATGTCTTCATCAAATTCTAAGATAGTTAAAGGAAGACCAATTTCATTGTTATGGTTTCCTTGTGTTTTTTGTGTTTTCTTTTCTTGTGAAAAAATAGCGCATAACATATCTTTACAACTTGTTTTTCCATTGGATCCTGTTACCGCAATAATTTTACAAGATAGTGTATCTAAATAAGCTTTTGCCAGTGCTTGTAAAGCTTGCGTTGTATCGTCTACTAAAATATAAGGAACATGTTCAGGATAAGGAACATGGTCTTTTTGCCAAAGCGTAGCGCATTTCATATCTTTCACAAAACTATGTCCATCAACTCTTTGTCCAATTAATGGAATAAATAGCGTTTTTTCTGTTACATTTCGAGAATCTGTTTGAACTCCTTCAATGTCTTGTTCTATATTTCCAAATGCCTGTGTATGCAATAAATCGGCAATTTCTTTCACTGTTTTTTTAATCATTTTCAAACCTCTATTTGGATTCTATTATACCATAAAACAACGTCTTTGTTTAGAATTCTATTAAATAGGTCTAAGTCCCCACTTTTAACAAAAAATAGCCATATTTCGTTAAATTTATGGCAAAAAAAAACGAAAAAAATGTCATTTCACATATTTTCCCAAAATTATCACACATTTTGTGTCATACTATGTGATATACTTCATTCAAGCAAGGAAAGCCTTGCCGGTATGAATTGATATTCATACTAATTTTCTATCCCCTTAATTTAAGAAAAGACAAGCATCCCCTTAGCTTGTCTTTTCGCTTTTTATAGGAGTATACTATATAAAAAAAGGAGACTTAATATGTGTATATTCTGTAAAATTGTGAATAAAGAAATTCCTAATTATACGATTTATGAAGACGAAACTGTCTTAGCTTTTCTTGATGTAAATCCTACTAGTAAAGGACATACTTTAGTCATTCCTAAACAACACTTTGATTCATTTTTAGAATGTGATTCTGATGTTTTACATCATGTATTCGATGTAGCTCAAAAAATTGCGCTAAAAATGGAAAAAGAACTTGGATGTGATGGAATCAATGTATTATCAAATGTCCATGAAGCTGCTGGTCAAAGTGTAAATCATTTCCATGTTCATTTAATTCCTCGCTACAAAGATAATGATTCTGTTTCCATTGAATTTAATCCAATTGAAAACAAAGACTTTGAAGATGTGATTAAAAAGATTGGATTCTAAACATGGAACAAGTATTTGATATCGGACTACAAGTCATTCAAAAAATTAAAGACACGCAAAGCGAAAACCTAGAACAAGCTGGTAAATGGATTGCCCATAGTTTTATGGACGGCCATAACTTTTTTGTCAGTGGTTCTGGTCATTCTCATACCGTTGCCGAAGAGTTTTATGGACGAGCCGGTGGCCTTGCCTTCGTAAAGCCTATACTAACAAGTGAATTAACTTTAACAGAACATCCAACTAAGAGTTCTCACATTGAACGTCTTTCTGGTTATGCCAAAATTCTTGTTGATTTGTATGGCATTCAAGAAGGTGATATTGTACTAGTTGCTTCAAATTCTGGTCGTAATGCGTATCCAATTGAATTAGCGATGGAATCACAGAAAAAAGGAGCTAAAGTCATCGCGATTACAAATCTAGATCATTCTAATCATGTCACTTCTCGTCATGAATCGGGTAAATTATTAAAAGATATTGCCGATTTAGTCATTGATAATTGCGGTGTTATGGGTGATAGTGCTTTACACTTAGATGGCATGAAAGCAAGTCTTTGTCCTACTAGTAGTATGGCCAATGCCTTTATTGTTCAAGCTATCAATGTCAGCTGTGCCGAAGAATTATTAGCCAATGGCATTGAACCACCTGTCTTTGTTTCTTTAAACTGCGATGGAAACGAAGATGTGAATGATGTTTTATTTAAAAAATATACGCGTTTATATTAAAATTGATGGCAAATGCCATCATTTTTATTTTAATAAGTGATTGTTTTCAAAGATAAAAGGACGACTAACGGGTTGATTTTCATTCACGTCGTATTTTTCCATCAAATATTTTGATAATTGTTTACGGTTTTTAAATTTAATGAGTTGATACGGTTCTTGGAAAGCTAATTTTTCAAAGAAATATAAGCCATCTTTGTCATCAAAAAGCAGTCCCGTATGTCCGATTTGAAGAACGTTTTCATCATCTATATCACTATGAAAGAAAACAGAAATCAAACTAACTTTATCTTGTTTTGAAAATACAATTCCTCGTTTTTTCCATTCTTCATGAATTGTATTCACGTGTTCTTCAATGTCTTTGGTCATCGTTGTTTCAATGTCTTCATAAAAACGAGCAAATTTTTGTTCTTCTCCCTTTAAAGCACTATTATCTTCTTGTAGAGCATACAAATCCAATGGTACAGCTTCTTTTATTGGTTTGGATTCTTGTATTTCAATGTATTGACTGAATAAAGAAAATGCCGTAATGCGACAATTATATCCTAAAAAATCAGGGTGTTTTTTATCCCATCTTGCTTGAATTTCATATGGATCATATTTATTTTCTTTCCTTAATGGTTCAAATCCTTTACTTAGTTCATCGTTTTTAAATACTTCGTTGATTTAATAAATGTGTTGAAATAATATTTCTTGTTTAGATTTTAAAATCGTATCTTTCATTAATTTCGATAAAAGTTCTTGTGATTTTAAATCGTTTAAATTTGAATATACAATTCTATTTTGATATCCCATGCCAACAATTAATAAGAGAACGATAATCGGTATAATTATTTTTTTCATAAATTTCCTTTCCTGTCTTATCTTATCAAGGCATTCTAAATTTTTGAGTTAAGGATTATAAAGATTTAATAAAAAAACTCTAATCTTGTTGATTAGAGTCCGTTTCTTGATGAATTTGTTCAATGGTATATTGGCCACCATAAATGCGTTGAATATAACCCGCAAAATCTAGATTTGTGATTTCATTTTCAGATAAATACGCTTTCTCTCCAAACACATCTTGTTTATCGACTTTATTGCCATCGTTTACTTCCGGAATTGAAACCGTATAGTAAAGAATAGTTTCATCGTCTTTGTGTAAATAATTCATTTGATACATCACTAAAACACGATCACTTGCCTTACTGTTGTTAGATTTCATGAAACATTGATACACGACATGTGATTGTTCTAATTTCGATTCTTCGTTTAATTCATTGGCTTCAATAATTTGTTTGGCATTGTTTTCTAGATATGAATCCGCTGCTTTCAATAAATCATCCAAATATTTTTCATCGATTTGTTCTAAAGAAGCATAACGATCATTTAACCCAGATACAACGATATCCATTTGCGTATTGATAGCTTCGAAGTGATATAAACTAGCCAATTGTTCATCGAAACTGGCTTGTACGTGAATAACCAATCCATTGCGTAAATTTTCATTGGGAGTAACCACATATGTTACACTTTTATAAAAGTCTTGGGTTCTTTGGTTTAAGTCCATGACTTCATTTTTAGCACTGGCTGAGGCATTTCCGTTTTCCCCGGTATATTCGATAGATAGACCTTGCATCACATCGACTTGAATGGTTCTCAAAAAGAACATATACGTCAACATGACCAAGATGACACATATAGCTCCTAGAGAAATAAAATATGTAAGTTTCGTTTTTATTTTTATCTTATCCATATTCTCATTTTAATCAAAATACTCCGCTTTTTCCACTGCCCTATGCACAAAGCGAAGCATATTGTCATCCTCCTGTCGTTCTAGTATATCTTTAGCATCTTGTATACAGACTTCCATAATGGCTTTGTCTTTATTTAAGTCTCCTAAAATAAAGTTGGGAAGTCCACTTTGTCGTATTCCTAAGATATCACCTGGCCCACGAATCTGCAAATCATAATCTGTGACTTGAAATCCATCAGTTAGTGTTTCCAACATTTTTAAGCGTTTAATGGCTTGTTCATCACTTGAATTACTTAATAAGAAACAATGACCTTGTTGCTCACTTCTTGCACATCTTCCTCTTAATTGATGAAGGGTACTTAGTCCAAAGCGATGGGCATCGTATATAACCATATATATCGCATTCTTAACATCAATTCCAACTTCAATAACTGTTGTACTTACTAATATATCGAGTTCATGATTTTTAAATTGATTCATCACTTCTTCTTTTTCTTCTTTTTTTAGTTTTCCATGTAATAGTCCAATGCGAATATGAGGAAGTGTTTTTTTCATACCATTATAAATAGAAGTCGCACTTTTCATAGATGGATCATTTTCATCAATAGCAGGACATACAACGTAACATTGATAACCTTGTTGGATGCCATCTAATATTTCATCTAAAACAGGAGCCATGCTCTTGCCTTTCACGTACTTTGTTTTTACGGGTTGTCTTCCTTTGGGCATTTCTTTAATGTTGGTAATGTCCATATCACCAAATAAAAAATGTGCATACGTTCTAGGAATGGGTGTTGCCGACATCATTAAAAAATCAACATTTTGTCCTTTTTCAAGTAGGGCTCGTCTTTGTTTCACACCAAATCGTTGTTGTTCATCGATTATGACTAAACCTAAATTAGAAAAAATGACATTTTCTTGAAATAAGGCATGAGTTCCTACCACAATAGGTATGGTTCCTGTTTTTAATCCTTCCAATGTTTCTTTTTTTTCTTTGACTGGAAGACTTGAAACATAATAAGCACATTCTAAATTTTGTGCTTTTAAGTTTTCATAGTGTTGTTTTGCCAAAATTTCAGTAGGCGCTAAAAATACAGCTTGATATCCTGATAACCAACTTGCGTATAAAGCAGCAATGGCGACCATTGTCTTTCCACAGCCTACGTCTCCTTGCACAAGGCGAAACATAATTTTATTGGATTTCATGTCGTTTAATATTTCATGAATTCCTTTTTGTTGGTCTTTAGTAAGTGTATATGGTAAAGAATTCATCCATGTTTCGATAATTGTTTCATCGAATTTTCGCGGTATTTTAAATTCTGTTTGTACTTTCTGATTTTGAACGGCTTGCATAACACACTGAAACCGTAAAAATTCATCGTATTTCAAAGTACGAATAGCCAATTCAATGTCTTTTTTTGTTTTAGGTTGATGAATTAAAGTATATGCTTGTTTTTGAGTCAACAAACGATATTTCAAACGATATTGTTCCGGTATCACGTCTTCAATTTCATCCACAAACGTAAGGGCTTTGGCCATAATTTGATGCATTTCATTTTGTTTCAACCCTTCTGTTAAACTATAAACAGGATGAATTCCAATTTGTTCTTTCAAAGGCTTAAAATTATAATTTGATGCCACAACTTTATGGTTTCCTTGATATGTTCCAAATAAAGTAATGACTTTCCCAAATGTAAATTGTTGCGTCCAAGGACGATTAAATAATGTGATTTCTAATTCTTCATCCCAGCTAATGACTTTAAATTTTGTCATGGAACGATTCTTAGATAAACGAATCACTTGTGCTTGGCGACAAATCAGTCCTTCAAAACAAACCGAATCGTTTTCTTTCCAATCTAAAAAAGGTGTAGACTGTATTGTCTCATATCGCATCGGATATGTTTTCAATAATTCCTCTACACTATTAATTCCCATTCGATTTAAAAGTTCAGTTCGCCTCTTGGTGCACTTCATCACTTCTAGATTCATCTTCAATGCAACTCTTTCTTCTAATAAATAAAATATAATTAATATCTAATAATCCATAGCAGAATGCCAAAATGATATACATCACAACATAGGCAATACAATCGACAATTGCCAACTTAAATCCTGCCGCAAAGAATAAAAATACCATTAATGACATCAATGGATTTCCGTATAATAAAACTAAAACACTTAATGAACATGTGTCAAATCCTTTAGCCGCACTTAACATTCCACTTGAAATAGTATCTAAGAAAATCATTATTAATAAACAAATACAGAATTTATTAATAATAGAACGGTTTTCTTTTTTAATCACATTCCAAACAAATTTTCCTAATTCTTTATAAGATGATTTACCACTAGCTAATCCATAAAAATAAATTAATTGTATTGGAATCATATAAACCATAATTAATAAGCCAACAATCTGCATAAACATATTGTCTTTTCCTATCATGGGCTGAAGAATTCCTAAACAAATAAATAAATACAATAGTTCTAATGATAAAACTTTTAAAATAGAATTTGTGTCAATTTTCTTATCGATTTTCCATGTCTTTAAACAAAGCCAATAGAATCCAACACTACTAATTAATCCCATAATCATTTCAAACACGAAAAACATAATTCCTTCAAATGTATTGGATCCAACTAAGAAAACAACATTATATAAAGCACTTAAAACATATAAATACCCCATTGGAATCAATGCCGGTTTAATATCAATATTTTTTAATAATTTCACAAAATCACCTCGTACCTATTGTAGCACAAATCACTTCCATTCTGTATAATATAAAGAATGGAGGTACCTTATGCAAACAATTGATATCGTTATCACAATGGAAGACGGATCGGTAATGGAAGCAGAACTATATCCAACCATTGCACCTAGAACCGTTGAAAATTTTGTGAAATTAATTAATGAAAAATTCTATGATGGTATTATTTTCCATCGTGTAATTCCTGGTTTTATGATTCAAGGTGGAGACCCTGAAGGAACAGGAATGGGTGGCTCAAAAGAGACAATCAAGGGTGAATTTGATGCCAATGGTTTCAAAAATAAATTGAAACATACACGTGGTGTATTATCTATGGCTAGAACATCTTATCCAAATTCAGCTAGTTCTCAATTCTTTATTATGCACCAAGATGCTCCTCATCTAGATGGTCAATATGCTGCTTTTGGAAAAATCACAAAAGGAATTGAAGTCGTAGACAAAATTGCGAGTGTTAAAACAGATTTTAGAGATAAACCTAAAACACCGCAAGTTATTAAGTCAATTCGTTTAAAGGAATAGAGTAGAGGGAAAATAAACTATTTTCGCCCCTCTCATTGCACCGTACGTACGGTCCTCGTATACGGCGCTACATTTATATGTTAAGTACAACTATCTTAGATAGTAACTTAGGGGATTGACCAGTCCTGGTCGGTTC
>JAQYFP010000183.1 GCA_028723085.1 Erysipelotrichaceae bacterium | reverse complement strand
CTTTATCATTTGTGGTTTTCCAGTTAGGATTCTAGGATATTTATCTACGGCAACAATACTGTTTTTATTTCGATACTTGAAACAATCCAGTATGATCCATATCGAATACACTTTTTTTATGTCTTCATAGTGATCATTTTTTAAAGTTGATATCTTTTTGATTCACAATTAAATTACTGCCATAGTATTCTCCACGTTTTTCAATTGGGTAGTCTAATTTCTTTTCGGTTGCCTGCATTTCAATATTTAAATAAATTAAATCATTTGTCCTTGGTTCACGAATACCCACTAATAAATCAAGAATGATCCTTCCTTTAAGATTGATTTCGGTATTGTATCCAACCGTCATATTAGCATCTACTTCAATTGATTCAATACACTTCTTGATAGTTTCTCTATCATATTCTTTAAATTCATCTAATAAATTCTTTGCGTATATCGCAATCACATTTTTATTCGCATTTATTTTCTTTGCGATGGTATCTAAGTTCATTTTTTTCCTCCTTCATTATATAATTCGAAAAAAATTGAGATTTGTAAAAAAAGAATTGAAAAATTTTAATGATTTTAAAGTTTGTGATATGGGCATTATATTATTGTTATAAATTAATTAAAAAATCCTCTTTTTCAAGAGGATCCCTTACTTATAATGTTGTAAGCCATTCATCTACTTTTTGATAAGCTTGTTTAATTCCATTTTTAATAGGATAAACTAATTCAAGGGTAGAAATTATTTCATTGTTGGATAAAGCTTTTTCAAAGTCTTGGAAAGTATTTTGTTTATTGTTTCCATCACATATAAAAATACCAATTCTTTTATTTTCAATTTTATTATCACATAAAAACGTATTGATAGCAGGAGCATAGGTTCCAAACCATATGGGAGTACCAAAAATAATTTGATCATATTCATCTAGGTTGATTTGATATGGTTGTAGCTTAGGTTTCTTAATCATGAATACTTCTTTAGCACCCCATACAAAACGCATCATACTTTTCTTAATGTTTTCTTTTTCGGGAACAATACGTAATACATCACAGTTTAATTTAGATTGAATATGTTTTGCGATTTGTTCACAATTTCCTTCATAGGAATAATATACGACTAGTGTTTTCATATGCTCTCCTTTTAATATCATATTTATACTAGTATAATTATAATACTGTAAATAAATATGAGAAGTAGGATATTTATTGTGAGTAAGTATCATTAAGGAGAGTGAGAACATGAATACACCAGAAGATTATTTAAAGTTTTTGCAGACAAGTGATCGCAATGAAAATTGTCCGGTATTAAGGTCTTTAAAAATATTTGAAGGGAAATGGAATATACGTATTATTTATGAATTAGCGATTAATGAAACAGTTCGGTTTAATGAACTTCAAAGAAATATTTCTAATATTACCCAGGCTTCTTTATCAAGAGCTTTAAAAGATCTACAAGAAAAAGGCATTATTATTCGTAAACAATACAATGAAATTCCTCCTAAAGTAGAGTACTCTTTAACGGAAAAAGGAAAAGCTTTATTACCGGTATTTTTTGAATTATATAAATGGGGAAGCAAATATTTAGAAGAAGGTGAAAGTAGTGAAGGATAATTCAAGACAAGATTTATTTGAATCTACACCGATTCCAAAAGCCGTAATGAACTTAGCCATTCCTACGATGTTATCGAGTTTAGTTATGGTGATTTATAATTTATCGGATACTTATTTTGTAGGAATGTTGAATAACCCTATTCAAAATGCAGCTGTCACTTTAGCAGCTCCTTTATTATTGGCATTTAATGCGATTAATAATTTGTTTGGAGTAGGCTCTTCTTCTATGATGTCTAGAGCCCTAGGAAGAAAAGACGAAGATACCGTTTCAAGAAGTTCTGCTTTTGGTTTTTATTGTGCCTTAAGTTGTGGACTACTATTTTCAATTATATATTTATCATTTCAACCTTTCTTTTTAAATTTATTAGGATGTGATGTATCTACAGTCGATGCCACAAGAAACTATTTAAAGTGGACTGTTGGATGTGGAGCCATTCCTGCAATACTAAATGTTGTTATGGCCTATTTAGTAAGAGCAGAAGGAGCTACTTTACACGCTAGTATTGGAACGATGAGTGGATGTTTATTAAACATTATCTTAGATCCATTATTGATTCTTCCACAAACACTAAATATGGGAGCTGCAGGGGCAGGATTGGCAACGTTTATTTCAAACTGTGTAGCTTGTATATATTTCTTTGTCCTTCTATATATAAAAAGAAAAACAACCTATGTTTGTATTCAGCCCAAAATGTTTTGTATACGAAAAGACATTGTATTAGGAGTATTTGGAGTAGGAGTACCAGCCTCTATTCAAAATTTATTAAATGTAACTGGGATGACAATATTAAATAACTTTACTTCAGGATATGGATCCCAAGCTGTTGCTGCCATGGGAATTGCTCAGAAAATTAATATGGTTCCAATGTATATAGCCCAAGGATTTTCACAAGGAATTATGCCATTGGTAAGCTATAACTATGCTTCTAAAAATCATAAACGAATGAAAGAAGCTATTTATTTTAGTGTGAAAGTATCGATGTCATTTATGGTGACAATGGTGGTAATTTATCAATTTGCCAGTCCAACTTTAATGACCTTATTTATGGAAAATGTACAAATTGTACAATATGGAACAAAATTCCTAAAAGCAATGTCACTTGCTCTTCCTTTCCTTGCCCTAGATTTCCTTTGTGTAGGAATCTTTCAAGCATGTGGAAAAGGAACAATTACTTTAGTATTTGCGATATTAAGAAAAGTAGTATTAGAAATACCAGCATTATTTATTCTTGATCATTTCTATCCATTATATGGATTGGCCTATGCCCAATTCTGTGCTGAGTTCATCTTATCTCTGATCGCGATAACAATATTAATACATTTCCTAAAACAAGACTTGGAACAATAAACCAAGTCTTTTTTCATGCCGAAAATGCGCAATTAATGGAAGAAATGGCAGTCCATGCTACATTGACAACTGTAGACGGGGGGGGGTAAAATTTAGAGTGTAATACTAAAGTAATTTTTAGTATGAAAGAAAGGAGGTAAAACATGAAAAGAATGATAAAACGCTTTATTCCATGCCTGATTGCAGCAACTATGTGTTTTGGGCTTGTACAAGCTAGTTCTTTCATCAAAGCCGAAGACACTGAGATGAATTCATCTATTCAAGTTGTGAATGAAAACAATGAAGTAGTGAATTCAACAACTGTTTCATCCACATCAAAAGAAAAAGAAACACTTGTTGCTTCAATAGAAGGAGGAACAAACTATCAATGGCAAATTCTAGTCAGCGATGATCAATGGGTTGATATCACAGGAACGAACTCAAATACTATTAATCTTAGTTATGCCATGATTGCGAATTTATTAAATGGAGGAGTTGCACAAGTTCGATGCCAAGCAACTGTAGATGACCAAGAAGTTGTATCCAATCCAATCTCTGTTACAGTAGATGATTCTGTACAACAAGAAGAACAAACATCTACTCCTGCCAAAGCTAGAATGGTTACCTTCTCAGATGATAATGAAGACCAAAGCAATCAACCAATGACATTGGCGGATGGTGAAGGTGGAACACCTGCAACAACTACTTATAACGTTGTGATTAACTATGTATTTGAAAACAACAATATTGCAGCAGATCCATACACTGCATCACTAGCAGCAGGATCTAACTTTACTACAACAGTAAATCATCCAACTGTACAAGGTTATTTACCATATATTGGAGAATCAACAGTCACAAGTACATCTATTGATTTAAATATCACAGATATTCAAGCCGATGTAACATATACAGTTACATATAAACCAACAAATGTGGACTACACGGTAATTCACTATCAACAAAATGTAGATAATGACAATTACACACAAGTTGCTCAAGAACCAAAACAAGGATTAACAAACTCAACTGTTCCTGGTGTAGCGAACACTTATGCAGGTTTCTATCCATTATTATATGAAAAACCAGCTATTGCTGCTGATGGAAGTACAGTAGTAGAAGTTTACTATGATCGTTACTATTATTTAATGAACTTTGACTTAGATGGTGGATATGGAGTGGAACCTATCTATGCAAGATATGGTGCAAAGATAGAAAATGTTGGAACACCAACAAAAGCTGGATATGAATTTAAAGGATGGTCTTTAGATGGAACAACAGCAGTAGATTTACCAGAAACTATGCCAGCAGGCAATGTAACTTATAAAGCATTGTGGGAAGCAGATAAGACAGCGAAGGTATCAATTGTTATCTGGGGAGAAAATGCCGATGATGAAGGATATTCATACATTAAATCATCGGAAATCTATGCAAAACCTGGATCAACGATTACATACGGTTCAAATCAATTGGTATGTGGATTAGAAACACATCAACATACACAAGATGAATGTTATGAATTAACATGCACAACTCCAGAACACGATCATGTAAAAGATGGATGTACTTTATCTTGTAGTCATACTTCACATACTGTGGATTGTTATACAGTTGGTGGTTATATTTACTCTCTTAAAGAAACTACAAAACCTGATGAAAATTTAGCAGATGCAGGAAATGGAATATGGACTTATAGCAATTGGAGAGGTACACATTATTACGTTAAAATTGGTGAAACTTGGTATTGCGCAGGAACTGATCTTTGGACAGATGATAGACAAACAATAACATTCAACTGTACTCATACACATACCGATTCTTGTTATTCTTGTGGATTGGTAAACCACACTCATTCATTCCCTGGTTGCTACACACTAACATGTGATAAACAAGAACATACACATAGTGATAGTTGTTATTTAAATACAAATGCATCTGGAATGGATACAAGTCTATGGACATATGTTCGCTCTGATGAAGTAACTGTTGCTGCAGATGGTTCTACAGTAATGAACGTGTATTTTGATCGTACTCAATTCACACTGACGTTTAAAGATGGAAATAAAACAGTAGCAACCATTACAGCTAAATGGGGAGCTTCAATTTCAGGAAAATTTAGTGAAGCACCATTTAACACAACATATAACGGACGTGCATGGGAGTGTACAGAAAGTAGTAAATATGGTTATGCGCTTCAAACACTAGACATTATGCCTAAATTCAATGCCACATTCAAACTATATGATAAGAGTAGTAATACATTAAAAACTATTTATTATTATGTTGAAAATGTTGGAGCAAATGTGTCAGAAAATACTTGGCCTTCATCAACTGCAAATTTTACATTAAATAAAAAAGTAAATACATATTTTAACTATGCTACATATGATGAAGAATACCATGAAATGGAAGGATTTACTCGTTATTCAGCGAGTATAGCTGGATTTAGTAGTAATTGGAAAGATTTTAGTAAGAACAATGATTTGTATTTATATTATTTAAGAAATAGTTATACACTTGATTTTAATGATGGATATGATGTTGTGAAATCTGAATCAGTTGAATACGAAGAATCGTTTGCTAAGTTTAAATCTTATACTCCGGAAGCTCCAAAAGCATATGAAAAAGGTTCTGTAGTATTTGGTGGTTGGTATTTAAATCCTGAATGTACTGGAGACCCAGTTAATTTAGATACTGCCAAAATGCCTGCTGATAATATGATTCTTTACGCTAAATGGGTTCCAGTTACACATACTGTTGAATTCTACTTAGATAAAGATGCAATGACAGTCGGAACAAAGATTGGTGATACTCATCCTGATTTAAGCGTTAGCCATGGAAGTAAAGTAGATAAAGTTCCAGCTACACCAACAAATGGAAATTATTCGTTTATTGGATGGTTCTACATGGAAGATGGTGAAGAAAAGGCATTTGATTTTGCTAATATGCCTATCAACAAAGATTTAAAAGTATACGGTAAATGGAGTTCAAATGTTTTGAAAAAATACACAATCTATTACAAGATTCAGGGAACAGATACTGATGTTGCTACGCCAACAGAAGGTAGTGGATTAGCTGGTATCACGAAGACATTTGATGCTAAAGGTGAAACAGATTTATATACTACTTATCAAGAAGGTTATTTTCCTGTAGTTAAGAGTCATTCTCTAACTATTGACATTGAAAATGAAGCTAACAATACATTCACATTCTGGTATATACAAAAAGAAGCGGTTCCTTACACAGTTAAATACCTAAATAAGGAAACTGGAGATCCAGTTGCTGATGAAAAAACAGTTAGTGATAACCGTAAAGCTGTTGTTACAGAAACATTTGTTCCAGTAGATGGAATGATGCCGGATGCTTATCAAAAACGTTTAGTAGTTTCTGGTGAAGAAGGCGCAGTAAATGAAATTATCTTCTACTATACAGAAGATACAACTCATGCCTACTATAAGATCACTCACTATACACAAAATACTGATGGTGAAACATGGACTGAATATGCTTCAAGTCAAGCTGTTGGTGATATTGGAAAAACATACAATGCAGATCCAATGACAATTCCAGGATTTACTCTTGATAAAACGGTTGAAGGAACTGTTGCAAGTGGTGAATTAACCGAAAATGGTTTGGAATTAAAATTGTACTATACGCGTAATTCTTATCCATATGAAGTTCATTATCTAGAACAAGGTTCAGGTAAACAATTAGCTAATCCTAAAACTGGAACTGATTTATATGGAAAAGTTATTTCTGAAAGTGCAATCGATATTGCTAATTACACAGCAGTAGATCCAACTTCTCAAACTTTAACAATTAAGATTGAAGAAGGAACAAATGCTAAATTAAATGTTATCAACTTCTACTACAAAGAAAACGAAGCAACTATTAACTATGTAGTAATAGGACCTGATGGTTGTGGATCTTTAAGTAATTCTAGCGAAGAGTTAAAAGTTCAAACAGGAATTGTACAAGGTTCGACACCAACTGCAAATGATACATACAAATTTGTTGGATGGTTTACAGACGATACTTGTAAAATTCCAGTAAATAGTAGTTGGGTTGATGCAAACACAAACAAATTGACACCTGAAAAAGGTGAAAATGATGTTTGGACTGATGTGACTTACTATGCTAAGTTCGAAAAAAATACAGTTAACATTACCGTTCATAAAGATGTAACAGGCGCATTTGGAAATCGTGATGAAATGTTTAATTTCACATATCAGATTGACGATGGAGAAGCAAAACCATTCTCATTAACTGATTTTGATAATGATGGACACGATGATATTAAAATTATTAAAGATGTTCCAATTGGTTCTACATTAACAATCACAGAATCTAATGCGGATGGCTATACAACAACTTTAGGATATGGACCAAGTATTAATGAATTAACTAACATTGATCCAACTGAAACAAATGGTAAGACATTTAATTTTACTGTTACTGAAAATGGACAACATGTAGTTATCACAAATGACAAACAAGCCGTTCCATTAACTGGTATCGGTGATGATAATCATTCTTCATTAGGAATGATTGGAATCATTGTAGTTGAATTAGGTGCAATCTATTTAGTTCTTAAAAAGAAAAGACAATTAAAAATGTAGAGTAAGTTAGGTTTTTTGAACGATACAAAACTTACTCTACATACAAAAGAAACTATTAAACAATTAGTTCTTGTTTAATAATTTCATATCAATTTTATCAATATTGTTTGGATATTCAAACAATTTATTGAAAGGTATTAATTTAATGAATCAAAGTCAAGCTTTGAAACAAGACATCAAAGACCTGCTGTTAAAACTCGGGATGCTTACGGTGATATTCATTGTATTGTTTGGATTCTGCTTTGGATTCATGGCAAATCCAGATGACTCTATGTCTCCGGCATTCTGTGAAGGAGATCTTGTAGCCTACTACAAGATGAATCAAAAATACATAATGGGAGATACGGTCGTAATAGAGTATAAAGATAGAACAATTGTTCGAAGAGTCGTCGCTGTTGAAGGTGATACAGTGGATATCAACGAAGATGGACAGTTGTTGGTGAATGGCTTCGTTCAACAGGAAAGCCACGTCTATAAAGAAACCTATCCATATAAAGAAGGAATAACATTTCCAGTAAAACTAAAAGAAGGAGAAGTATTCCTGTTAGCAGATAATCGAGAAAACAGCCAGGATAGTCGTGTATTCGGACCTGTCAAAAAGTCCGATATAAAAGGATCGGTACTTCTGGTATGCAGAAGACGAAACCTTTAAGAATAAGAAAAGAGGAAACAAATTATGTTTAGAAAAAATATTAAACCCGTAGTATTAGCCGGTGCATTAGCTCTAGCTACAGCTGTTAGTCCAGTGTTTGCGGCAGAAGATACAAAATCAATTGATGTTACAAAAACAGCAGAATTTGCAGATGGATTTAACACAGTTAATGGAGAATTCAGTTTTACAGTAACACCATATAGTTACTATACATACAAAAATTCTGATGGTAGCACAGATGAAGAATTTTATAAAAAAGATACTAATGGTGAAAAATTGGACTCTGTATTTCCTTCACATACGATAACTGATATTGACATTAATTATGATGTTAATGGTACAAATCAATCGAAATCTGGAAATGGAACTTTAACTTTTAAAAAGAATACTAACACAATTCCAGGTGTTTATATTTATACAGTTCAAGAAAATACAGGAACAGATGCTAATTGGACATATGATGATACTACTTACTACGTATATGTCACTGTAGAAGATGATGGTACAGTTGGAATTACTCAAATTAAAGCAAAAAAAGGTAATACTTCATTACCTGAAAAGGATAAATTAACTGCGATTAATTTCACAAACCAATATACTGAAAATGCAACATTTGAAGTAGGAAAAACAGTAACAGGTAAATATGGTGATAAGACTAAAGATTTCGCATTTAGTATTGAATTTAAAAAAGCTGCACAAGCTCTAAATACTGAAATTGTAGGTACAGTATATAATGGAGATGATGCAACAAATACAACTTATACATTCGAATATGGTCAAGTTCAAACAGTAAATTTAAAAGATGGACAAACAATTAAATTTAATACAATTCCTGTAGGTACAACATACTATGTAACAGAAACTGTTGCTGGAGATGATGGATATTCTTCTTCTTATGTGCAAACAAGTAATAATGCCCAAGGAAAGAGTACATCAGCTAGTAAAGATAG
>JAQYFP010000182.1 GCA_028723085.1 Erysipelotrichaceae bacterium | reverse complement strand
GGAATAAGAAGTGGTAGGAACCTTTTTTAAGTAGTCGAAGCCACAAGGAGGGATACAAATCCACGTTCACATATTTCAATCATACAAATAGCAATTACCGTTATCAACCGCGGTTTAAAAGTGTTGATAGAAAGTAAAAGTATATTCTAAATGACTATTAGATGAGTCAATTAGAATATACCAGGTGGTGTATATAAAACAGACGGAAATGGGAACAAAGAAACCATTCCTTTTACTACTAAAAATGGTATTTTAACTTGGAAAGTACGTGTTCGTACAGATGCGGATTGTGACAAAATCACTTTAGTGGATCAGTTACCAACGGGAGTAACTTTAACTGGAATTAAGTATGAAAATACGAATTTAAATATCAAAGATAATGTCATTTCTCCTCAATATGATATATGGGTTGATGGCGGAAAATTAAATATTAATGGAACTGTTGAATCAGGTGAAAATGGTCAAATTCTAAGATTAGAAATCACTAAAAAAGATTATCAAGATAAGGTTGTTCAAATTCCATATAGAAGTGAATTCAATATTTATTATGTATGTAAAATTAATCCAGGTATATTAGAAAACATGAATTTAGAAACATATAAACAGTTCACAAATAATGTTTCTATGAAACAAGATGATAAAGAGTTTACGGATTCTCATACGATAGAAGTAAACTATGATAAAGCAGGTACAACAAAAGAAGTTGTTGATAAAAATGGAAAATGGAATAATGATGCTCGATTATTAGAGTATTCTATTGTTTTAAATCCAGAAGGAAGAGATTTGTTGGCGGGCTCTGATTATTTAATATTAGCTGACCGTTTACAATATGAATTAAATGAAAACAATCCAGAGAAAATGGTAGATATGGCTTTACTTCCAGGAACAGTAAAATTATATGAAGCTGTTTATGATAGCCAAGGAAATTTAGTAAAAGGAAATGAAATTACAGATTGGAATTGGAAACTAGCAACTTCCGTAAACAATAATATTCATACACATGAAATTATTGCCAATGTTCCTGATGGAAAAGCAATGATATTTGAATATGACTACAATGTTTGGTTACCAGAAGGATCAAAAGTAGATGAAGCATATGATTGGCAACTTCCAACAATTTCAAATACAGCTCAATTGTTTGGTGATAGTAATCATCAAGATGGGTCATGGAGTAAAGTTGAATGGAAAGATAGTCAAACGGCTGGTGGAATTACATCGGATCATGCGTATATTTTATATAAAGTAGAAAAAGGAAATTATGGAAAATTATTAAAGGGTGCAACATTTAGTTTATATAAGAATTCAAATCCAAAGCAAGTTCTAAAAGAATATACGACAAATGACAGTGGAGCTATCATTATTGAATGGCACGATGATGAGGATAAATATCCAGATGAATTTAAATTTGAATACAATACGCTTTACTATATCCAAGAAACAAAGGCACCAGATGGGTATTTGTTACCAGAGGAACCTCAAAAATATTATTTCTATTTTAGTAATGGTAATTTCAATTCTATTACACCAGATGGAGCCATTGATTTAACACAAACCGCTGGTCAAGTTTATTGTGAAAATGAAAGAAGCACAACGTCTATTGAAGTTGATAAAGAATGGATAGATGAACAAGGAAATGATGTAACGGATCAAAGGCATGGTTCTGTTAGTGTTGATCTTTATCAAAGAAAAAGTTTAACGCCACCAACAGATGAAGAAGATGAATTGGTGAAGGTATCTGTAAAAATTGGTAAATATGATGTAGATAGTGTTATATTATTTAATCAAACGTATTCTTGTAGAAAAGGAACCAAGATTTGCTTGGATATACCTTCTAATTTTATGCCTAAAGTTGTGAATGGAAATAACATTTCATATGGTTATAATGAAGAAATAAAGCCAGTATCAAAAAGTGGAGAAAATCCAACAGTTTATCATTATGAATATGTGGTAAATGGTAATGTGACAATTTCAGGAATCACAAGTGATAACAGTAATCAAATTATTACTGTAAATGTGAATCAACCAGATATTCCTGAAAAACCACAAGGATCTTTGGTGGGAACATATACGATAAATTCATCCAATGCTTATGGTAGTTGGAAAATTCGTATTGATAATCTTCCTAAAAAAGGAATTACAAATGGTCAGGTTGTTTATTATTCTTATTATGTCAAAGAACATAATGAAGAAGCTTATAATGCACAATATAACAATAATCAAGGAATTGATTCGGGTGTTATCACAATCACAAATACAACGACAAATACACCGGAATATGAACTCCCAGAAACAGGTGGAATGGGAACGACTTTTATTTATGTTTCAGGGGCTTTATTAGTATTGTTATCGATTTCATTTTTGTATAAAAGAAATAGAATATAAATGGAAAAAGAGAACTTGAAACTTAGTACAAGTTCTCTTTTCAATAATATAAATGTCACAATTTTTTAAAAAATTCTTAAATATTTTTTAAATAAAATTTACACTGTGGACAACAATAATTAAAATGGAATATAATTTAAAAAAGTCTATGACTTGGAGGAAATTATGACAGAACAAGATTTAAAGAAACTGTCACGAAGAGAGTTATTAGAGATGCTTGTTATGCAAGGAGAAGAACTCGAATCGGTAAAGAAACAGTTAGCGAATACAAAACAAAGATTATTAGACAAAGAAATGAATATAAACAATGCAGGGTCTATTGCCGAAGCTGCACTAAAAGTAAATGGAGTATTTGAAGCATGTCAGGCAGCATGTGCTCAATATACTGACAATATTAAAAATTTAAGTGATCGTACATCTAAAATTTGTGAAGAAAAACTACAAGAAGCACAAAAAGAAGCAGATAGAATCATAGCAGAAGCAACGGCTCAAAAAGAAAAAATGGAAAAAGATACTAAGATTGATTGTGATATGATGTTAGCTAAAGCAAAAGTGGATTCTGAGGCTTATTGGAAAGAAGTTTCTACTCGTCTAGAAAACTTCTATAAAGAATATAATGCTCTACAAAAAATATTACCAATTAAGGAACAATAAATATGAAGAAAATAGAAGTAGCCGATGTTGAATCACTAAAAAAAGAATTGGATCGAGTTAACTATCGTTCGCGCTACAATACTGTTTTAAAATCAACGATTTATATGTTGATTGTCGTAGCTGCCGTTGTTGTACTTGTCGCAACAACTTGGTTACCCGTTTTACAAATCTATGGATCCAGTATGACACCTACTCTTGAAGAAGGCGAAATTGTTGTATCAGTAAAAGGATCTAAATTTGAAACAGGTGAACTAGTTGCGTTTTATTATGGAAATAAAATCTTAGTAAAACGATGCATAGCTGGACCAGGACAATGGGTTGATATCGATGAAGATGGAACTGTTTATGTGGACGGCAAAGAAATCAATGAACCTTATGTAAAAGATAAAGCACTAGGGGATTGTGATATCAAATTACCATATCAAGTACCAGAGAATAGGTATTTTTGTATGGGAGATCATCGCTCAACATCTGTTGATTCACGTAGTACAAGCATAGGTTGTATTTCTGAAGAACAAATCATTGGAAGAATTTTCTTTAGAATATGGCCATTAAATGAAATTTATTATTTCGAATAGATAGGAGGAAAAACAATGAAAAGACATTATAAAAAAATTAAAGGCATACTCGCATGTGTTGTCATTCTTTTCACTGTTTTTTCTTTGACTCGCCCAGCCATTACGATGGGAAAATTGGTTTGTGAAAAAGAAGAACACACTCATACAAATGACTGTTACAACATAACTGAAAAAACAATTACCAATAAAACATCGAATTGTAATTATTCTTCTTTACACGTTCATGTCCATTCACCTAGTTGTTATAACGAAGACAATGAATTAATTTGTGGATATGCTGACTATATTATTCATGAACACAACGAGGATTGTTATCAAGACGATACTTTGGTATGTGAATTAGAAGAAATTAAGGAACATGTTCATAATGATAGTTGTTATGATTCAAATCACAATTTAATTTGTACAAAACCACAAATTAAAGAACACAAACACAATAGTGATTGTTACGATGAAGACAATAACTTAATTTGTGGATTCCTTGAAACCAGTAAACACGAACACAACGAAGACTGCTTTACTTCATCTACTAAAACCATTGAAGAAAAAGAACCGATTTGTACAAAAGAAGAACATGAACACACTGAAAACTGTTATAAAAAAGAAACAGACCAAGAAGAAAACAGTGATGAAAGTATAAATAGTGTTATGGCATTATCGGATGATGACAGTAGTAACAGTGATGATTCATCATCAACAAACGCATCATCAATTGCCATTGAAAGCTATATAACTGATGCCAAGTTATATTATCGTACTTCTACTGATAGTGAATGGACATCGGTAACAAATGATACAACAATCCCAGGTAATGCCGATTTAAGACTGGAAGTTGATTATGAAAACTTAAATATTGATCAATTACTTGCTGCGAATTGTACAGTTACATTTAATCTTCCTTCCATTATGAGAAATCCAAAAACAAATGGAACAATTAATAGCGGAAATACGGAAGTTGGAACAATCACAGCAAATGGAAATCAATTACAGATTGTATTTGATCAAACTTGGTTGTCACAACAAAAAACGGATAATAATACGACAATAGATGGAGATTTCTATGTGGAATCAAAAGTAGATTTATCACAAGCTGGAAGTGAAAACCCCGGTGAAATTAGATACGGAGATGTAGTAATCCAATTAAAGTTTGATACTGATGTTATCGCTAAATATGGTGAAGTTAAAATTGAAAAAAGTACACCAACATTTAGTCAAATTGAGTCGGGTAATGAAAAAGGAGATTATTTAAGTTATACATTAACGGTTACAGCAGGACCAGATGGCATGCCAAATGTAAAAGTGGTTGATGAATTTACAAATAATGGTAATCTTGTTGCTTCTAAATATTTAGATATAACTATTTCAGAAGAAGGTATTTTAAATGCAAGTACAGCTACAACAGTTGACGGGAAATTAGTTTGGACTATTGGTAATATGGCTCCTAATGAAGTTCGAACTCTAACATATAAAGTAAAACTTGTGGATGCATACACTAGCCAAGGACAAACCGCTACTATTACCAATCAAGCAAAAGTCTATTCCAAAGACCTTGAAAAAAAGACAGCTACAAGTGAATTTTCACCAAAAGCTACAGCCAATATGTCTAAGAAAGGCTCGGTAACGAATACAGATGACCAAGGAAATATGTATATTACATATTATGTATGGATTAAAGCGGATGAAAAAAATACATACCCTTTAAAAAATGTATGCATCAAAGATGCATTAGATGGTTCGATTGATGATGCAAGTAAAACAGAACAAAAATATTTAAATTTCACTTCCTATGTAGATGGTTCATTTTATTTGTATAAAGGTGGATCCAAAGATCAGAATAGTGAAACTGGTTTAACAGATAAACAATCAATCGCGCCAACATTTACTGATAATAAATATGGTTTTGTATATAAAATAGGAACTTTAAGTAAGGGTGAAACATATACATTAAGTTATCAAGTAAAAGTTGAACCTAATGTTTATGCATTTACTGAAGGAGTAGTACCAATAAATAACCGTGTCTATCTTGCGTTAAATGCTTCAACTACAGATAATGGAAATAAAATTCAGTCTTATATGTATACTGAAAATCTTTCTAAGAAAGTATGGGATCGTAAAATAGTTGGAGATGCCTTAACAGAAGCTAAAACTATTAGTTTAAATGATTTTGTTTATGAAATTAAAGACAAGACAGTTTCTCATATAAATGATGTAACTTCATTTAATGTTCCAATAGGAAGTTATCAATATCAAGTTGTTGCCAATGAAGCAGGTAACTGGGATGTTTCCAGTGCATCCATGAGTGATCAATTTCAACAAGCATATATGCAATATGTTGGTTATGTTCAAATTAATGCTTATGAAATTGGAACTGACAACAAACCGACAAGTGATATGAGTGACACAAGTGTCATAAATAACTTGAGTGCTCGTACTCCTGTCAAAACAGTTTATTTGAAAGTGGATGGACAAAACTCATTTTCATTTGAACCAGATAAATTAGGAATAGAAGGAAACTATGCTTATTTATTAACATATTATGCTAAACCTGTAAATGTAGATAATGTTACTCAGGTTGTAGTTACTAATGAATTTTCTTTAGGCGGAACAGTGGGTATTAATGGAACAAAGTATACATTAACACCAATGGTAGTTGATGCTTCTGTTGTTGTAGCAGGAAGTAACAGTTTCAATGCCCAAAAATTAAATTGGTACTATGATCCAACAGCAGAAGGAAATGACTGGAGCCATGGTTCTTTATATTGGGTTATTAAAGTCGATGGAAATACAATTTCCAAAGACACTTATTTTAGAGATACAACTTTAGATAATAATCTTATAAGGAGTAATTCTTTGGTTGGCTTATATATAGGAAATCTTGGAACAGCTAAAACGATTTCTGATTTTGATAATATGGGCGATTTAATGGATGAAAATCTTTTAACAAAACTAGATGAGTCTTATTATTCTAAAATTCCAGTAGAAGATAGTTCACTTGTAAATAATCAACTAATTGTGAAATTAAATAAGTCAATTAGCTTAGACAATGGAAAATCACTATATATTATTGTACGCTCTGCTCCTCAAAGTATTCCAGTTGGAGATCGTGAAACAAAAACATATAAAAACAAACTAGAAAGTTCATTTGATGGTAAACAATATGTTGATCACAATACAGCTACGGAAGTACTGTGTGGAAGTAACGGTGTTTTTAAAGAACTAAATAAAGTTGTGAAATGGGATGGAACAACAGAAACAGTTATTTCAAAAAATAAGAATCATAACAATATAACGAATTTATTTGAAAAACCAGGAATTTATGTCACATGGCAAATTCAAGCTAACTATGTAGGTAATTTAAATGGAAGATATCGATTTGAAGAAACAATTCCAGAAGGAATGGAACTTGTATATGTAAGATATTTCTGGAATGGAGGAGGCTATACGCGTAATATACCTGTTCCAACAACAGTAAAATTAACTGAAACAGAACTAAGTGATTTAGGAAAAGGTTGGGTAGAGCATACGCAAACCATCATTGATCAACACAATAATAGTAAAATTGTTTATTATTATCAAAATGGCAATAAAGTTATTTGGGATGTGGATGGTTTATATAATGGATATCAAGTCGATCAATTTGGAGTTGAATATCAAATTGCCTGTCGAGTAACAGATCCAGATGTGTTACTAGGAGGCATTGAAAAGACTTTTGACAATAAAGTTACATTAAAGACGGCGAAAGGAAATACGGTTTCAACAGGAAATGACAGTGTAAGTATTAAAACTTCAACAATTTCCAAAACAGGAATACATCAAGAAAATGATGGTAGTGTTTATCCATTTGAAATTAAAGTAAATCCTAATGGACAAGATTTATTACCAAATAAGGATAAAATTACAGTAATTGATGAATTAGGTGAAAACTTAACCCTTGATTCAAGTTCCATTGTGATTAAGAAAACAGGAATGGATGAAGTATTGAGTTCAAATCAATGGACAGCTTCTGTAAATGGACAAACATTAAGTATTGAAATTCCAGATAATCTGGCATTAACAATTACATACAACACAAATGTTAATGCTGCACCAGGTCAAGAAGTAAAAATTACCAATAAAGCTTATTGGGAAGGTTATGATTCTCCGGAAGGTGGAAGTTTCGAAAGTGAAAACTTCTCATATACAGTAGGTGGAACCGTTAGTGGTAATACTCCTCCGACTGTAACGGTTGAAAAATCAGATAGTACGGATATGGCTATAAAACTAACAGGAGCTACTTTTACTTTACAAGAAGCCACATATAATGAACAAAGTAAAGAATTTGTATTACAAGATGATATTTGGTCAAAAGATACGGGAACTGATGGAAAATTGACATTTGGTAATGACGCAGGCCAACAAATGTCTTATAATACTATCTATTGTTTGACTGAAACAAAGGCACCTGATGGTTATGTTTTAGATGCACAACCACATTACTTTGTAATCGCAAAACAACTAGAGGATAAATCATATCCACCGTTACTAGAACAAGTAAAAGGAAAAGCAACTGTTTATTATCAATCACCAAATTATATTTATCAAGCCTACAACCATAAAGGCCAAATTACAGTAGAAAAGAAATTTATAGATATTGGTGGACGAACAGATTGTAGTCCGGTAAAAGGTACATATAATTTTGGATTGTATGAAAATGCACAAACTTCATCAACAACGCAAGAACCATCGCAAACTATATCGATTACATATAATGAATCTGATACAAGTGCGAATAAATCAGGTATATTTAAAAATTTAGATTTACAAAAAACATATTATGTTTATGAATTAGATGATCAAGGTAAGCCAATCATTGATCAAGGAATAATAGGAAACAATAAATATCTTGTTTCTTATGATCAAGATGATGATGCGGATAGCAATCCAAATACGGCACAAAACGGACAGACAGTTATTGTCACCAATCAATCTACAGTAGAACTTCCTGAAACAGGAGGCTCTGGTACATGGTTTTATACAATAGGAGGATTAATTCTAGTATTAGGATCACTCATTCTGTTGTACAAAAATAAATTAAGTAGGAAGGAGGCCTAAAATCTTAGAAACCTTCAAACTACTTAAATCAAAAAAAAATTATGTGAAGAAGAAATTAATAGAAATGGAGAAAGACATGAAGCACATAAAAAAATTCTATAGTGTTTTAGTTGCATTTGTAATGGCATTCACAATGTCTACAACAATATTTGCAGCTGACACAACAATCACAGCACCAGCTGGAAGTACACGTACTTATGATGTATACCAAATCTTTACTGGTGATTTATCTGATGGAGTATTATCTAATGTTAAATGGGGTAAAAATGGTCAAGGAACTAAAGGAGAAGCAGTGCCAGATGCTACAACTAAGGCTTTAGAAGCAGTAAATTCACTATCTGATACAAAAAAATTAGAAAAAATCAAAGAATTCGTTAATTTAGATTCTGAAAAATTTGGAACAGTAAGTGATGGTAGTCCATTAAATGCTCCAACTGGTTACTATTTAATTAAAGACAATGGTCCAGTAGGAGATGGAGAAGCTTATAGTTTATATGTTGTTCAAGTTGTAGGACCTACTACAATTAGTCCAAAAGTTGGAACAGTTACTTCTGAGAAAAAAGTAGATGATAAAAATGATTCTAATACAACTGAAGATGCAGTAGTTTGGCAAGATTCAGCTGACTATGATATTGGAGATGATGTTCCTTTCCAATTAAAAGCTACAATCGCTCAAGATTATGATAACTATAAAGTATACAAATTAACTTTCCACGATAAAGAATCTGCTGGATTAACATTCAAACCAGAAACAGTAGTCGTTAAAATTGATGGAGCAACAGTTGATAAAAGTAATTATTCAGTAGTTACAACTGGATTAACTGATGGTGATACTTTTGAAGTTCGTTTTGCGGATTTAAAGAGTACAGCTGCTAAAGCTGGTTCAGTTATTACTGTTGAATATTCTTCAACTTTAAATGATCAAGCTGTTTTAGGTTCAACTGGTAACCCTAATACAATGCATGTTACTTATTCAAATAATCCAAACGATGCACAAGGTGGAGAAAATGGAAAGACTCCAGATGATACAGTTATCGTATTTACTTATAAAGTAGTAGTAAATAAAGTGGATGAAAAGAAAGATCCTTTAAAAGGTGCTGGATTTACTTTATATAAGAAAAACGCATCTGGTGAATATGTAGTTGTTGGTAGTGAAGTTAAAGGTGATGACATGACTACTTTTGAATGGTCTGGCCTAGATGATGGTGACTATAAATTAGTCGAAACTACTACACCTGCTGGATACAATACAATTGCAGATATCGAATTTACTATCAGTGCTGAACATGATGTATTATCTGATAATCCTGCTCTAACAAGTTTATCAGGTGGAAATAAATTCACCGGAGTAGTTGACACAGGTACTGTTTCAACTAATGTAGAAAATAAAAAAGGTGCAACATTACCTGAAACAGGTGGTATTGGTACTACAATGTTCTATGTAGCTGGTGCTGGATTAGTATTAGTTGCTGTCGTATTATTAATTACTCGTAAGAGAATGAATTAATTGATATAGTTATAACAGGAAGGATTTATTCCTTCCTGTATTGTATGTTTATATAATGATAAGGAGAGGGTTAGATGAAGAAAAAGAATTTTACGAATATAATATTAGTTTTCATTCTTCTTCTAGGATTGTCCTTATTGTTGTATCCAACTGTGAGTGATTACTATAATTCATTTCATCAGACGCGTGCTATTGCGCATTATGCCGATACAGTGTCGAATTTAGATGAAAATAATTATGAACAAATGTATGAAGATGCGATAAAATATAACCAAAGAAGAACTTCTTTTCATTATTCTTTAAGTGATGCGGAAATTCTTGAATATGAATCGCTATTAGATGTTACGGGAACAGGAATTATGGGATACATTGAAATTCCTAAGATTCGTTGTTCATTGCCTATTTATCATGGAACCGATGAAGCGGTACTACAAATTGCCATTGGACATTTGGAATGGAGTTCTTTACCAGTTGGGGGAACGAGTACGCATTGTGTTTTATCAGGACATAGAGGTCTTCCTAGTGCTAAGCTTTTCAGTAATCTTGATAAATTGGAAATGGGCGATACGTTTATGCTTCGAACATTGAATGAAGTATTGACTTATGAAGTGGATCAAATTCTGATTGTTGAACCACAAGAAATGACATCTTTACAAATAGAACCTGGAAAAGATTTATGTACTTTAGTAACTTGTACTCCCTATGGAGTCAATAGCCATCGTTTATTAGTACGAGGACATCGTGTTGAAAATAAAGACATAGCTGTTTTTGTGACGGCTGATGCATCTCAAATTGATCCAATGATTGTATCAGGGGCTTTGGCTATACCTATTTTTATCATATTAATTATTGTGTTATTAATACCTAAGAAGAGAGGATAAATTATGAAGAAAATAAGAAATATTATTTTAAGTTTAGTGTTATGTTTTATGGCCCTTCCTATGAATATTCATGCTGCAGGATATATTGATATGGGAAGAGACATTCAATTAACTCTACAAACAAATTACAGTGGAATTCACTTTGATTTATATCATATTGGCTATGTAAGTGAAACTGGAGAAATCAGTGTTGCCGAAGGGTATGAAGACTATAATGTCAATATTACAGGTAAAAATGATGAAGCTTGGAATGAATTGGCTTTAACATTAGAAGGTTTTGTTGCTGCCGAGGGTATTCAATCTGAATATAATGGAACAACGGGTAGTGATGGTTCTTTGTATTTTGATTCAGTTGAAAAAGGTTTATATTTAGTAACTTCTGAAATTAAAACGCAAGATGGAAAAGTATATGAAACCACTCCAAGTATTATTTTACTTCCTTCTTTAGACTATGAAAAAAATGAATGGATGTATGAAGTTACTATTGAACCTAAATTTGAAATCAGTGATGATACTTCTCTTTCTTTAAAAGTAATGAAAGTTTGGAAAGATACTGGATATGAAAAGGTTCGTCCTACAAGTGTACTTGTTCAATTATATGAAGATGGACAATTATATGATCAAGTAACTTTAAGTAAAGAGAATAATTGGCAACATGTTTGGGAAAACTGTGAAACAACGCATAAATATACTTTAGTTGAACAAAAAATTGATAACTATACAGTTAGTGTTACTAAAGAAGGAGTGACATATGTTGTCACAAATACATATAATGTACCACCAACTCCTTCAACAGATAAAAACATTCCTCATACGGGACAATATTGGTGGCCAGTTCTTGCCTTGGTAGTTGTTGGTTTATTGTTTATAGTCATTGGATTGGTAAGGAGAAAATCCAATGAAGGGTAAAAACTTCATACGAATAGGGCTATTGTGCTTATGCATAGCCCTTCTTTTAAGTTTATATAACGGATATTGTGCTCTTCGTGCTGGTAAGTCTTCTAATGATGCTTTAGGAAAACTTGAATTTGATCAAGATACTTTATTGGAAGGAGAAACAGAAGACTATATTATTAATCCAGATATGGAAATGCCTATTCAGACTATTGATGGCTTAGATTATGTAGGAATGATTCAAATTCCTGCTCTTGATTTAAATTTACCCGTCTTAAGTGAATGTACAATGGCTAATTTAGATAAAGCTCCTTGTCGATATTTGGGCACATGTTATAAGGAAAACTTTATTATTGGAGCACATAATAGTTATTATCACTTTGGAAATTTAAAGAAACTAAAACAAGGAGATGTCATTGCCTTTGTGGACATGAAAGAGAGAGTGTTTCAATACAAAGTTGTGGGAACAGAAATATTAATGCCCAATCAAGGATTGGAACTCGAACAAGGAAATTATGATTTAACTTTATTTACTTGTACATGGGCAGGATATTCTCGTGTCGTTGTTCGTTGTGAAAAGATATAGAAATAAAATATGAAAGAGAGCGTGAGCTCTCTTTGTGTGTATATAGTGTTAATTTTTTAAAAGAAAGATAGATTTTTTAGCAAAATAGTATCTCAACCCGTCAGATTCGGAACTTTCAACCCGTCGTATTTTGAGTTTTCAATCCGTGTGATTAAACAAAGAGCCGGTCGGCTCTATTTACTTAATATCATAGTTTCTTTGACCAAAGATGGCACTACCAATACGAATGGTATTTGATCCATGTTCGATAGCTAATTTATAGTCATCAGACATTCCCATTGATAAATACTTCATTTCTGGATACATCATTTTCGTTAAATTAAATAATTCTTTCATTTGTTCGAATTCATTAATGATAATGTGTTCATCTTCGGTATTTGTGGCAACACACATTAATCCTGTAATTTTAATGTGTTCAAATTGTTCACATTCCTTTAAAAACAAAATCGCATCTTCAATTGGTAAACCTGTTTTATTCTCATCATTAGAAATCTTAATTTGCACATAACACTCTTGAACTAGATTATGTTTCTTGGCCTGTTTTTCGATTTCCTTGGCAAGTTTAATAGAATCAAGTGTTTCAATAACTGCTTTTCCAACGACATATTTTACTTTATTGGTTTGTAGATGACCAATCAAATGCCAAGTATACTTTTCATCGTATTTATCCACTAATTCTTGTACTTTATTTTCTCCAAAAGTAGTTAGACCCATGGAAGCCACTTCATCAATTTCTTCTTTTGTTCGTGTTTTTGAAACCGCAATGACTTGAATATTTTCTAACTCTTTTAAAGAATTAATCATTTCTTTATTCATTTTCATCACCCATTGATAATTGTAGTACAAAAAATAAATAAATCATAGAAATTCTGATATAATTCTAATGGTGAACTTAATATGAAAAAAGGAATATTTATAACATTTGAAGGAAACGATGGTGCTGGAAAAACAACCATCTGCCTTAAAATAAAAGAAGAACTAGAAAAAAGAGGATATCCGGTTGTCTATACAAGAGAACCAGGGGGAAGTAAAATTGCCGAAGAAATTCGAGAAATTTTATTGGATACAAAAAACACCGAAATGGATCAAAGAACAGAAGCTTTATTATATGCTGCAAGCCGACGTCAACATTTAGTTGAAAAAGTTGTACCGGCATTAAATGAAGGAAAAATTGTATTATGTGATCGTTTCGTGGATTCATCGCTTGCTTACCAAGGCTATGCCCGTGGAATTGGTATGGATGAAGTATGGCAAATTAATCAATTTGCGATTTCTGACTACATGCCTCAAAAAACATTATTCTTATCTGTAAGCATGGAAACCGGACAAAAGCGCATGAACATTCGCGGTGATAAAAATCGTTTAGACTTAGAAGCCAATGATTTTCATCAAAAAGTACGAAAAGGATATGACACTTTAATTGAAAAATACCCCGATCGTATTGTTGTGATTGATGCAGAACCAAGCGTTGATGTTGTCTTTAAAAATGCTTTAGACCAAGTCATGAAAGTGATTGAATCTTATGAATAAAGAAGAACTAAAAAAGAATCAGCCCATTGTGTATCAAACCCTATCCAATGCATTGAAATACAATCGTTTAGCCCATGCTTATTTATTCACTGGAGCAAAAGGAAGTATTAAGAGCCAAACGGCTTTATTATTTGCCCAAAGCTTGGTGTGCGAACACCCGGATGAAGATGGCTTTGCGTGTCAGGAATGTGATACATGTAAACGAATGGCAAAAGAAGAATCCAATGACTTTTGTTTCGTTCATGGAGATCAAGAAAATATAAAAAAAGATCATATTCTAAACATTATTGATAAATTCTCGGAAACAGCCCAAGAAGTTTCTAATAAAAGAATTTATATACTCGATCGATTCGATAATGCGAATAATGCAGCAAGTAATAAATTATTGAAGTTTTTAGAAGAACCAGGTCAAGGAATCTATGCGATATTGACTGCGGATGAAAAATCCAATCTACTTCCTACGATTCAATCTCGTTGTCAAATTGTAACGTTTAGACCTATTTCACTAGAAGATGAATTAAAAACCATTGTGGATGAAAAAAGTGCTAAAATGTTGGCAATGAATGGTTATTCATTGGATCAAGTAAAAGAAATGATTGAAACAGAGGAGTATGAACAAGTCAAACAATTTGCGTTGGATTATATGAATCATTGGGATTCATTGGAACAAATTGTGATTATGCAGACAGAATGTTTTATTCCTAAATCAAAATATATGGATAAAAAATGGGTTCGTTTATGGATTCAATGGTTATTATTCAATATTAAAGAAAAAGAAATGAATTTATCACAATATAGTCAAATTCAAATGATTCTTGTACAAGCACTAGATGCATTAAGAATACCCGTAGATTTGGCTTTATTGTTGGATCAAACATACAATAAAATCAGGAAGGTTGTGACAAAATGAATCAAGATTATAAATATATTATTTACGTTCAATTTGATGAATCAAAAAAAGCATATACATTTGGAGCGAGTACACCCTACAACATTGGTGACGATGTCGTTGTAGAAACGGTAAGAGGAAAAGAACTAGGAAAAGTATGTGCGCCTTATATCGATTTTGATGAAAACAAAGTAAAAGGGGATTGTAAACCAGTTGTTCGTTTGGCAACTAAATACGATTTACTTCAAAAGAAAGACAACGAAAAGAAAGCTAAAAAAGCAATGGAAATTTGTCAACAATGCATTGATAACTTAAATTTAGATATGCACTTAATCAGTGGAGAATACACATTGGATTGTACGAAAGTCATTTTCACTTATGTATCCGATGACCGTGTTGATTTTAGACAATTATTGAAAGACTTAGCTAGTCAATTACATTGTCGTATTGAATTAAGACAAGTCGGTCCTCGTAATAAAGCTAAAATGGTAGGAGGACTAGGAAACTGTGGAATGGAAACTTGTTGTTCACGCTTCTTATGTGACTTTGATTCTATTTCTATCAATATGGCTAAAAATCAATTATTAGCTCTTAACATTCAAAAGTTAAGTGGACAATGTGGTAAGTTAATGTGTTGTTTACGATATGAAAATGATCAATACACAGAAATGAGAAAAGACTTACCTAAAATTAATTCTTTTGTGACATATGAAGGAAATAAATACCGTATCACAAGTATGAATGTACTTCAAAAAACAGCTAAACTCGAAAACAAAGAAGATGTTAAGTTTGTGACATTTAAAGATTTAGGATTGGAATAAAAATGAATCGACAAAAAAGTTTTGAAACCCAACAAGCAACTCTATATTTAGTACCAACACCCATTGGAAATTTATCCGAAATGACTAAACGAGCATTAGAAACACTAGAAAATGTAGACATCATTGCGTGTGAGGATACTCGTAATACAAGTAAATTATTAATGGCATACAATATTAAAAAGCCATTGATATCGCATCACGAACACAATCAAAAAGAAAGTATTCCCCGTATTCTTCATGAATTAAACGAAGGGAAAAGTGTAGCCGTTGTATCGGATGCTGGATATCCATTGGTATCCGATCCCGGACAAAAATTAGTATGCGATGTCATTGAACAAGGAAATCCTGTTGTTTCTTTATCTGGATGTAATGCAGCTATGAATGCTTTAGTTGCCAGTGGTTTAAGTACGCAACACTATTTATTTTATGGATTTTTAGATAGTAAAAGTTCAAAGCGTAAAAAACAATTAAATGAATTAAAGACTTTTCCATATACTATCATATTCTATGAAGCCCCTCATCGTATTTCTTCTTGTCTAGAAGATATATTAGAAGTATTCGGAAATCGTAATATGTGCTTGGCAAGAGAATTGACTAAACTACATGAAGAATTTATTCGTGGAACAGTTGAAGAAGTTTTATCCATTTGTGATTCTTTAAAAGGTGAAATGGTTTTAGTTATTGAAGGAAACACTTTAAAAGAAGAAGTAGATATGAATGATGCGATTGATAAAGTAAATGAATATGTTCAAGAGGGGTATAAAACAAAACAAGCAATTCAATTGGTTGCCAAGGAATTAAATATTAAGAAAAATGAATTATATGATTTATATCATAAACAAGAAAGCTAGAATTAGCTTTCTTTTTAAAATAAAAAGTCATTTACTTTCGTAAACGACTTTTAAAAGAATGTAAAGTTTATTTTACCAACGATGATTATATCACATCTATTTATAAATTAAAATGTTGTTTATTAACCACATTTTAGATACAATATTCTTGTTGTAACGGAGGATGTCTTACTTATGAAGATAATAAGAAGATTTACCGAAATTTTATTTTTTTATTTTAGTGCTTTTTTTAGCGTGTCTGCATAGATACGCTTTTTTTAATGAAAGGATGTAGTAAATGGAAACACGAGTTTTAATTGTTATGGGATCTAGATCCGATCTTCCTGTTGTGCAAGGATGTATGGATCAACTAGATGAATTTGGAGTTGGCTATGAAGTACGTATTTTAAGTGCTCATCGAACTCCAGAAGCTGTGATTGAATTGAGCAAACAAGCCAAAAATCGCGGCATTGAAGTTATTATTGCAGCAGCGGGAGGAGCCGCCCATTTAGCTGGAGTAATCGCAAGTTCGACACCGTTACCTGTTATTGGAATTCCAGTACAAACTTCTGCTTTAGGAGGAATGGATTCTTTATTGTCAACGGTACAAATGCCATCAGGTGTACCTGTCGCAACAGTGGCAATTGGAAAAGCAGGTCCTAAAAATGCTGCGATTTTAGCTTGTCAAATGATGGGATTAAAAGATGAACAACTTCAAAATAAAATTATAGCCTTTAAAGAACAACAAGCTAAAAAAGTATTAGACGATTCATATGTAGAATAGGAGAACAACATGGATACGCGTATTTTTGTAAGTAAAAAAGAACAATTTCAAGTAGAAAGTCAATCTTTATGTAATGAATTAAAGACATCACTTGGATTGGATAATGAATTAAGTTTAACGCAATACAATATTTATGATATTTTCAATGCCGATGAAAACGACATTCAATTATTAAAAGAAAATGTGTGCAGTGAAGTCGTAACTGATAATGTATTTGATACAGTTGATTTAACGAATAAAAAATATCTCGCATATGAATTTTTACCAGGACAATACGACCAAAGAGCCGATAGTGCCATGCAATGTTTAATGCTTTTAAACAATAAACAAACTGTTCGCATTCATTCTGGAACACTTCTTGTATTTGAAGGAAAAATGAGTGATGAACAATTAGAAAAAGTTACCCATTATTTAGTGAATCCCGTAGAAGCACGTGTAAAAGATTTATCAATTCTTGAAGATGATCAAGATGTGAATTTTGAAGATGTTAAGACCATTGATGGATTTATGGAAATGAGTCAAGAACAATTAAGTGAATTAAGAATATCACTTGGATTGGCAATGTCACAAGAAGACATTGAACATGTTCAAAATTATTTTAAAAATGAAGAAAAACGTGATTGTACAATGACTGAAATGCGTGTATTAGATACATATTGGTCCGATCATTGTCGTCATACAACATTTGAAACGGTATTGGATTCGGTTGAATTTAAATTAGATACGCTACAAGAACAAATTCAAGAATCTTATAATAAATATTTAAAATTAAGAGAAGAAGTCCATGGAAATCGTAAAGAACAAACGCTTATGGACATGGCCACTATTGCTGGTAAATATTTAAGAAAAACAGGAAAAGTCAATAATATTGAAATCAGTGATGAAATCAATGCATGTTCCATTGAAATTAAAGTCGATGTTGATGGAGTCGATGAAGATTGGGTATTAATTTTTAAAAACGAAACGCATAACCACCCAACGGAAATTGAACCATTTGGAGGGGCTAGTACATGTATTGGAGGAGCTATTCGAGATCCTCTATCAGGTCGTGCCTATGTATACCAAGCAATGCGTATTACTGGAGCTGGGGATATCACAAAACCTATTTCAGAAACCTTAGAACATAAATTACCTCAATCAAAAATCAGTAAAAAAGCAGCACAAGGATATTCTTCATATGGAAATCAAATTGGATTGGCAACTACTTATGTAGAAGAAATCTATGATGAAGGATATGTTGCCAAACGTATGGAAGTAGGAGCTGTGGTAGGTGCTGCACCTAAGAGCCATGTAAAACGTGAACAACCTGTACCAGGTGATATTATCGTTATGTTTGGTGGAGCAACTGGACGCGATGGTATTGGAGGAGCAACCGGTTCATCAAAAGAACACAACGAAACTTCTTTAGAAAAATGTTCATCAGAAGTTCAAAAAGGAAATGCCTTAGTTGAACGTAAACTACAACGTTTATTTAGAAACCCAAAATGCACACGCTTAATCAAAAAAGCCAATGACTTTGGAGCTGGGGGAGTATCTGTTGCGGTTGGTGAATTAGCCGATGGATTGGATATTAACTTAGATGCGGTTCCGGTTAAATATTTAGGATTAGATGGAACGGAACTAGCCATTTCCGAATCCCAAGAAAGAATGGCTTGTGTTATTGAAGCAAAAGACTTTGAAGAATTTAAAAACATCGCTTTCACAGAAAACTTAGATGTGATTAAAGTTGCGGATGTAACCGATACAAATCGCTTGGTTATGCGTTTTAAAGGAAAAACAATCGTGGATATGTCACGTGATTTCTTAAACACAAATGGTGTACGCCAACATCAAAAAGTAGAAGTCACTCCAAGTGAATACGATGAAAAACCATTTGAACATAAAGATACAAATTTAATTGATGTCTTACAAGAAGATAATGTTGCTTGTCAAATTGGGTTAGCAGAAATGTTTGATGCTTCTATTGGGAAGAGTACTGTATTGATGCCATTTGGTGGTTTCTATCAATTAACGCCTGAACAAGGATCTGTTCAAAAATTACCAGTTCATGGTTTCACAAATACTTGTTCTTTAATGACATATGGATACGATCCTAAGATTTCTAAGTATTCTCCTTATTTAGGAGCGGCTTATTCAGTAGTCGAAGCTTTAACGCGTATTACGGCATTGGGAGCTGACTATAAAACTTGTCGTTTATCAAATCAAGAATACTTTGAAAGAGTTGGAAAAGATGCGACTAAATGGGGACGTCCATTTGAAGCGTTATTGGGATTAATTGATGCCCAATTAGCATTCGAAACACCAAGTATTGGTGGAAAAGACAGTATGTCAGGAACATATAAAGATATTCATGTTCCTCCTACAGTAATCACATTCGCCGTAACAAGCGATAAAACAGATCATATTATCTCTGCTGAATTCAAGAAACCAGGAAATTATGTTTATCTAGTAAAACATAATCGTCTTGAAAATGACATGCCTAATTATGAACAATTAAAAGATAACTTTGAAACAGTTCATCAATATATGTTAGATGGAAAAATTGTTTCAGCTAGTAGTGTAAAATTCGGAGGAATTGGAGCTGCGATTGCCCAAATGGCATTTGGAAATAAATTAGGAGTTGCCATTATGTGTGATGAAGACATCTATGGAACAAATATTGGTTCTTTAGTTGTGGAAACAACCGAAGTCATTCATGATCCTCATTTCACAATGTTAGGAATTATCAATGATCAAAAAGAAATTGTGATTAATGATGAAAAAGTATCAATGGATGATGCTTTAAAAGCTTGGACAAAACGTTATAGTGATATTTATCCTATGACTGTAGATCCAAATGGACAAGTTATGTGTACGCCAATGACAAATACTACAGTACCACAATCAAAAGTTCAAATTGATAAACCAGTGGTTGTCATTCCTGTGTTCCCTGGACAAAACTGTGAATACGATACAACTGAAAAATTTGAAAGAGCGGGAGCGGAAGTTCATCAAGTTGTATTTAATAACTTAACTGTTGAAAACATTCAAAAGAGTATCAATACTTTAGCTGATGAAATTTCTAAAGCACAAATCTTAATGATTGTTGGAGGTTTCTCTTCAGGAGATGAACCAGATGGTTCGGGTAAATTCATTGCCAATGTATTAAGAAACGAAAAAGTATGGAATGCGATTCAAACAATGAGAGAAAACGATGGATTGATTTTAGGAATTTGTAATGGATTCCAAGCATTAATTAAATCTGGTTTACTTCCATATGGAGACATTGAAAAATTAGACGAAAACAATCCAACTTTATTTAGAAATAACATTAACCGACATGTTTCTCACATGGCACGTACAAGAGTAACATCCAATAAATCGCCATGGATGCAAGGAATTGATACCGGAAGCATTCATAGTATTGCCATGTCTCATGGAGAAGGTAAATTTGTAGCGAGTGAAGAAGTTCTTCAAAAATTGTTAGAAAACGGACAAATCGCTACTCAATACGTAAATGAATTAGGAATTCCAACAATGGATGGATTAGATAATATCAATGGTTCTAGTATGGCAATTGAAGGTATCTTTAGCGAAGATGGAAAAATCTTTGGTAAGATGGGTCATAGTGAACGATATGAAGATGGTTTATTTAAGAACATAGCTGGAAATAAAGATCAAAATATTTTTGAAAACGGTGTACGTTATTTTACACATAAATAGGAGGAAGTCATGGATTACAAAAAAGCAGGAGTCGATATTGAAGCAGGATATAAATCCGTTGAATTAATGAAAAAGCACGTAAAACAAACAATGCGTCCTGAGGTTTTAGGAGGTCTTGGTGGTTTTGCCGGTGCCTTTGATTTAAGTGGAATTAAAAATATGGAAGAACCCGTATTATTATCGGGAACAGATGGATGTGGAACAAAAGTTAAATTAGCTTTTGTGATGGATAAACACGATACCATTGGAATTGATGCCGTTGCCATGTGTGTAAACGACATTGCTTGTAGTGGAGGAGAACCTTTGTTCTTCCTCGACTATATCGCATGTGGAAAAAACTATCCTGAAAAAATCGCAACTATTGTATCAGGAGTAGCCCAAGGATGTATTCAAAGTGAATGTGCCCTTGTTGGTGGAGAAACAGCGGAACATCCAGGACTAATGCCACAAGATGAATATGATTTAGCTGGATTTGCGGTTGGAGTTGTGGATAAAAAAGACATCATCGATGGGTCTAAAATTAAAGAAGGCGATGTGTTAGTGGGAATTGCTTCAAGTGGAGTACATTCCAATGGATTTAGTTTAGTTCGTTCGGTATTTGACATGAGTGAAGAATCATTAAATACATATTATGACGAACTACAAACAACCCTAGGAAACGCTTTAATTGAGCCAACTCGTATTTATGTAAAAGCATTAAAGAACGTGAAAAAAGAAGGAATCACTATTAAGGGTTGTTCACATATTACAGGTGGAGGTTTCTATGAAAATGTTCCGAGAATGTTACCAGAAAATGCCAAAGCCATTATTAAAAAAGGAAGCTATCCAGTTCCACCTATTTTTGATTTAATTCAAAAGAATGGAGATATTGAAGAAAAAATGATGTACAACACATTCAATATGGGACTTGGAATGGTCATTGCCTTAGATTCAAAAGACGTAGAAACAGCTATGAAAGCTATCGAACAAGCCGGTGATAAGTGTTATGTAGTTGGTGAAATTGTCAAGGGAGATAAAGGGGTCGAATTATGTTAAGATTGGCCGTTCTAATTTCAGGTTCGGGCTCTGATCTACAATCCATTATTGATCATCGTGATCATATTAATGGTGAAATTGCTTTAGTTGTATCGAATCGTAAAACAGCGGGTGGACTACAACGAGCTGAAAAAGCAGGAATTAAAAATCTTGTGATTAAAGATCAAAATGAATTATTAAATACATTAAAAGAAGAAAAAATTGATTTTATTGTATTAGCAGGTTACTTAGCTATTTTAGGAAAAGAATTAATTGAAGCCTATCCTAATAAAATCATTAATATTCATCCTTCTTTGGTTCCATCTTTTTGTGGACCAGGAATGTATGGTATGCACGTACATGAAGCGGTTTTAAAAAGAGGTGTAAAAGTATCCGGAGCAACGATTCATTTTGTGAGTGAAGAAGTGGATGGTGGACCTATTATTTGGCAAGAAGCCGTATCTATTGCGGATTTAGAAACTGCTGAAGATATTCAAAAAAGAGTCTTAGAAATTGAACATAAAATATTACCAAAAGTTGTTGAACTATATTGTGATAATAAAATCATTGTAGAGAAAGGAACAGTTAAAATACTATGAAAAGAGCATTAGTGAGTGTTTCCGATAAAACGGGATTAGTTGAATTTGTATCTGGTTTAGTAGAACAAGGATATGAAATTATTTCTACAGGAGGAACAAAAAAAGCACTTGAACAAGCGGGATTAAAAGTGATTGGAATCAGTGAAATCACTGGTTTCCCTGAAATTATGGATGGTCGTGTAAAAACACTTCATCCTAAAGTACATGGAGCTCTTTTATGTGTAAGAGACAATCCAGATCATGTAAGACAATTAAAAGAATTAGGAATTGATTACATTGATTTAGTTTGTGTAAACTTATATCCATTTAAACAAACCGTTGAAAAACCAGGAGTGACACACGAAGAAGTTATTGAAAACATCGATATTGGTGGACCAAGTATGTTAAGAAGTGCAGCTAAAAACTATGCTTCGATTCCAGTTATCTGTGATCCAAATGATTATGGTAAAGTTTTAGATGAAATTAAAACAAATGGAGAAACTTCATTGGATACAAGAGAAAAATTAGCGGCTAAAGTTTATCGTCATACTTGTACGTATGATAACTACATTGCTACTTATCTAGAAAATCGTATTAATAATAAGTAATAGATTGATGCATCATAATGGTGCATCTTTTTTTTATTGTTTATTAACAAAATTATAATTTATTAAAAAAAGTAATTGCTTCTATTTTAAATTCTTGTCGAAGGTATAAGAATTATCTACAATTATTTTAAAGGATAACTTAATTATAGGTGGTGATTGTATGGATAGAAAAATGACGACGAAAGAATATGATTTATATAAAACTGCCATTCTAGCAGCCAATGATTCCAAAGACAAAGAAGCTTTACGTCAGATTTTAAAACAATTGATTGCCAATTACGGATTAGATAATAACGATGTACAGTATTTAATTAAATTATTTCGTTACAATGTCTAACTTAAAGGAGGAAGAGTGTATGGAAAAAAGTAAAATCAAAAAGATCCCGGTTGGAAAATTTAATATGGCAACGAAATGTTACATTTGTAAAGGAGTAGGGCTTGATGTATGTCCAGTTTGTTTTGGAAGAAAAACAGAAAATGGAAGAACATGTTCCGAATGTAATGGACGTGGAATGGTTAAGTGCTATGCATGCCAAGGAACTGGTGTTGTTGATTAAATAAATTATATGCCAGAAAATAAAACATGTTCAAAATGTATTCATTGGATTCATGGTATTTGTCGTATAACCGGTGAAAGAAAGAATGACACTGTTTGTAATAGTGGACAATTTAAAGAACGATAAAGATGAAAACCAGCCTTCAAGACTGGTTTTTACTGTTTATAAATAAAATAAGAACAGATATGATCATTAGTATTCCTATTATAATTTGAAAAATGCGATTATTTGAAAATAAAGTAATATCAAATAAGTAGAGTATACCCATTATCACTAGGAATACAGTACAAATCAAGTTAAGTATATTTTTCATGATGATTATTATGAAATTCGCCTATCAATTTTCTTTTTTATCTTTTCCGCAAGTTCACGATCTTTTTTATACATATCTGTATTTACGTAACACTTCTTCTCTGATACATAGATAGCTTTGATTGAACCATCTTTTAAAGTGATTTTTAAACCAACATATAAACCAGGTTCTCCAAACATTGAATAAAACGTTGTTCCACCCAATACTTGATGAACAAAAGGAGTTCCTTTTCCTTTAAAAGAAGCATCTTCATTTAATACTGACACTTTTTCAATGTCCTCATATTTGATTGTAGATTCGGTTCCATTTAAGATATGAAGTTCTGAATTATTATCATCAAATTCTACATAGCGATTCATAGTCTTCCTACTTTCTAAAATGATAATGTTATCTTTAATTTCATTATAAAGAATGTTTAATTTTGATTCAATGCGAGTATTGTTTTATATTTTTAGTAGCAGAAAACCCATAAGTCTTTAGCTTATGGGTAGTTCACATAATCAAAAATAAAGATAATAATAAAACTAAAAAAGAGAATTTGAAATAGATGAGAAGAATCATTTTATAGTTGCCTTTGATTTAAAACAATCAGCTGTTGATATTTATGTAGGCTCTGATTCACACTTCATTTCAGAAGCGTATTTCAGATTTTTTTATCAAAACCTCAATTATCCCCCTCGGTTTACTTTGGAAAAATCGGACCCTGGTTAATGACCTCCATTTAACTTTGGTTACCTATCCAAATTCAAAAGTTTACTTTATAACTACCATTTTAAGTTATAATTTCATCTATTAACTTTTTAATTTCTTCAGCATTTTTTCTATCTTTTTTATGATAATCAGTATTATTTCTTGTCTTCTGTTTTGATGTATAAATTGCTAAAACAGAACCATTTTTATTAATTATCTTTACACCTACATAGAAAGCTTTTTCTGTTAATAAGCCAAGAGGTAAAGGACCTGTTTTAACTATTACAGAAAATGGTTCCGTTTTTCCTTTATACTTAGCATCCTCATTCAAAACAAAGCATTCTTTTATATTATCAAAAGGATATTCTCCTTTTGTTCCATTTATGATTCTAATTATTCTTTTATCATAATCAAATTGTACATATTCACTTAATTTTTCCATTTTTTTATTCCTCCACCAATGGCGGTATATCTAGTATTTCGATATCATATGGTTCACTTTCAACATCAGAAGATAATACCACTCCATTCTGATTCAAAGAATACGGTCTAGCATCTCCAACGTTTGCAACTACATCAAATACAATAGTATAATCTACTTTATCAGTATAATAACCATATACAGTTCTAGTTACAGTAACAACATAGGTAGCTTTTCTACCAGAAAATGATTTACTTTTTTGAGATGGTGTAAATGAAGCAGATAATGTAGGATAACTAGTAGAGGAACTTGTTGTTGAAAATTCTAAATCAGATATCTGTGTTATATTATTGGTAGAATCATTATGCGATATAACAGCATAGACCACAACACTATATGTATAGTTATAAGCACTCCAAACTTGAAATTTTTCATTTCTAATCACTGTACTATTAGTATAAATGTTTCTTGCTGCATAGGTAGGGACAGCAAACAAAAATGAAAACATTGCAAATATACATATAAATTTTTTCACTTTCTTTTTCATATTATTTTTTCCTTCTAGCCATTTTATTAAAATATCTATAATAGATAAAATGTCCCAAAATACTTATTATAGATATATAAAATCACTTCTCATCTCAATCAAGCTCCTTTCACTATTTACTAATTTCATATTACAAAGAATACATCTATAATAACAGTCTCCTAAAAATATTTTTTATATAGTATAATAAATATTGTTAAAGAAAACATACGTCTTAATTTATTAAACTCATATTAATTTTTTGCATTTTCATCCAAAAATGTATAAAAGCACTTATCTAAGGACGGATAATCAAATTTAACCGGGGTTGAACCATCGACCTCGGTTTTTCATCATATTTTCACGAGACAAGTGGTTATTATTTGATAATGCATCTCTATTTAGTGTTCTTACAATACATCCAATTTATTCAATAATAGAATCTTGCAGATTGAATAATACAATTTCATACGCCAAAAAAGCTCTGATTCACACTTCACTTGAAGTGTATTTCAGAGCTGGTTTTTTTTAAAATCATAGTTAACTTTGGAACCCTTTATTTTTTAAATACTTTAATAATATAAATAACATATAAAATCAAAATAACAACATAAATTAAATAATTAAACCAATATACATTATTAAGACTATGTGTTAAAAATACTTGAGCATAAACAATGATATAAATGAATGAGATTACATTTAAAATCACAATATAAATTACTTTAGCTTTATTATAAGATGCCTTTACAAATAGATCACATAACCTTGAGATTATAAAAGCTGCTACAAGCAAATTTTGAATATAAAATGATGAAGTCATGTGGCTTACTTATATAATTCTTTTATCAATTTTATTTTTTATTTTTTGAGCAATTTCACGATCTTTTTTATACATATCTGTATTCACGTAACACTTCTTCTCTGATACATAGATAGCTTTAATCGATCCATCTTTTAAAGTGATTTTTAAACCAACATATAAACCAGGTTCTCCAAACATTGAATAAAACGTCGTTCCACCCAATACTTGATGAACAAAAGGAGTTCCTTTTCCTTTAAAAGAAGCATCTTCATTTAATACCGACACTTTTTCAATGTCTTCATATTTGATTGTAGATTCGGTTCCATTTAGGATATGAAGTTCTGAATTATTATCATCAAATTCTACATAGCGATTCATAGTTTTCCTCCTTTCTAAAATGATAATGTTATCTTTAATTTCATTATAAAGAACATTGTTTTTTAACACTGTTTTATTGTTTTTAACTATTATAAAAATAAATGACAATTCATAGGTGTATCTGCCTGATGTTAGTTGAAGGATACTTATGTGATTGGTGTTGAAGTAGATTAAAGAGTACTGGATGAAATTAAGAAAGTTTAAAAATAAACGCAAGTAATGAATTATTGTGATTATTCATAAAACGATGTATATAAATTATTGAGTAATATAAAAAACATTTTATTTATTATTGTTTATAAGCAATAAGTGGTTAATAATGGAGTTGATAGCAAGGAAAAATATGAGAGATCCAATTGAAAATATAAATCGCTTACAAGAACAGTTAAATGACCTACAACTAGAAAATCAAATATTAAAAAATATTTTGGATAATGCGGGTATTAGTTATAGAAAAGAAATAATAAGTTTTCGTGCATCGGAAGAATTGTGTGACTTTGATATAAATCAAGGAAAGAGAATACAATTTCCTCCTGAAATCAGTGATAAAATGGCAGTTATGTTTTATTCTCGGTTCTGGGGAAGACAAGACGTATATGCAAAAAGAAGTGTAAAAAAGATACGGGAGAAGTTAGCTACTTTCCACAATGCAATAATTTTTGGTCTGAAAATTGCTGCAGAAAGAAAAAGCAGAATATTAGTTGTAATGAATGTAAATTTAGGTCATATAAAAAATTAACTAAAGAAGATATTATAAAACATCTTCGTGGTTTATCATATAATGAATCTGATGTAATTGGTGTATATCCTTTATTGGCAGATGGAACATGTAGATTTTTAGTGTTTGATTTTGATAACCATGAAAAAGGTTCAGAAAAAAATGATTATGTAAATAATGATGATACATGGATTGAAGAAGTAGAAGCAATGCGAAAGATTTGTGTACTAATGGGAACAAAATTTATATAATTTTGGTGATACGGTTTTTTGGATACAATTACATGAACAAATGCATCGTGCTGGTTTTTATGTAAAAACAGTGGAAGATACGTGTAAACGTTTCGCTATCATTGATCAGAACATTGTTTGGTATGGAAGTATAAACCTCTTAGCAAAAAGTAATGTAGAAGATAGTATGATGCGAGTGCAAAGTTCAGAAATAGCAATGGAATTAATGGAATTAACTTTCGGAAAGGAGATGCAAGAAGATGCAAATAAAAGAAAGTGATTGGAAGAAATTTAGGAAGAAGATAGCAAATTGGCAAGAACGCTACATGGAACGATTAACAGAAGAATATGTCCAAATTTTGCAAAGTGATAAACCGGCCTCCGCTAAATTTTGGGAACTTGAAAAACGTATAAAAAAAGATAAGAAATCCCCTGGAGTATTGATCGAAATGCGACGTTCTACGGCAATAGAAAATATTGTGATTCTAGTATTGGATGGAGTAATAACATTGGATGAATTAAATGATTTTAGTGATGATTTGCAAGAAACGGTAAAATCTCTATTGGAAATATATAAAAATATATAGATGTAATATAACCGTGAAATAGGCGCAGGTTCAAGTTGACCTGCGTCTTATCGTCTTCATATTTTAAAATTTTGGAATAGGAAAAGATTTATAACAGAATACTGCTTCAGATTATAGAAATAAATGTTGGCAAGTGCTAAATTTGTCTAGATAAATATTCTTGTCATGGAATAATTCCTAATACCTTATAGAATTAGTATATCAAATATAGTGATTTAATATAAGCCTTATATTTTTGTTTTACTCTTGTATAATAAAAATAAAGATAGAGATATATCGTTAGTAAAAAGAAAGAATATGGTTACTATGGTAAACGATAAGGTGGTGTTAATATGAAAAAAAATTTAGCCATTTGTCTTTCAATATGTACGAGTCTTGGATTAATAATGATATTTCCTTCGGAATTACAGGCGAAAGAAATAGAAATTCCTGTTAGTCTTGCCTATTCAAATCCATATCCAGAGCACGATTGGATAAATTTAGGCACTATAAAGTTGGATCCAGTTCAGGTGAATTCTGCTGTAGGTGTCAGAGATGCTGTGTACGAAGTTCTTTCTAAATTTGTTGGGGTATATGGCGGCATCATTAATGATGTAATTATAAATGCTATAAAAAATACTTTTGGAAGTAAACAAACATATACTTTTTATATTAAATTGACTCAGTATGTTTCTACTGATTACATGTGGCATTACTATACTTATACGTGTTACTCAGATTCAGCATGTACTAAACCTATCGCTACTTATACGTCAACTAAATGGCAAGATAGATATACTAAACGACAAGTTGAAGAACTTCAGGAATTTTTAAAGAATAGGATGCTTTATGAAAAATATTAACCCTGAATTTAAAAAGAAATTGAAAAGCATTGGTGCAATTTGGATAATTTGGATAGTTCTTAATATAACCATTAGAAATATCATACTTATAATAAAAACTTGGGACGATATATCTATACCAATAACCGTGACATTCTTAATACTTTTACCTGATTTCATTAGGGCTTTACGAAAAAAGATTGATAAAAGGAAAGATAATTAAATTGCTGATCAAATATAATTCAAAAAAATTGATAATAACACTAGACTAAATGAAATAAGAAGTTTTATTTAGTCTTTTTGGGGCTTTAAAAAATCCTGTGGTCAAGCTTTAACACAAAGTGTGGTTGGCCTTTAACAGAATGTGTGGTCATGCTGTAACAAATTGTATGTATGAGGCTTGTTTTTACGACAAACCTTTTTCTAATACTAATGTTTGTATATTGATTCTTAAAAATTGCTTTCTATTGTTACTTTATTAATTTATGGGATGTTATTTTGTGTTGATTATTAAGTAAAATATAACGTTTTAAAAGCTATTATTAGCAATGTAACTTTTAATAAAAGATGTTGAAAAAAATATACAATTATTATATTCTGTAATTAGAAGAACTCTCAAAAAAAGAAAGGATAATAAAAATGAAAAAGAATAATATGTTTATAGAAACACTTTTAATTGTGATTTCTTTAGTTATTGCCATTGTTAGTTTTGTTTTATTTTTGATGAACAAGATTGATCAAAATACAATGTATATCATTTGTGGTATTGCAATTGTTTGTGTATTGGTTCTCCTCTATTTCAAAAATCGTAAGATCAATCGCTATGATGGAAGATTTAAAGATACATATGGGCAATAAGTAATATGAAAAAGATTATTGTATTGTTTTTTATGATTTTACTTTTTGGTTGTTATCATAATACTGAAGTAGGTAATATTTATTTAGATGATAATGTTGAAATAAATGAATTAACAAATAATACAATCGTTTATTCATGTGAAATTCAAGAAGATTTATATAATCGTGTTGAAATAATAATTAAAAATAATAATCAGGTAGAAAAAAGAAAGTTTGAATTGGCATCTGATATAGATTCTTTCAATATTGCCTTTGATTTAAACGATAATAGAGTGGATATATATGTTGGAACGGATGATTTGAATACTTATGGAGAGTTATTTACTTTACCAAGTAGTGAATATGAATTTGAATCAATTAATCATGATAAGATTTATGATTTAGGAAGTTCAACTGATGAAATTAAACTCGTTTCTTTAAAATCCGAGGACTTTCAATATGATTTATCAATGCGATTGTTTTATGAATAATTAAATAACCAGAATGATTCATTTCATCCTGGTTATTTTTTTATTTCTTTTTCAATTGTCTTTTTTCAAATAGTATACAACCAATAAAACCAATAATACTTACAATAAAGGAAGCCATATACGATAATACATTTGTTTCAGTTGCGGTATATGTATGTTTCTTATTTGGTTTTTTGTTTGTTGAAGTACTGGTTGTAGTATCTTTTTTATCAGTACTAGGTGTTTCTTCATCTGGATTTGTTGTACCTGGATTTTCAGGTTGTTCACTTGTTTCTTGTTTTAAATACGTTTGTGTTAACGCATTCTTTTTAACACCATCTGTGAAATGATATACAACACGATATCCATCTTTAATTACATCACTAATCGCAAATCCTTCATTATTTGCACTTGTATCTAATCCAGCTGGAGGAAGAACATGGGTAATAGAAATACCATCGGTACCATTAAACTTCATTTTCGCACATAAGTTATTGTATCCATTATCGGCGGCAACCCATAACTCTTTATTGATTTCATCATAGTCAAGGCCCATGGCTCCACCTAATTTAGAATCAATATCGGCAATTTGAACAGAAGACCCGTCGTTATTTAATACATAAGCATATACGTGTCCATTGTCTTCTAAAGCTACAAAGAAGATTCCATTATTAATAGAATTTGGATACATTGAACTATCGTATGGTTGATTTGTGTTTTGATCAATGATTAAGCCATTGATATCAGAATTCGAAACCCATTCTACAGCTTCAATTCCCATATTGGCACTTACTTGTGGAAGCGAATCCGTTAAGTTCCATTCCATTTGGGCAACTAAGTCTGTGGCATCTTCATTTGGATTAACCATTAAAATTGTATTGTAGTTTGTTCCTTTATCGGAATTGTCTCGTTCACTGGCAATAAAGACCATTCCATCGGTATCAACTGTAATTCCTTCGGCATCGGGTCCAGCAGCACTTGGATTGTTGGCATCTTTTTGGAAACGAACACGTTTTCCGTTTTCAAAGCCAGGAGCAAATTCAATGTTTCCATCATCATTTACTTTAAAAATCCAGAAAGTTCCGGTTCCATTATCAACTCCATAAATCCATCCATTACGAACATCTAATCCCGAAGAATCTTCTAAGAAAGTGGATTCTGAATCAATGATATCCGCATTTTCTAGACCATTCCATTCTTCTTTATCAGGAATATCACTGAATTTATTTTCCTCTCCTGGAGTTGGTTCTTTGGTAGAACGATATTCATTTCCATTCACATTCGGATACAATCCCCAACTAGGAGTGGTATGACCTTGCCATGTTGTGGATCCAATTAAAGTATCCCCGTCATAGATACGAACAGAATCATCTTTTCCTAATCCAAAACCAAATTCACTTTCATAGATGACATAATAGCCATTGGCTTCAATTGTTGTTCCTTCTGGAATGGCATAAGCATGATTGTCTTCACTATCTTTGATGATAAGTCCTGAAATATCAATAGGCTGTGAAGTTGGATTGGCTAGTTCAATCCAATCGTCTTTTCCATCTGGATCTTTTGATTGAACTTCATTTAATACGACAGGATTTAATTTAACATTGATAGAACCTTTTGTAGAAGTTTCATAGTCTACAAATTCACCTGTTCCATCAGGAATACGAGCAAATACACCATTTGCATGATTTGTCCATGCATATTCATCGATGACTTGTCCATTGCTAGCGTGTAAAGTAACACAGTCTTCTTTTCCTAATCCAAACGAAAATTGATTGTTTTCTTCAAAAACAAAGTATTCACCAGCTTTTAAAATCGTTCCCATTGGTAAAGGATTTACATCACTACTATGTTTATCTGGATCATTGTCTAAGATATACCAACCCGAAATATCAATGTCTTGTGAACTTGTGTTTTTAATTTCAACCCAATCATTGGCATCGCCATTGGATTCAATTTCATTAATCACAATTCCTTCAGGAGCATACCAATCATTGGCATAGCCTTTGGTTTCTTTAGTGATTGTTAAAGCACCTGTTCCATCAGGAAATCGACCAATAGAAGCAAGAGCTGGATCTCCATTATATGATGCATGTTCGGTCCAAGAAATGGAATCTAATAAGTTTCCTTTGTCATCAAATAAACGAATCGAATCACCTGATCCAATACCAATCGCACTTTCAAAAGTTCCATTGATTCCTTCACTTTTCGCATCAACTACAAGTAAGGAATTGGCTTGAATCGTTGTTCCTTCTTTAAACTTAAAACTATGGTCATCCGAGTTATCACGAATTTCAAATCCTGAAATATCTAAAGCTTCTGTACCAATGTTCATTAATTCAACCCAATCATCTGGACTGGAATTCACTTCATTGATCACCAAGGTTGTCACCTTTTCAACAGGTGTATCAATTACTTGATTGTTTGTACCCTTGGTAGCGGATGTATCTACAAATGCACCGGTTCCATCAGGAATACGAGCAAACGTTCCATTGGCATGACTATCCCATGCATAAGAATCCATTACATTTCCATTTCCATCATATAAAGTCACACTATCATTTTTACCAAGTCCAAAATTAAAATCGACAGTTTCATTTAAAACAAGAATTTGACCTGGATTTAAAATAGTTCCACTTGGTAAAGGAACAGTATCACTTAGATGTTTATCAGGTTCATTGTCTAAAATGTACCATCCTGAAATATCAACAGGTACATTGGAAGTATTAATTACTTCCACCCAGTCATTGGCATCGCCATTGGATTCAATTTCATTAATCACAACTCCATTTTCTTGAGCATATACATTCATCATTGGTAGTACACTACTTGTAAGTGTTCCAGCCAATAAACAAGTCATTACTTTTTTATTCATTTAGTCTCCCTCTTCATTTTTGTCTTAACTATAAAGGAAGAAAATAAATAAAATTTGATTAAAAGGTAAATACCAGGAGATTTATTTGTAAATATTTCTTAACTTAAGTATAAATACAACTTATTTTTTTATTGATTTGATAGACGGAAATCTTCTTATAAGCCCGCGCAAGTGTTTATAAAACCTCGCGAAAATGGCTTAAAATCAAGGTTTTCTGCATATCGTCATTTATCTTGCCATATCTCCGTATAAGATGATTTTG
>JAQYFP010000181.1 GCA_028723085.1 Erysipelotrichaceae bacterium | reverse complement strand
TTCTTGTTTTAATTCTTTGGAATAATATCTATTTTGATTTTGTCGAAGAATTGATGGCCCATGCAATTTAATAAGTCTATAGTAATATACAATTCCTCGAGCATTAATTCCATATTCAATCGCTAATTTTTTTATCGACTGTCCAGCCGCTTTCTTTTCAAATATTTCTATTTTTTGTTCGTTTGTAAGTTTTGACATATAAAAAGTGAACCTCCTAAATTCGATGTCCAAATTTAGGGGTTCACTTCAAAATTCGTTTAGAGCTTTTTTTAAAGACCATTCTAATTGTATTGTCATGAACAACCAGATAACAGGTTCACAAAGACAGACACCAAAATATCCAATATAAGGAATCAATAAATAAGTAAAAATCACTTTTCCTACTAATTCAATGATACTTGAAACTAAAGGAATGATTTTCTTTCCAAGTCCTTGTAGGGAATTACGATCATTTAATAAAACAACTAGAATAATCATACTAGGGATATTGATTCGTAAATAGAGTGTTGCGTTATTGATAATCTCTGGATTTGAAGAACCGCTTAATAAATGTACAAAAGTTGGTGCTAAAAAGAAAACAACAATAGATACAACACAAACATATAGAATTCCTAATTTATTCACAAAATGAATGCCTTCGATAATTCGTGTTTTTTGATTGGCTCCTCTATTTTGGGAGACAAACGTTGAAATCGATGAACAAAGAGCTCCTAAGAATAATGAAAATATACTTAATAATTTACGAGCACTGGTATGGGCAGCAATAATATCGGTTCCAAGTTTATTAATCGCAAATTGTAGTGTTACAGTTCCAATCGAAACAATACTTACCATTAATCCCATTGAAAAACCTTGTGCAGCTAAATCTAGGGATATTTGTTTATCAAATGAGAATTTATTTGGGATTAATATTTTAGCTTTCTTAAAAATTAATCCAACACAAATAATAGTAGACAAAATTTGGGCAATGACTGTGGCAATGGCAGCTCCTTGTATTCCCATATTTAATTGAGTAATAAATAAAATATCAAGAATTACATTTAATATTGATGAAATAATTAAAACAATTAAAGGTGTTAAACTATCTCCGATGGCTCGTAATAAACCAGCTGATAAATTATAGAACATCGTAACGACTAGAAATAAACTAATTAATTGAATATACGATAGAGCTTGTTCAAAAATAGTGCTTGGCGTATTTAATAGTGTTAATAAATCAGGTAAAAAGAAATATGATATGATTGTCAGTGATATTGAAAATATAAGACTTAAAAGAATTGCATTGGCTACGGCTTTCTTTAGTTTATCGGTTTCCTTAGCTCCATAATATCTTGAAATCACAATCCCAAATCCTAATCCCAATCCATTACAAAAACCAACAATTAACTCAAAAATAGCTCCTGTACTTCCAATGGCAGCTAATGATAAATCACCTAGGTAATGTCCAATGATTAAAGTATCAATGGTATTGTATAGTTGTTGAAATAAATTGGAAAAGAAAAAAGGAATCGAAAACAAGAGAATACTTTTTTTGATGTTTCCTTGTGTTAATGAACTTTGATTCATAATCTCCTCCTAAAAAACGTATGAATTATATCATAATTAAATGATTTTTATGGTATTTCATGATATATTTATTCTGTTAAATTGTGTAAAAAATAAATAAAATATAGGAAAGGAAATGCGCTATGGCAAAAATGGAAGAAAGATTAGAATCATTAGTTGCTCGTCACGAAGAAATTAATGAATTAATGATGCGTGATGATATTGTTTCCAATCGTAAAGAAATGGCGAAATTAGGGCGTGAACAAAATGAGTTAATGCCTGTGGTAGATACTTACAACGCATATAAAAAAGCTTGTGAAGAATTAGAAGATGCCAAAGCATTGGCAAAAGAAGACGATAAAGAAATTCATGAAATGGCTATGATGGAAATTGAAGAATTAGAGCCAAAAATTCAAGAATACTTAGATAAATTGGAATTATTACTAGTTCCTAAAGATCCTAACGACTCACATAACTGTATTATTGAAATTCGTGGAGCTGCTGGAGGAGATGAAGGAAATATCTTTGCCGGTGACTTATTTAGAATGTATTCAAAATACTGTGAATCAAAAGGATGGCGTGTAGAAATCATCGAAATGGAAGATAGCGAAGCCGGTGGATATTCACTTGTTTCTTTCAAAGTAAATGGAGAAGGCGCTTATGGAACATTCAAATTTGAATCTGGTTCCCATCGTGTACAACGTGTGCCTAAGACAGAATCACAAGGTCGTATTCATACTTCTACAGCTACAGTTTTATGTATGCCAGAAATTGAAGAAGAAGACTTTGATATTGATATGAATGATTTAGAAATTGAAACAATGCGTTCATCTGGTGCGGGAGGACAGCATATTAATAAAACCGATTCAGCGGTTCGTATTGTGCATAAACCAACAGGTATCGTTGTTAAGTGTCAAGACGGTCGTTCTCAACATGAAAACCGTGCGACAGCTTTAATGACAATTCGTGCTCGTGTATATGAAGAAAGACAAAGAGAAATCGATGAAAAAGCGGGAGCAGAACGTCGTACTAAAATTGGTACCGGAGATCGTGCTGAAAAAATCCGTACTTACAACTATCCACAAAATCGTGTGACAGATCATCGTATTGGTTATACTGTTAACCAATTGGATCGTATTATGGATGGTCGTTTAGATGATTTGATGAGCGCACTTCAATTAGCGGATCAACAAGCTAAATTAGCAGGTGAAAAAGAATGACATACCATTCTTTAATTGTCGAAGCCAAGGATCGTTTATTCAAGGCCAACCAGGGAGAACAAGCAGCACAGTTGTTGATGGTTGAATTGTGTCGACAAAAAAATATAAATTTATATGTTTCAATGAATGAAGAATGTGACTTGGAAATTGAAAAAGACTATTTAAAAGCCGTTGATGAAATGGAACAAGGAAAACCACTTGGATATGTATTAGGATATGAATGGTTTTTTGGATACGATTTCATCGTAAATGAAAATGTGTTAATTCCTCGTCCAGAAACAGAAGAATTAGTTGAATTAGTGCTTCAAAAATTTGATGATAAATTTCCTGAATTTGAGCATGTTACTTTATTCGATGTGGCAACAGGTTCAGGTGCTATTGGAATTACTTTAGCTTTAGAGGAACCTAAGTTTGATGTTATCGCATCGGATATTTCTAAGGATGCTTTAAATGTTGCGATTGAAAACAACAAGAAATTAGGGGCTCATGTGAATTTTATTTGTGGAAGTATGTTAGATCCATTTGTGGAACGTGATCTACATTGTGATATATTAGTGTGCAATCCACCTTATATTCCTCAAGACGAGCAAATGGAACATTCGGTTGTAGATTATGAGCCACATGTTGCCTTATTTGGAGGCGAAGATGGATTGAAATTCTATCGTGATGTGTTTGAAAAAGCTCATTTAGTATGTAATGAACATGCTTTATTAGCTTTTGAAATGGGATATCAACAAGGCGCTGCACTTTCACAGTTAGCTCGTCAATATTTCCCAGAAGCAACGATTGAAGTTCATAAAGATATGAGTCAAAAAGATCGCATGTTAACAATTGAGTTTTAGAAAGAAGGAAACGAAATGTTAAAAAAGAATTCTGTTTGTTGGTGTGGATCCAATAAAAAGTATAAAAATTGTCATGAACAATGGGACAACACCATTTCCGTGTTAAAGCTACAAGGAAAGAAAGTTCCTCCTCATTCTTTAATTAAAAATGAAGAAGATATCAAATGGATTAAAAAAGCCGCTAAAATTAATAACGAAGTATTAGATTTAGTAGGAAGAGAAATTAAAGCCGGAATGTCAACAGAAGAAATTGATATTTTAGTACATGATTATACAGTTAGTCATGGTGGAATTCCTGCTTGTTTAGGATATGAAGGATTCCCTAAGAGTTGTTGTACATCAATCAACGATGAAGTATGTCATGGAATTCCAGATAAAGACATCATCCTTCAAGAAGGAGATATTATAAATGTCGATTGTACGACAATTGTTCATGGACACTATGCCGATGCATCACGAATGTTTTGTATAGGACAAGTAAGTCCAGAAGCAAAAAAATTAGTAGATGTCACAAAAGAATGTATGGAAGCCGGTATTAAGGCCGTTCGTCCTTGGGGTTATTTTGGTGATATTGGAGCGGCAATTCAAGAAGTTGCGTATAAAAATGGATACAGTGTTGTAACTGATTTCTGTGGACACGGAGTTGGAAATGATTTCCATGAGGATCCATATGTACATCACGTAGGTATTCGCAATACTGGAATGGTCATTGCACCAGGTATGGTATTTACGATTGAGCCTATGATTAATGAAGGAAAGCGTGAATTATTTATTGATGCGGATAATGGTTGGACAGCTTATACAGAAGATGGTTTATTATCAGCACAATGGGAAAATACAATTTATGTAACAGAAAAAGGAATAGAAATTTTAGCTTACTAAAATTTCTATTTTTCTTTTTAAATGGAAGCGTTTACAGTTGAAATTTGAATAAAATCTTGTATTTCAAAATAAATTATTATATTATCTACAAGTAACAGAAAGGAATTTTTTAGTTTATGGCAAAATGGACGCAAGAACAATATGCAGCTAAAATTCAAGAAAAGAAAGTAGAAGCTCATAACAAACAATGGTTATATATAGAATTAAACGCAGGAGAACTTAAGGAAGAATGTGAACCTGGAGTAAGTAATATGTCTCCTTGTTGTAAAGCTATGGTAGATGCCATGTTAGAAGGAGATGGATACATTGTTGAACCTAAGATTCGTACAAAAGTTGCGAAATCATTAACAGTTCGTTACTATGTAGACAATTTAAGTCCATCACGTAGAAAATATTCAGACGTTGTAAATGGGTAAAAAAAATGGAGGATAACCTCCATTTTTTTATAGACATAAACTAATAAAGTAAATTACGAATAGTAAATCTAAAACATAGACAATAGGATTTAATTCTTTTCTACGACCACTCGCAAACATTCCAATTGTGTAAACAATAAATCCACAAGCAATTCCATCTGAAATAGAATACATCAATACCATCATGATAACAGTTGTAAAGGCAGCAGCTGCAATGACAATATCATCCCAATGAATATTTCCTAATTGTTGAGCCATCATAATACCAACAACAATTAAAGCAGGTGCAGTAACCGCATTTGTCGCAATTGATAAGATGAATGGTGAGAAGATAGTCGCTAATAAGAATAAGATACCTGTTGTAACAGCAGTTAAACCAGTACGACCACCAACTCCAACACCAGAAGTTGATTCAACGAAACTTGTTACAGTAGAAGTTCCTAAACAAGATCCAATGACAGTACCAACCGCATCAGCTAATAAAGCACGTTCGGCATTTTCTAATTCACCTTTTTCATTAACTAATCCACAGCTATTTCCAACTGAAATTAAAGTACCAGCTGTATCAAAGAAATCTACGAATAAGAATGAGAATAAAATAACGATGGCTTGGAATGGATGAGAGAATAATTCACCAAATCCTGTTGTGAATTGACCAGCAGCTGAAAAATCTAAGTTAAAAGAAACAACTCGATGAACAGCAGGCATTCCTTCAATTCCAAAAGCACCTAAAATTAAACCAACAACAGCTGTTACGATCATTCCCACAAATACACCAGCAGGTACTTTCTTAACAACTAAAGCGATAGTAACTAATAAACCGAATAAAGCCAATAAAACAGTAGGTTCTGCTAAGTTTCCGATGGAAACAAAAGTCGCATCACTTGCCACGATAATACCAGCATTTTTGAATCCGATAAAGGCAATAAAGAAACCAATTCCAGCTCCAATCGCAAATTTCATTTGCACAGGAATCGCATTGATGATTGCTTTACGTACACCTGTTACGGAAATAATGACGAAAATGACTCCAGAAATAAAGACAGCAGCTAAAGCAGCTTGCCAGCTATATCCCATTGCACCGCATACAGTATAAGCAAATAAAGCATTCACTCCCATACCAGGAGCAAGTGATACTGGATAGTTGGCAATCAATCCCATAATAATAGAAGCCACACCAGCTGAAATTGCTGTCGCTGTAAATACAGCTGTTGGACTCATACCAGCAGCAGATAAAACACTTGGATTAACACCTAAAATATAGGCCATTGCCAAGAATGTTGTGATACCAGCAAGAATTTCAGTTTTTACACTAGAACCTTTCTCGTTGATTTTAAAGTATTTTTCCATTTCTTTCTCTCCTTTAAAAATACCTTATTATTTTATTGTTTTTAAAGAAATTATTCAACTATATTAATCAATTTTCTATGATAGAAAGAATATAGAACCATATTTATTTTTTTATTTGGATATACTTTTTGTAATGATTTCTTGTAGGTAATTAATTGATTTTGATAACTAGAAACTAAAGATTCTTCACTTAATGAATCCGTTTTAAAATCTAAAATAGTAATTTCATCATCAAAAACAACGAAGTCCATATATCCATGAACCACTTGTTCAAGTTCTTGTACAATATAACTTAACTCAAATTGATGAGGTAATTTCATCCATTGTGCATATTCAACACAATTATTTAAAGACATAAATTGATCTAAATCTTTTTGTGAGAAAACATAATTATGGGCTTTACCATACTCTAGAACATCCTCTAATTGATATGGATATGAACAATTTCCAGCCATTTCATGAAATAAAGTACCACGATCCATAGCACCTTCATTCACATCAAACGAAGGCCAAACCAATTTAGCTTTTGCCTGACTTGCGGAAAAAGAACGAAGCACTTCATCTTCTTTTTGATAATATTTACGATTCACAACTTGATTACAAATGTCATTTTCTTTGTCTTCAATAATAATATTGCGATTAATAAATTGAATGCGGTCATCGTTTCGATACGTATGAAATAACCAGCTTGTATAGGATTTCATATTTAATAGTGCATTAGTATTTAATGGAAAATTATATTCTTCTTCATTTGAAATATAATCAACAAACACAATTTCTTCTTTTGCCCTTGTCGTTGCCACATATAAAATACGCATTTCTTCCATTAAACTATCGTGAATCGCTTTTGATTGAAACGCAATATTATAATAAGAAGGACGCCTTGTTTGGTTTTTATAATCCACATGCGATAAAGCCAATCCTAAGTTCGCATCAATCATAACTGCATCTTTTTGTGATTTCATTTTATGATCACTTAATATGTAACAAATAGGAAATTGTAATCCCTTGGAAGCATGCATCGTCATAATACGAACAACGTTTTCTTCTTTTCCAAAGGCATTGGCTTGTCCAGTGCGATCTAATTTTGATTCATTTTCAATCATTTCAATAAAGCCTTCAACATCATATGGATACAAATAATTAGAAGCTTTTTCTAATAAATAATCTAAATTTGTTTTATCTTGACTTGTAGTATGACTTACATAGAAATCATTAAATTCATAAATTGAACGAATTAAAGACGCAACTGTGTGTTCTTTATTTTTCTTAAAATCTAAGAAATCATTCATAAAAGGATAAGAACGAATGGTTTCAAATAAAGATTGATTCTTTTCTTTATGTACACAAGCTTCACTGATTTCTTGATAAGAAACATTAAACAATGGGGAACACAAACAAGCCATTAATTGAATATCATCGTATGGATTAATTAAAGCATTTAAAGTGGCACAAACAATTTGAATCGCATTGTTGGTATAGAAACCATTTGTCACTTGTCCAAAAACAGGAATATTATACGATTCCAAACAGTTTTTAATATCTTCTAAATGTGTACGACTTCTTAATAAAATACAAATATCTTTGAATTGTTTTCCTTTTTTAATGTCTTCTAAAATTGATTGCGCAATAAAATGATAACGATTATTTTCACAGATTTTATTAGCTTGGGTACCATTAACTTGATAATCATTTTTGATTTGTTCCGAACTACAATAAATAAAACGAATTGGATGTTCTAAAGAATCCACTTGTTGGTCAGTACCCACTTTGGCAATATCAATATCATCAAATTGAGAACCCAATAAATCTGTATTCATAATCTTTTGATAAAAATCATTATTAAAGTCAATGATACTTTTATTCGAACGATAATTTTCTTCTAGAACTAAGGAACAATCATAGAATGAAGTTGAATTCATATGATTTTTCATAATAGAAGGATTCGCTTGTCTAAAACCATAAATCGATTGTTTAATATCACCTACACGGAAAACATTGTTGTCACGACAAAATTTCGAAACAATGGTTTCTTGTAGTTCATTGGTATCTTGGAATTCATCAATTAAGATTTCATTGTATTTATTTCTTAATTCTTCTTGAATGACTTTATCTTCAAGTAATTGTAAGGCAAAGTGTTCCATATCAGAGAAGTCAATGATTTCTTTTTCTTTTTTGATTTGGGCAAAATAAGAATCAGTATGAATACACAATTGAATCAATGAATTCGTAATTGTTTTATTATCTTTAATATCCATTTCAAATGTATCTAAATCAAATAAATTCTTTTGAATTTCTTCTTGAAACGAAAGATAATTTTTATCAAATGTATAGCCATTATATGTACCAGGGAATTTATCACTGTGTTCTATATAACGGATAAAAGCTTTTTTAAAAGATACATAATCTTTCTTAACGAGTTCCTCTAAACAAATCGATAAGTCTTCTTTTTTTATATGAAAAGAATCTAATTTCTTATTTCGTGTTGTCTCGCTTTTAACTTCCATTGCTTCAACTTCTGAAATCGATTTATCAAGAATATCCAACATAGCTTGGATTCTCTCTTTAAAGAATTGGAAAAACCAAGTTTCACTTTGAATGTCTAAAGAATCATAATGACTTAAGATTTCATTAAACCACTCATTCATATTTGGTTTAGATTTACCAACATTGATTAAAGTTTCAATTACTTTTTTAATGTCTTCTTCTTGTTTTCCAAGAGCTTTAAAATATAACTTTAATTGCGTATAGCTTTTACTATCTAATTGTTGTACGGCTTGATTATAGGCCATACTAAAGGCATGCATTAAATCCGATTCGGAACCAACATTGGTGGCCATTGTCAATGAAATAGGAATTTTGTAGTAATAGTTTTTAACTAAACTTTGACAAAAGCTATCAATCGTACAAATAGAAGAAGTTTCTAATAGTGTTAATTGATTGGCAATATAATCATCACTTGGATTTTCTTCTTTCTTTTTTTGAAGATCCTTTTTTAGACGAGCTTTCATTTCACTGGCTGCATCGTTCGTAAAAGTCATAGCTAAAATCGTATTAATTGGAATACGGTCTTTAATTACCAATGTACTTAATCGTTCTACTAATACACTTGTTTTTCCACTACCGGCACTCGCAGAAACGATAACGTTTTTATTTCGTATGTTGATGGCATTTAATTGTGCTTGTGAAAAAGGCATTATTCTTCCTCCTGATCAATATAAGATACTTGGGCGACAATTTGACGATTGTTTCGACAAACTCTTCTAAACGAACAAAGGGAACATGCACTTTGATCAGATATTTGGGATTGAATGTTTCCTTTTTTCATATCTGTTAATAAACCATTAATAACAGTATTCCATTGTTCTTTACACTCTGAAAAAGACGGTGTATTCTTTCGTATACCCACTAAAGAATTATCGTCCATATAATTATCGAATCCATCAAATGCCCATCCATTGATGAATTTCTGATTTGTGAATTCAGTAAAACAATTGAGTTTAGATTCTTCGACAATACCTGGTTTACTTCTAGGATAACTTACTTTTAAAGCAGAATCCGTTATACATGGACTCGATAAAGAAACATAGAAACATCCGGTTGGATGAAGGTGTTCTTGTTCTTCGATATAAATGGTATAAGTTAATAATTGTAAAGATAAACCAGCCTGAAAATTATCTTGTTTTAATTCTTTTTTACTTGATTTATAGTCGAAGATACAAAAACTAGTATTTGAACTATCGATGCGATCTATGTATCCTGTAAAAGTTAACTTCATATCTTCGAATTCAATTTCTTTTTGAATATGATATTCTTCGTCTTTAATATTCATATGCCATTTTTCTTCAAAATAAGAAAGTTGTTTTAAGATTAAGATAACTTTTTCTTTATATTCAAGAATTTGTTCATGAATCCATCTACTTTGATTTGGATATACTTTACGATAAAAATCAAATTCATGTGAAATGACCATTTCAATTTCTTTTTCATCTACATGAACATATTCTTTTTGGTATTTCTTAGTTAATGTCTCTAAAATGGAATGAAGAATCGTTCCTTTCATGGCAATATCTAAAGTAGGAACACGTAAATTTAAACCATATTTTAGATAATGAGAAAAAGGACAACGCGCAAAACTTTCTAATCTTGAAACACTAAAACGAGTGTTTTTAAAGAATAATTGATTTGCTTGTTGAGGATGAATTTCCATTTTCATTTTTTCATTCACGGAACTTTCTTTTAAATTCACAAATTCTGCTTTTTTATGAAACCAATCTTCAATTTCTGGACTTGGTTCATAATTTTTTCCTTCATAATCAGATTGCGCATAGGAAATGTATAGGTTTTCAATGGATAATAAAGTATTTTTCATTTCATCTAATTGAAAAGCTAAACGCTCTTGTAAAGAAGGCAAGGCGGTATGACGAATATAATCTTCATCAAATAAATTCGTATGAATTTGAATGCCAGGAAAGTTTTTAGTATGCGCTCCCATAATAAATACATGCGAACGAATGGCGTTACAATCTTTTAAAGAACCAATCAATACCCCTTTAATTTCACTTGAAGTTTGTTGGACTTCCATTGTTTCAATGAATTGTAGAAATAAAGAAGGTTGATTTAAATAAGGCAAAGATTGACGATATACTTCTTGGATTGCTTTATAAATATTGACATCTTCTTGTTGGTAAAAAGGATGACGATCTTGAATGCATTGACAAATTGAAGTAAAGTCATAAATTGTCCAATCATAGACCTCTTGATGTTCTTCATTCCATTCAATAATTCTTTGTTCTGCCTTTTTTAAACGATTAAAATCATATTCATCAATGATATTATTGAATTCATAGTCTAAATCTTTCATATGAAATTCATTTTTAAAGTTTTCTGGAAAGTTTGTATAGTATAAATTCATATCATTATAAATGGCAGGAAAAACAAGTTGAATCATACTTAAAAAAGTAGTTAATGAGGGATTTAAAATCCAATCAAAAATCATATAAAAATCTTGAACAATGGATGAATAAATAGATGTATTCAAAAAAGTATAAGGAATATGATATTGGTCCATCATTTGTGCTAATACTTGGTTTTGTGATTCATTGTTTGTACATACAAAACAATCATTGGCATATAAATCATGTTCAAGAATTTCAAGACAAATCAATTCCGCTTCTTTTCGAGAATTCGCACAAGTATGATATTCAAAGTGTTGATTTATACTTGTATCATAATACGATGCACCGTGTTCTAATAAATATTGAATCCATATCATTTCCATATCAGAATAAGGTTTACGAAGAATTTGAATCGATGAAATATCTTCTATTTTTTTAATATGATTTTCTTTTGTATCAATTGGATATAGCACTTGAATGATTTCATTTAGGTCTTGTTCTTTTTTGGTATCTTTTGGGAATTTATGAATGTCATATAATTTACACCAACGAATAAAAGATAAACAAGACTTAAGGAAAGTTAAATCATTCATACTTTCATAGTATGTGTTGGATTTTGATATGATGTCTTTTCTTAATTGATATTGATATAAAATTTGGTATTGTTTTTCTTTTAAATCATAAATAAAAGAATTCAAAGAAATAATTTGAACATCAATTTGATTTTGATTTTCTTTTAATAGTTTTTGATACATAGGCAAATGTAGATTTGCGGGTACGAGTATTGTTTTCATTTTATCACCATATTTATTATATCTTTTATTTTGACAATATGAATGTCATTTAAAAAATTGTATGAATAAATGCAATTGAATGTATTGGAATCCCTTTCTTATATAAAGTATAATAACAACAGATGGAGGTACTTATGAAAAGAAGTAAATATATTGATCATACTTTATTAAAACCAGAATCTACTCGTGAACAAATTAAAAAATTGTGTGAAGAAGCAATTGAATATGATTTCGCATCGGTTTGTGTAAATCCATATTGGGTATCTTATTGTGCTGAATTGTTGAAAGACAGTGATGTTATGGTTTGTACTGTAATTGGATTCCCACTAGGAGCCAATACAAGTGCTGTCAAAGCATTTGAAACAAAAGATGCGATTGCCAATGGAGCTGATGAAGTTGATATGGTTATTAATATCGGTGAATTAAAAGCTGGAAATGATGAGGTTGTTTTAAATGATATTAAAGCCGTTGTAGAAGCATCAGGTGATAAAACAGTAAAAGTAATCATTGAAACTTGTTTATTAACAGACGAAGAAATTACACGTGTTTCTAAATTATGTGTAGAAGCCAAAGCGGATTTTGTGAAGACTTCAACTGGATTTAATAGTGCTGGAGCCAATGTTCATGTTGTTGAAGTTATGAAAAAAGCTGTTGGTGATCAAGCATTAATTAAAGCAGCTGGTGGGGTTCGTACACCACAAGATATGGATGATATGATTGCAGCAGGTGCCAATCGTATTGGAACTTCAAAAGGAATTAGCTTAATGTAAATAACGAAAACCAGATGATTCTATTTCACCTGGTTTTTTTCATTATAAACAAGCTTCTAATGCGATTTTCATCATGTCATTAAAACACTGTTCTCTTTGTTGAGGAGTCGTGATTTCTTCAAACGCAAAGGAATCTGAAATGGTACAAATGGCAGCTGCTTTTTTATGTAATACTTTGGCATTATGGAATAAAGCAAAACTTTCCATTTCTACGGCTTGGCATCCATTTTGAATAGCTTCTTTCATTAAAGAATCATCTTCACAATAAAACGCATCAGAAGAATGAATACGAATCGATTTAATTTCCATGTTTAATTTTTTAGCACAATCCATGATTTTTTGATTTAATTGTTCATCAGGATATTGGATTTCATTGAAATCATGGGATTGAACTTGCGCATAACTTGATTTTGAATAAGAACTATGTGCTAAAGTTACATCGAATAATTTTAAATCTGGTGTATATCCTCCTGCTGATCCAATACGAATAATCGTATCCACATCGTATTGAGAATATAATTCATATGAATAAATACCAATACTAGGCATTCCCATACCTGAACCCATGACCGATACTTTCTTTCCTTTATAAGTTCCTGTATAGCCAAGCATATTTCTTACGGTGTTGAAACAAACAACATCTTCTAAATAGTTTTCCGCAATGAATTTGGCACGTAAAGGATCTCCTGGCATTAATACCACCGAAGCAATTTCACCTTTATTGGCTTGATTATGTGGTGTAGACATAATTTTTCTCCTTTCTTCACTCTTATTTAAAGAATACCATCAAATTAAAAATAATGATATAATCTTTTTGATATGGAGAATAAAAATAAAATATTTGAATATTTAATGATTGTATTTGGAAATTTACTGGTAGCAATAGCAGTATCCTTTTTTATATTACCTAATAATATTTTAACAGGTGGAGTTGCCGGAGTTGTTGTTGCCATACAGCCATTGGTTCCGATTGACTCTGTAATATTAATTGATATTTTAACGGTTAGTTTATTTTTGCTCGGATTTTTGTTTTTGGGAAAACAATTTGCGGCAAGAACGCTATTATCAACGATTGTTTATCCAGTGGGCATTTCTATATTTTCAATTGTCTATGACTTATTTCCAAAAGGAACCTTTATCATGGAACCATACTTGGCATCTATTTATGCGGGTTTAATTTGTGGATTGGGATTAGGAATTTGTTTTAGAGTAAATGCGAGCACAGGAGGAATGGATATTCCAGCTTTGATTTTACATAAATATACTCATATTTCTAGTGGAAATAGTGTAGCTATTATTGATGTTTTGACAATTTTGTTGGGTCTAGTCATCCATGGCTTAGAGCCAGCTTTAATTGGAATTTTATCGGTTTTCACATCAAGTGTAGCAATTAATCGTGCTGTATTATTAGGAACAGAAAATGCTTTGAATTGTATGATTATATCCGATAAATGGATTGATATTCGTAATTACTTAGTTAATGAAATGGAAAGAGGCGTTACCATTTTAGATGGAATTGGCGGATATACAGAACAATATCATCCTGTTGTGATGTGTGTAATTAAACAAAAACAATTATCGTTATTAAAATCAAAAATTATGGAAATTGATTCGTCGGCATTTATTATCGTAAATAATGTGAACGAAGTACATGGTGAGGGATTTACATATGGACTTGAATAATAAAATTAAAGAAATCATCGTTGTCGAAGGAAAAAACGATACCAATACATTACAAACCTATTTTCAATGTGACACCATTGAAACAGGAGGCGATCAAGTAAATGAAACTACGCTTCAAAGAGTAAAATATGCACAAGAAAAAAGAGGCGTTATTATCTTTACCGATCCCGATACACCAGGAGAACACATTCGCCGTCAAATAAATGAATATGTACCAGGATGTAAAAATGCGTTTATTGATAAGAAAAAAGCACGCACAGAAAAAAAAGTAGGAGTGGAACACGCAAGTAAAGAAGATTTATGGGATTCTTTAATGAACTGTGTTACTTTTATTAACCAACAAGAAAGTTTATCATTTGATGAATTTATAGATTTAGGATTAATGGGAAATTCACAAAAGCGTTTTAAAGTTTGTGAGCTTTTCCATATTGGACCATGCAACGGTAAAACATGTTTTAAAAGATTAAATGGAATGAATGTTTCCAAACAAGAAATCGAGGAAAAGTTAAATGAATCAGCGAATCGCAACAATTAAAAAAACAAAAGAAATTCAAGAAAAATATAATGTATTCACAAAGAAAACATATGGACAAAATTTTATTATCGAACCTAAAGTCGTTGAAAAAATAGCTCAAGCAGCTATTGAAAGCCCAGATGAACTTGTCTTTGAGATTGGTCCAGGAATTGGTGCTTTAACACAGTGTTTATGTGAAAGAAGCAATCACGTGGTTGCGTTTGAAATTGATGATCGCTTGCCAATGGTTTTAGAAAATGAAATTGGTTTTGATCATTTAGAAGTTATTTTACAAGATTTTATGAAAGTGGATGTTGATCAACAAATTCAAAAATATCGAAAAGAAAACCAAAAAGTCGTATTCGCGTCAAATTTGCCTTACTATATCACAACACCAATTTTGTTTAAGTTGTTTGAAGCAAAAGAAAAAATTGAAAGAATTACGGTCATGATGCAAAAGGAAGTGGGAGAACGCTTCTTGGCTAAAGAAAACGAAAAAGAATACAATGCTCTAAGTGTTATTACTCAATATCGTTGTGATGTGAAAAAAGTGATGGATGTTTCACGTCACGTATTCTGGCCTAAACCAAATGTAGATTCAATGGTTGTCCAATTTTCTTTTCATCATAAATATCGCTTAGAAAATGAAGATGTGTTCTTTAAGATGGTCAAATCATGTTTTACACAAAGACGAAAAACAATCTATAATAACTTCCAAGATTTTGTTAAAGACAAAGAATTAGCTAAAAATCTTTTAATTCAAGCGAATATTGAACCATCTACGCGTGCACAACAATGTACATTAGAAGACTTTATTCGTTTATATGAAGTGGGAAAGGGATATTATGATTGTTAGAGCATATGCTAAGGTTAATTTAGCACTTGATATAGTAGGTGTTATGGAAAATGGATACCATGATTTAGATATGATTATGGCACCGACTTCTTTATACGATGAAATTGAAATTGTATATAGTTCACAAGATAAAGTAGAATGTGATACATATGCGATTCCAGAAAATAATACCGTATCAAAAATGATTCAATTATTAAAAAAAGAATATTCTATTTCTTCTTGTTTTCATGTGAAAATTCATAAAAATATTCCTATGATGTCAGGAATGGCTGGGGGATCTACCGATGCGGCAGCTGTTTTAAAAGCCATTATGGAAATGGAACAATTATCGATTTCTTTTGAACAACAATTATCTCTTGCCAAACAAATTGGAGCCGATGTACCTTTTTGTGTCTATAGCCAATGGGCAAGAGTACAAGGAATTGGAGAAATCATTAAACCCATTGATACGGATTTAGTTTTACCTTGTCTACTTGTTAAACCAGAAGTAGGGATTTCAACTCCTGTAGCTTTTAAAAAATGGCATGAACAAAAGCCATTGTCAGTGGATGTGAATTTAATTCAAGAAACAATCGAACAAAAAGATATTTCTTCGTTATTTAAAGTTATGAATAATACCTTAGAACCAGTAGCCAAAGAAATGGAACCGATTTTAAATGCCATTCAAAATGATATGGAACAATGTGGCATCGAACGAGTTATGATGTCTGGTTCTGGTTCAACAATGATGGGATTTTCTAAAGATATTTCTATTTTAGAAAAAGCGCAAAAAGAATTAGAAAAGAAATATAATTTTGTGAAATTAGTATCGATTGGAGGAAGAAAATGATTTACTCACTTGTGAAGTACATTGTCTTTGTTCTATGTTTTATTGTTAGTGTATATGCTTGTTCTTCCATTCAATTTGAAAAAATTTGTAAAGTTCAAAAGAGTGGAAAAGTCATTACTTTAATGTTTTTACTTTCTTTTGTGCTTGCGTATTTATCAACACAAGCCATTCTTGATTTGACGATATTTAATGGATTTGGAGGATAAGTATGTTCAATAGATGGTATATAATCGATGCCGGTGCATATCAAATTCGGATTTTTGATGAATCAAAAGATGAATTAATACAATTTCAAAGCATTATTGCGTATAAAAATAATGAAGTTGTATCCGTTGCCTCGCAAGCTACAGAATACGTATACCATCGAAATAATTCAATTAAAGTAAAGTATCCATTTTGTGAAGGTAAAATCCTATCAGATATTATGCCATTATTAAAATATGGATTAAATATTGAAAAACATATATGGAAGCGTCCATGTGTATTGATTTGTTTATTGAATCGAAGTCAACAAGAAGAACAAAAATGGATTTCTTATGCCAAGGAATTAGGAATTTATCGTGTTGAATTTATTACAATTGCGGATTTAATGAAAGAACACATTCATTTTTATATTCATTTGGGTCATTCTTATACTTTGATTGGATTAAACATTGATGGCAAACAATCGTTTCAAAAGGTGATTCCTTTTGCGGGATATCAAATTGATGAAGCTATTGTGCAAACTGTTTTAAAGAAAACAAAGTGTTTTATTTCTATGGAAGATGCTCGTATGTTGAAAGAAGCATGTTCTAAGAGTTTACTAAAAAATAAAAATGCGAAATTGTCTTGTTTTGGAATGAATAAATACAATCAATATGAAAAAGTGCAAGTATCTTCGATGGATTTATGGCCTTGTATTGAAGCAGTAGAAAAACAAATTATTTTATGGACCAAACAAATGATTTCAACTTGTTCATTAGAACTACAAGAAAAAATATTAGAAAATGGTATTTATTTAAGTGGGGGCTTGGCAAATTGTTTTGGATTACAACCTTATTTGAAATATGAACTCAAATGTCCAATCATTTGCACAAATACACCACAATACGATATTATGAATAAAATGAAGGAAAGACGAAATGATTGATTATAAAATTATTATAGTGCCACTGGTTTTAAGCATATGCCTTACCCCAGTGATAAAACGATACTCAATAATTGCGAAATCCTATGCCCAGGAAAACGAAAGAACCGTTCACCATGGTAAAATCAGTCGTATTGGTGGAGTTGCGATTTACTTGGCGTTTATGATTACCATGGCTTTGTTTGTGTCATGTGATCGAGCCTTGGATGGAATTATCATAGGTGGAAGTATCATGTTCTTTGCGGGATTAATTGATGATTTAGTGGACTTAAAAGCAAGCGTTAAACTTGTCCTTGAAATCATAGCAGCCATTGTATTGATTTATTATGGTGTATCCGTTGATGTGATTCGTGTATTTGGATTTGCCATTAATATTCCTATTATCACTGTTTTATTCACAATTATTTGGATTGCCGGTATTACCAATGCCGTTAATTTAATTGATGGATTAGATGGATTAGCAGGTGGAATGAGCGTTGTGATTTTAATTGTCATAGGATGTCTTGCCCTAGTCGAACGACGCATTGATGTAGTGACAATTACGTTCATCTTAGCCAGTGCAACTTTTGGTTTTCTAGTATATAATGCCCATCCAGCAAGTATTTTCATGGGAGATTGTGGATCTTTATTTTTGGGATTTATGATTTCTGCTATTTCTTTATTAGGATTTAAAAGTTCAACCATTGTGACCTTAGGACTTCCTATTTTATTGTTGATGCTTCCTATTATTGATACTTTATCGGCTATATTAAGACGAACCTTAAAAGGAATGAAGTTCATGCAAGCAGATAAAAGTCATCTTCATCATTTATTGATGAAACAATTTGGGCATGGCAATACCGTTATCATTATGTGTGCCATTACTGCTTTATTTGGTTTAAGTGCTTTTATTTATATGTTGAATCGTGCCATTGGTTTAGTTGTTATTTTAATTTTATTGTTGGGAATAGAATTATTTATTGAAAAATCGGGAATGATTAATGAGAAATTTCATCCGTTATTGAGTTTACATCGTCGTATCAAAGAAAAAGTAACTAAATTTAAAGCAAAATTTTATTTTCATTAACAATTATAAGATATTTATAATTTTATATTGATATCATAGATGCATGGAACCAAAAGAATGGATGATGAATAAACAAACTGTTTTAAAAAACCAGAAATTAGAACTTCTAAAAAAGCAGGCAGAAAAAGAAGAAAATGAATTATGTAATTCGTTATCAGAAAATGAAGTATTTGATTATATGGTTTCTAAACTAAATTACTGTCGAAGAAAAGAAGTTTTTTCTTGTCAGGATTTAAATGTGAATATTCGTTGCGGGGATATTTGTTACATTGATTTTGGACATTCTTATTTATTTGAAATTGGGTATTTACACTTTGGTTTGATTTTATCAATTCAAAGAGGAAAAGTATTTGTAGTACCCATTACGGGAGCAAATTCAAAAGTGATTTATGGAAAAGACCATATTATGCAGCTAGGTAAAATAGAAGGAATGAGTAAAGTCAGTGCGTGTTATTTAAATGATTCAAAATGGATCAATTCATCAAGAATTATTGATGTAAAAGCACATATTCCCGTTGATAGTCCTTTATTTTTAGCTATCAAACAAAGAATTCACGAGGGTATTGGATAAATACCCTTTTTTTTGTTATCATTCTTCCATGAAAACAATTATTATAGCTTGTTCTGGTGGACCCGATAGTATGGCTCTGTTAGACATGATGAATCAAAAACATATATATAATATTGTAGTAGCCCATGTGAATTATCAAAAAAGAGAAAGTGCCCTTCGAGATGAAGAATACGTAAAAGAATATTGTGAACAAAATCAATTGTTACTTCATGTGCTTAAACCAATATATGATCACAGTGATAACTTTCAAGCTTGGGCTAGAAATGTTCGTTATCATTTTTTTGAATCGTTATGTCAACAATACCATTGTAAAGAAATCTATGTAGCTCATCATATGGATGATCACATTGAAACTTATTTCTTTCAAAAGAATCGTCATATGTTGTGCGATGCATATGGACTTCAAGAAAAAATGAACCGAAATGAATATGAAATTGTGCGTCCTTTATTGTCTTATACGAAAAAGGAATTAGAACAATATTGTATTCAACACCATGTTTGTTATGGAATCGATGAATCCAACTTAACAAATGATTATACACGTAATAAAATTCGTCACAGTCAAATTGACTTTATGACAAAAGAAGATAAATTAAAGATTTGTGATCAAATTAAAGTTGAAAATGAAGCTTTAAATCAAAAAAGAAAAGAAGCATTGTATTTTCTTCAATCTTTTAAAGTAGATGATTTGATTTCCTTGTCTGATAACTGGTTTTATTTAGATGTATATTTATATCAATATATGAATATACATTTATCTAGAAAGCATTTATTGGATTTATGTGAAAAATTAAAAAAAGATATTTATCTTGAATTAAATGAATATTATTTAGAACGATATCAAAATCAATTGTATTGTGGCAAAAGAAAAGAGAACGTTTATGTTCAATTGGATTCGTTAATCTACCAAGAATTTGATCGATTTAAATTATTGGATTCTGGAAAAACAATTGAAGGAATGAAAGTAAGTGAAAATGATTTTCCATTGGTAATTCGAAATGTACAAGAAAAAGATTGTATTCAATTACGATTTGGAACCAAAAACATCCATCGCTTTTTTATTGATCGTAAAATTCCTAGACATATTAGACAAAATTGGCTGGTTGTTGAAAATAAAGAAAAGCACATTATTTTTGTACCGGAAATCGGTTGTGATGTAGAACATTTTAGTGTGAATTCGAATTTGTTTATGATACAATACAACTTGTAACTTAGGAGTAATTTATGGAAAACAAAGATATTGAAAGAGTTTTAATTTCAGAAGAACAAATCGCTAATCGTTGTAAAGAATTAGCAGCTGAATTAGAAAGTTATTATAGTCAATTTAAAGAACCTTTATTAATTGTAGGATTATTAAAAGGAAGTGTTCCTTTTATGTCGGAATTAATGAAACGTTTCACAATTCCTTGTGAAATTGATTTTATGAAAGTGAGTTCATATGTAGGAACTAAGTCAGTTGGTGATGTAAAAATCAATAAAGACTTAGATGACACATGTGATGGAAAATGTGTATTAATTGTTGAAGATATCATTGATACAGGTAAAACAATTAAGGCTGTAAAACGAGTATTTTATAATAAAGGAGCAACGGATGTTAAGATTGTTTCTTTATTAGATAAACCAGAAGGAAGAAAAGTAGACATTGAAGCAGATTATGTAGGATTTACAATTCCTAATGAATTCGTAGTTGGATATGGTTTAGACTACAATCAAAAATATAGAAACCTTCCTTTTGTTGGGGTATTAAGCCCAAGTGTATATGAATAAATAAGGGGGATGTAGAATGAAGAAAAAATGGTTGAATTATTTACCAACTATTTTCATTATTTGCATTGTTCTTTCTTTGATGATGTATAACACATCAGCATCAAGCGAACATTTAAATTTCACAGAATTCAAGAAAACAGCTCAAAAAGTTGATTTTGAAGATTCATCTGTGACAATTGATGGAACTATCATTCAAGTAGAAGGAACATATAAATCAAAAGGTAAAACAACAGCTTATAGCGTGATTATTCCAAATACAGATGCGAATATTGAATGGTTAGATGAAACATTGACAAAAGATGGAGGAGAAATCTCAGTTATTAATCCGGATGCCAATTCAGTGTGGATTACTTTATTAGCACAAATGGTACCATTTATTATTATTTGTGTTGTCTTCTTCATGATGATGTCAAAAATGGGTGGAGGATCCAATGCCAAAGCCTTTGAATTTGCCAAGTCAAGAGCTCGTATGGAAAACGATGTAAAAGTTCGTTTTAAAGATGTTGCGGGTTGTGAAGAAGAAAAAGAAGAAGTAAAAGAAGTTATTGATTACTTAAAAACACCTAAGAAATTTACGGATATGGGAGCCCATATTCCTAAGGGAATCTTAATGGTAGGACCTCCTGGAACAGGTAAAACATTATTGGCAAAAGCCGTTGCCGGAGAAGCAAATGTGCCTTTCTTCTCTATTTCAGGATCTGATTTCGTAGAAATGTTTGTTGGTACAGGAGCAAGCCGTGTTCGTGATATGTTCAAGAACGCTCAAAAGAATGCCCCATGTATCATTTTCATTGATGAAATCGATGCCGTAGGACGTCAACGTGGAGCCGGTATGGGTGGTGGAAACGATGAACGTGAACAGACATTAAACCAATTATTAGTTGAAATGGATGGTATGTCTGATAATACAGGAATCGTCGTTATTGCGGCAACAAACCGTCCTGATGTATTGGACCCAGCTCTTCTTCGTTCTGGTCGATTCGATCGTCAAATTACTGTTAATTTACCAGACGTAAAAGGAAGAAAAGAAATTTTAAATGTACATGCACGCAATAAAAAACTAGCTGCGGATGTCAATTTAGAAAACTTAGCAAAACGTACACCTGGATTCTCAGGAGCTGATTTAGCCAATGTATTAAATGAAGGTGCTATTTTAGCGGTTCGTAATAAAGAAAAAGTAATTACAATGAATGACTTAGATGAAGCCATTGACCGTGTAATGATGGGACCTGCTAAGAAAAGTCGTAAATACACTGAAAAAGACAAAATGCTTGTGGCTTACCATGAAGCTGGACACGCTGTTATTGGATTGAAAGTTGAAGATGCCGATACAGTACAAAAAGTAACAATTATTCCTCGTGGAGAAGCAGGTGGATATAACTTGATGATGCCACGTGAAGAAAGAATGTTCCCGACTAAATCTGCTTTCTTAGCAGAAATCACTGGTTTACTTGGAGGACGTGTTGCCGAAGAAATCGTATTTGGACAAGATGCTGTTAGTGCCGGAGCAAGCAATGATATCGAAAAATTAACGAAAATTGCGAAAAATATGGTTCGTGTATATGGAATGTCTTCGTTAGGACCTATTCAATATGCAGATCCACAAGGAAATGTATTCCTTGGTCGTGATTATACACAAGGAAGCAATTACTCAGCTGGGGTAGCTGAAGAAATTGATAAAGAAGTTCGTAATATTGTAGATGGATGTAAAAAACAATGTCGTCAAATTCTTGAAGAAAACCGCGATTTATTGGATTTAATTGCGAAATCATTATATGAATATGAAACATTAACAAATGAAGAAATCATGAACTTGATGGAATATGGTCAAATCACTAATCCAAATGAAGTGGTTGCTCAAGCAGTAGAACAAGAACCGGAAGAAGAACTTCCTCCTATTCCAACAAGCGTAGATCAAAAAGATCTAGATGATGCCATGAATGAATTAACAAAGAAAAAAGACGCATAGCGTCTTTTCTTTTGGAGGAAAAGAAATGAAAGATCAATTAGTACGTGCATTAGTATTAGAAAATCGTGTACGTGTATTTATATGTCATACTACGGATTTAGTCCAAGAAGCACAAGATCGTTTTGACTTACATCCATGTGCTTGTGCTGCCTTAGGTCGTACGTTAAGTGTAGGAAGCATGATGGGTGTCATGTTAAAGGATGAACAAGAAATGTTGAATATCACCATTAATGGACATGGTCCAATTGGAACAATTATGGTGGATGCTTACTATAATGGAAATGTATGTGGATTTGTATCAAACCCACATGTGGAAGATGTTTTATACAATGAACAAAAATTAAATGTCGGAGCGGTTGTAGGATGTGATGGATATTTAACAGTTACTAAAAATCTTCATATGCAAGATAACTTCACAGGTACAGTACAACTTCAAAGTGGAGAAATTGGCGAAGACTTTGCGTATTATTTTGCCCTTTCGGAACAAACACCAACCGCTGTAAGTGTAGGTGTATTAATGGGAACCGATGGAAGAGTTGCAAGCGCAGGGGGATTAATTATCCAAATGTTACCAGATGCAACGGAAGAAGATATTTTAATTTGTGAAAATATTATTGGTGGTTTAAAACCAATGTCTACTTTAATGCTTGAATACGATGATTCAACATTGGAACAATTATTAATTGATATTTTTGGAGAAGTTAATATTCTATCAAATCAAGAAATCCATTATTCTTGTCCATGTTCAAAAGAAAGAATGGCAAGTGGACTTGCGGTATTAAAAGATGAAGACATACAAGATATGATTGATAAAGACAATGGATGCGAGGTCACTTGTAATTTTTGTAACGAAAGATATACATTCACGAAAGAAGATTTAATGAAAATATTGGAGTCGAAACATGTTTGATATTGGGAATGTACACATCGATAATCCCATTGTGATTGCTCCTTTAGCCGGGGTATCCAACATTGCCTTTCGTAAAATTGCCAAACAATTTGGTGCGGGTTTAGTATGCAATGAAATGGTCAGTGATAAAGCTTTGTTTTATCAATCTAAAAAAACAATTGAAATGTGTGTAAGTGATGAATATGAACATCCTTTAAGTTTTCAATTATTTGGACATGACATTGAAACGGTATTATATGGTGCTAAGTATTTAGATACCCAAACGGATTGTGATATTATCGATTTTAATATGGGATGTCCTGTTAATAAGGTCATTAAAGCAAAAGCAGGTTCTTATTTAATGAAAGATGTGGACTATGCAAAAGAATTAATGAGTCAAGTAGTACAATCTGTATCTAAACCAGTGACAGTAAAAATGCGACTAGGATTTGATGAAGCGCATATTAACTGTGTTGAAATGGCCAAGGCTATGGAAGAAGCAGGTGTTAGTGCCATTACGATTCATGGTCGTACACGCAGTCAAATGTATGAAGGAAAAGCTAACTGGGATTATATTAAACAAGTAAAAGAAGCGGTTTCCATTCCAGTGATTGGAAATGGTGATGTTAAAACGGTGGATGATTTCTTTTTGATGATGGAACAAACTGGATGTGATGGTGTAATGATTGGAAGAGGAATCATTGGAAATCCTTTCTTAATTCAAGAAATCAATGATCGTCTTACTGGACAACATCATACTTTTACCATTGATGATCGCATTGCGATTTGTATGCAACATGCGCAGGATTTATGTGCAAGTAAAGGTGAAAAAGTTGCGATTCATCAAATGAGAGGCTTAGCTTCTTGGTATTTAAAAGGACTTCCTAATTCACATTATTTCAAAAATTTGTGTTCGAATATGGAGTCACTACAAGATTTAGAAAATATTTTAAAACAATTCAAAGAGACAATTTAAATTGTCTTTTTATTTTGCGATAGATACAAATTGTTATATAATTTAATAAAAGAAGGAGAAAAAATATGGAGTATAGCTTAGAGGCTTTTTTTCAAGGAAGAGATATTCAAGCCTACAAATATTTTGGAGCACACCTTGAATCAGAAGGCGTTACATTTCGTGTATATGCCCCTCATGCTCAAGAAATTGCAGTAGTCGGTGATTTTAATAATTGGGATGGCACAAAAGACTACATGTATAAAGAAAAAAATGGGGTATGGCATTGTACTGTTAAAGAAGCAAAAGAAGGAGATAAATATAAATTTCGAGTAAAACAAGCAAGTGGTGAAATCGTTGATAAAATCGATCCATATGCATTCCGCTCAGAATTAAGACCTAATAATGCATGTATCGTTGCTTCTTTAGAAACACACAATTGGACAGATCAAAAATGGATGAAAACACGTTCAAAGGGATTTGATCAACCAATTAATATTTATGAACTTAATCTAGGTTCATGGATGAAAGGCGATGGAACAAGAGAAGGGGAACCAATTGATCATTTCCTTCACTACCATGAAATTGAACAAAATTTAATTGAACACTGTAAAACACATGGATTTACACATGTTGAATTTATGCCATTATGTGAATTCCCATTTGATGGTTCATGGGGATATCAATGTACTTGTTACTTTGCACCTACTGCACGATATGGAACAATTAGTGAATTAAGACATTTTGTTAATGCGTTACATGAAGCGGGAATTGGTGTCATTATGGACTTTGTGCCTGTTCATTTTGTTACTGATAACTTTGCGCTTCGTTATTATGATGGAACTCCTTTGTATGAATACGATAAACCGGAAGATGCATATTCAGAATGGGGTACATTAAACTTCAATCTTTGGCGTGAAGAAGTTCGTTCTTTCTTAATGAGTGCCGCAAACTATTGGTTAGAAGAATTCCATTTTGATGGATTAAGAATGGATGCCATTAGTAATGCCATTTATTGGAAAGGAAATAAAGACCGTGGCGCAAATGAAGGAGCTATTTTCTTCTTGAAACGTATGAATTATTTATTAAATGAAGCACATAACGGTCAAATTATGTTGATTGCCGAAGACTCATCGGATTTCCCAAATGTTACGCGTCCTAGTTCAGAAGGTGGACTTGGATTTGATTATAAATGGGATATGGGATGGATGAATGATACTTTGAAGTATTTGGCAATGGATCCTATTTATCGTCAATGGCATCATAATAAAATCAATTTCTCAATGGCTTATTTCTATTCAGAACGATTCATTTTACCATTTAGTCATGATGAAAATGTTCATGGCAAGGCAACTATTGTGAATAAAATGTGGGGAAATTACAATGATAAGTTTGCCCAAGCTCGTGCTTTATATGTTTACATGTTTACGCATCCTGGTAAAAAATTAAATTTCATGGGAAATGAAATTGGTCAAATGCGTGAATGGGATGAAAACAAGACTTGTGACTGGTTCTTACGTGAAATGCCTATGCATGATAGTTTTGAAAAATTATTTATGGAATTAGGTGCTTTATATACTAAAAATGATGCGTTCTTTGAAAATGATTATAGTTGGGAATCATTTAGATGGATTGATGCGGATAATAATAAACAAAATATGTATTCTTATATTCGTAAAGGATCAACTCGTGACTATGTTGTGATTTTGAATTTCTCTACAAATGCGTATAAAAATCAACAATTTGGTGTTGAACGCAAAGGAAAATATAAAGAAATTATCAATACACAATGGGCTAAATACAATGGAAACATCCCAAATAGTGAACCACAAGTATATCAATCAATGAAAATGAAGATGCATAATCTTCCATATACAATTGAAGTGGATGTACCATCTTTAGGAGCTTGTGTTTATGAAGTTCGTCATCAAAGACCAAAACCAAAAGTAGAAGAAGTTGAAACTAAAAAAACTGCAAAGAAAACAACAGTGAAAAAGGCAACAACTAAAAAGTCAACTGCCACAAAAACAACGGTTAAAAAGGCAGCAACGAAAAAGACAACTTCTAAAAAATCAAAAGCTGAATAAGAGGATTGTATATCCTCTTTTTTATTTGGTATAATCAAGCCATGAGTCAATATTTTGAAAATGATAAAAATTTAAAAGATGAACCAATACAAATTCATTTCACAATTCAAAACAAAGAATATCAACTTCAATCAAATACAGGCGTATTTTCAAAAGATAAATTAGATACGGGAACAAAAATATTATTAGAAAGTGTATTAAAAGAAGAAAAAAATCCATCTCGTTGTCTAGATTTAGGATGTGGAATTGGTCCAGTGGGAGTTGTTTTAGCTTCGAATTGGAACAGTGAAATCATGATGATTGATATTAATGAAAGAGCGGTTTCTTTAGCTTCGCAAAATATTAAAAACAATCATTGTAAAGCTACAATTAAATGCCAAGATGGAATTTGTACAGAAGATGGAATGTTTGATTGCATTGTATTAAATCCTCCTATTCGAACAGGAAAAAAAGTAATTTATTCTTTATTTGATCAATGCATTGAACACTTAAAAGGAAATTTATATATTGTGATTCGTAAACAACACGGTGCTCAAAGTGCTATGAATTATTTAGAAGAAAAGGGATGTGTTGTGGAAAGAATTGTAAGAGATAAAGGATATTGGGTTTTAAAGTGTTATTGTAAATAGAAAATGTTTTTGATAAAATTTTTTCTATGAAAAATAGAGGGTATGTATATATTTTAATTACGGTTTTTTTGTGGTCTACAGGTGGTATATTAATCAAATATATCACAGGAAATCCCATTGCGATTAATGGAGCACGATCTTTAATAGCTTTAATTTTATTTTTTATTTATAAGAAAGGACTTAAAATCAAGATCAATCGCTATGTTGTATCCGCAGGAATTTGTTTAATGTTGACCAATACGTTGTATGTTATGGCAAATAAAATGACGACTGCAGCCAATGCCATTGTATTACAATATTTAGCTCCCATTTTTGTATTGATATGGGATTGTCTATATAAAAAGAAGTTACCATCAACAAGAGAATTCTTATTAGTTGTCATGGCTTTTTCAGGAATGGTATTATTCTTTTTTGATCAAATTGATGGTGGAAAACTTATTGGAAATTGTCTTGCGATTTGTGCAGGACTTAGTTTCTCAGGAGTGTTCTTTATTAACTCTTTACCAAAGGCAAGTAGTGAAGACGCTAGTATGTTAGGTTTCTTGTTGTCGTTTTTGATTTCGATTCCATTCTTAAATCAAATTGATTATGGCAATACAACATCGATAATTTCTTTACTTTGTTTGGGTGTTTTCCAAGTTGGATTGGCTTATATTTTCTTCTCTAAAGGATCTAAGCTTACCAATCCTGTTACTACTTCTTTAATTGGTTTATTAGAAGCGGTAATGAATCCAATTTGGGTATTCTTATTTTATGGAGAAACCGTAGGAGCTTATGCGTTATGTGGTTCAGCTGTTATTATTTTAGCAGTTGTGTTAAATACGATATGGAGTGCAAAGGAGGCTAATTAAGCCTCCTTTACTTGTATAATATTTTTAATATCTTTGATTCGTTGATATTGTTCGTTTGTGATTTGATTGGTAATCAATAAATCGGTTTCATTGAAGCTACAATATTTAAAAGGAGCTTCTTTTTCAAATTTAGATTGATCACATACCGTTATGATTTTCTTAGATTGATTAATAATATGTCTTTTAAAACCAATTTCATGAATTGTATTTGTAGTAAAACCATTACTTCCTAAAATGCCATCGGTTCCAAGAATCGCAACATCAATGTGCATGTGATTTATGATTTCTTCGGCAAAGTGACCATAACAACGAAGCCCTTCATTTAATACACTTCCACCTGCAAAAATAATATTTAAATTCATCTTAGCGCATTCTAAAGCTAAGGGAAGGGAATTGGAAATGATGGTTAAATCTTTTTTCATAGAAATATATGGAATTCCTAAAAGAATGGTACTTCCAGAATCTAAATAAACAACTTGACCGTCTTCTAATTCTTGAAAAGCACGATAAACTATCATCTTTTTATCTTTTTGATTTTCTTGCCAACGAAGATAAACAGGTAATTCACTTAATGAGTTGTCTAAACGAGCATATCCGTGTTCGCGAATGACAATGTTTTGATCTTCTAATTCATTTAAATCATTTCGTAGTGTTTCTGGTGTAATATCTAAAAGCTTGGCAAGTTCAGATATTTTGATACGATTTTCTTTTAATAATATATTACGAATCTTAACTTGACGTTCATCTTTTCTTTTTGACATATTTATTCCTTTATAAAACCAAAAGTAAAATGCTCACCGGTTTGTTTATTATTTCGATAACTAAAACAAGTTTCAATTTCTTTTTTAGTATCCATTGTACTAGGTACAATTTGGGTAATTCCATTGTTTTTTAACATTTGTATACAAAGACCTTGATTGTCTAAATAAGCTTTTTGATGGGGCATATAACGAATAAATGGTTCGACATCAAAGTCTAAATTATGAATCAAATCAATGACTTCCATACCAACTTCCAAAGAATCAAATAAAATACTAGGAGAAAAATAAGCTTTGGTGAATTGGGGATGAAGTAAATCTTTTGATATTAACTCCTTAACAACTTTGTCCACAATTCCTTGTGCAGTGCCTTTCCAACCAGAATGAATTACGCAAACACAAGGAGTGGTTTCATCGACAACTAATACACCAACACAATCCGCTGTGAAGACACCAATTAAAGTATTAGGTTCTGTGGTATATAGAGCATCTACGTTTAGAATACTATCTTCTTTTGTATAAGCACCTTTACCATGATCACAAATAGAAACACGTTGTACATTGGCTGTGTGTTTTTGCCATGGTAAAACCCAATTTTCTAAAGGAAGTGTTTCTTTTTCGAGTTCTTTTCGATTTTTCATAACGTCTTCACTGTTTAAACAAACATGAAGGGCCATATTATTTTGTTCAGGGGCTTTTATATCTTTTAGTGTTGTGGCTCCATATATATTCGTGTTAAGGTGAATGATTTTATTCATTGATATATACCTTTTCTATTTCTCCTATATATACAATATGTAAATCATCATTTGGATAGTTTTTATCATATATTTCTTTAAATAAGAAACTATCTTTTTTTAAGGAATCAACATATAGTTTACGACAAACGAAAACTTCTTTTGCTTGTTTGAACGTAGGTGTTCCTTTTAAATCAATGACATCAAAGTGTACGTTTTCAATTTTATTTTCATCTCTTCCTGATTTTGTTCCTAGGTATGATAATTCTGTATGATGACCTTCAAAGAATGAAATAGAAAAAGTATCGGAAGCGTCAATGAATTCTTTGGTGTATCGTTGTGGACGAATAAAGATAATGGCAATGTCTTTGTTCCATAAATGACCTAAAGCATCCCATGAAGCAGTCATGGTATTGGTTTTTCCTTGGCTGGTAGCACTAATCAAGCACCATTCTTTTCCGATTTTATCAAATGGATTAAATGATAAAGATGATATGTTTGTTTCTTTAAACATAATAAATTCCTCCTTTTTTTATTATTGTATCAGATGGGAAAAGAAAAAAATAATTTTTAGCACTAAAATATTGACGGTGCTAAAAAATATGCTATACTGTTAGCAGACAAAGGTAATGAGTGCTAGATTGGAGGAGCGTATGGGACTAACAAATAGACAAAATGTTATTTTTAAAACAATTGTTGAAGAATTTACTCGTACAGCAGAACCGATTGGCTCGAAAACTTTGATGAATTTATTGGATTTCCCGGTTTCGTCGGCGACAATTCGAAATGAAATGGCAACTTTGGAGAAATGTGGTTTACTAGAAAAAACACATACTTCAAGTGGTCGTATTCCGAGTTCTAAAGGGTATCGGTATTATGTCGAAAACTTAATGGAAACGGATTTGGATGTTCCAACGAAACAGACATTGCAGACTTATTTTTCAAATCGTCATTACTCAATAGATGATGTCATTGATAAGAGTTGTGATATTTTATCGCAGATGACGCATTTAACGAGTATTGTACTGGGTCCTGAATGTGAAGAACAAAAACTTCAAAACATTCAATTAATTCCTATTAATTCAAAAAGTGCTGTTGCGATATTTGTGACAGATCAAGGACATACGGAAAACAAAGTATTCCAGTTCAAAGAAGATGTTTCACTAGAAGATATTCGTAAGTGTACGGATTTATTGAATGATCAATTAATTGGAACGCCAATTAGTCAACTTGAAGAAAAAATGAATGAAATTCATCCTTTGATGGCGGCTAATTTGGTAAGACATGAAGTTTTATTTCAAGCGTTTGTGACAGCGTTTATGAGATTTGCGCAAGAAAAAGTAAAAGTCTCAGGTCGTTCAAATATGTTGTATCAACCAGAATTTAGTGATATGAATCGACTTAAAGAATTCTTGAACACATTGGAAAATGGTCAATTAATTCGTGAGTGGACGCATTCGGAGGAACAAAATGCCATCAGCATTGGAAACAAAAAAGAGCTTTTACAAATTGGTGATTGTTCAGTTATTCGTGCTAAATTCAAGTATTCACAAGGTGAAGAAGGTGAATTGATGGTAGTTGGACCAAATCGTATGCAGTATTCAAAGGTTGTTGGTTTGATGGATTATATGACAAATGTGATTGAAGATATATTTGACGATGATCAAAAAAAGGGAGGTGGAAAGAATGAGTAAAAAAGAAAAAGATGTAAAAGAAACAGTTGAAAAAGAAACTGAAGAAATAAAAGAAGAAACAAAAGAAACAGTTGAAAAAGATGAAAAAGATCTTTTGATTGAAAGCCTTCAAGAAGAGGTTTCAAAATTAAAAAATGATTTTGCTCGTGCATATGCAGATACAGAAAATTTAAAGAAACGCCTAACAAAGGAAGCAGATAATGCCAAGAAATATCGTTTCAAGGATTCGGCTTTAGAGCTTCTTCCAATTGTCGACAACATGGCAATGGCTTTGAAAGTACAAACAGAGGATGAAACGTTATTGAATTATGTAAAGGGATTTGAAATGATTTATAATCAATTCCTTTCTGTACTTGATAAAGAAGGCGTTAAAGAAATTGAAGCAGAAGGAAAACCTTTTGATCACAATACGATGCAAGCTCTTATGCAAGAAAAACAAGAAGGAACAGAATCTGGTATCGTATTAGAAGTTTTACAAAAAGGTTACATGTTAAAAGATAGAATTTTAAGACCGGCCTTAGTAAAGGTTAGTGAATAAAGGAGGAAATTAATATGGCAAAAATTATTGGTATTGACTTAGGTACAACAAATAGTTGTGTTGCAGTAATGGAAGGAAAAGATTGTAAAGTAATTCCTAACCCAGAAGGAAATCGTACAACTCCTAGTGTTGTTGCTTTTAAAGATGGAGAACGTATTGTCGGAGATGCTGCTAAGCGTCAAGCTGTTACAAATCCAAATACAATTAGTTCTATTAAACGTTTAATGGGTACAAATGAAAAAGTTACAGTTGAAGGAAAGAGCTATACTCCACAAGAAGTATCTGCTATGATTCTTCAATACTTAAAAGGATATGCTGAAGATTATTTAGGTGAAAAAGTCACAAAAGCTGTTATCACTGTTCCTGCATATTTCAACGATGCTCAACGTCAAGCAACTAAAGATGCAGGTCGTATTGCTGGATTAGAAGTTGAACGTATTATCAACGAACCAACTGCTGCTGCTTTGGCATATGGTATTGATAAAACAGATAAAGAACAAAAAGTATTAATTTATGACTTAGGTGGAGGAACATTTGATGTTTCTATCTTAGACTTGGCTGATGGTACATTTGAAGTATTATCTACAAACGGAGATACTCATTTAGGTGGAGATGACTTCGACAATGTATTAGTTGACTGGATGATCGATATGTTCAAGAAAGACAACGGTGTTGACTTATCTAAAGACAAGATGGCAATGCAACGTTTAAAAGAAGCAGCTGAAAAAGCTAAGAAAGATTTAAGTGGTGTATCACAAACTCAAATTTCTTTACCATTCATTTCAATGGGAGCTGCTGGTCCTTTACACTTAGATACAACATTAACTCGTGCTAAATTCGATGCTATGACTAAATCATTAGTTGATCGTACATTAATCCCAATCAACAACGCATTAAAAGATGCTGGATTATCTAAAGATGATATCGATCAAGTATTATTAGTAGGTGGTTCTACACGTATTCCTGCTGTTCAAGAAGCTGTACGTAATGCGTTAGTAAAACAACCAAATCATTCAGTTAACCCTGATGAAGCTGTAGCTATGGGTGCTTCTATTCAAGGTGGAGTTATTTCTGGTGATGTAAATGATGTATTATTATTAGACGTAACACCATTATCTTTAGGAATTGAAACAATGGGTGGAGTTATGACTGTATTAATTCCACGTAATACAACAATTCCAACTAGTAAATCACAAGTATTCTCTACTGCAGCTGATAACCAACCTGCCGTTGATATTCGTGTATTACAAGGTGAACGTCCAATGGCAAATGACAACAAAGAATTAGGTAACTTCCAATTAAATGGTATTGCTCCTGCTCGTCGTGGGGTTCCTCAAATTGAAGTTAAATTTGATATTGATGCCAATGGTATCGTACATGTTTCTGCAAAAGATAAAGGAACTGGTAAAGAACAATCAATCACTATTCAAAACTCTAGTGGTTTAAGTGATGAGGAAATCGATCGTATGGTTCGTGAAGCAGAAGAACATAAAGCGGAAGACGACAAACGTAAAGAAGAAATTGATTTACGTAACCGTGCAGAAGGTTTCATTGCTCAAGTTGATTCAACTTTAGAAGACAACAAAGACAAAATCGATGCGAACCAAGCTGAACAAGTTAAACAACTTCGTGATGATTTACAAAAAGCATTAGATGAAAACAACATGGATGAAGTTAAATCTAAATTAGATGCTTTGGAACAAGCTGCACAAATGGCTGCTAGTCAAATGTATCAACAAAATCAAGGTCAATCAAATCCAGATGACGATGTAGTTGATGCTGAATTTACAGAAAAACACTAATAAAAATTAAAAAAGTTCTAGCTTTGCTAGAACTTTGTGGTGCTTAAAGGAGGATTAAACATGGCAGATAATAAAAGAGATTACTATGAGGTTCTTGGGGTATCTAAGGGAGCTTCACAAGATGAAATTAAAAAGGCTTATCGTAAATTGGCCATGAAATATCATCCAGATCGAAATAAAGAACCAGGTGCCGAGGATAAATTTAAAGAAATCAATGAAGCATATGAAGTTTTAAGTGATGAACAAAAACGTAAGGCATATGATCAATATGGATTTGCGGGAGTCGATGGATCTTTTGGACAACAAGGATTCAATCAAGGGTTTTCTGATTTCAGTGGATTTGATGATATTTTCTCATCCTTCTTTGGTGGATCTGGTTTTGGTGGTTCAAGAAGAGCTTCGAATTCACCTCGAGCTGGTCAAGATCGCTATATGCAATTGCACATTGATTTCATGGATGCGATTAAAGGAAAGACAGAAACAATTTCTTTGGATGTAGATGAACAATGTCCAAATTGTAAAGGAACAGGAGCACAAAGTCCAAGTGACATTGTAACTTGTAGTCGTTGTAATGGTTCTGGATATGTTGTAACGCAACAACAAAGTTTATTTGGTGTTGTTCAACAACAAAGTGTTTGTCCAGAATGTAAAGGAACAGGAAAACGTGTTACACGTAAGTGTCATACTTGTAATGGAATGGGATATGAACACAAGAAAGTTAAAGTGGATATCAAAATTCCAGCTGGAATTCAATCAGGACAACAACTTCGTATTCGTGGAAAAGGGGAACGTGGACAAAATGGTGGCCCAAACGGAGATTTATATGTAGAAATCTTAGTTCGTTCTCATCCTACATTTAAACGTGATGGAAATAATATCAATATTTCGGTTCCTATTAGTGCATTAGATGCGATTTTAGGATGTAAAATTGATGTTCCAACTGTATATGGAGAATGTGAATTAAATATTCCAGAAGGAACACAACCTAATACACGTTTTAAATTAGCTGGAAAAGGTGTTAAAACAGCACGTGGTACAGGAGATCAATTTGTAGAAGTCTCAATTGAAATTCCTAAGAAACTTACTCGTAAAGAACGTGAATTATATGAAGAACTTCGTGATGGACAATCAGAATCTGTTTTTGATCGTTTTAAACGTGCTTTTAAATAGGGAGTCATCCCTATTTTTTTTGTATTTTCAAAAAGTAATATCGTTTTACAGTGTTCGTTATAAATGTTATAATATTCACAATTGAAACGTAAAAAATGAATGGAGTGAGAGAGAGTATGGACGCTTTATGGGTGAAGTTAGTAGTGGGTCTGATCTTTGTTGGATATACAGGATATACTACCTATAAAAGCATTCGCTTATTTGTGACCTTCCAAAAGAAATTTGCGAACTTTAAAGAAGTTCATAAAAAATATACATTATACGTTGATAATGGCTTTTTATGGATTGCTTCAGGAGTATTAGCTGGTTTTTCTTTTGTGATGGCGTTCTATTGTTATGCAAATACAACAGTAGATCAAAGATTTTATGTGGTATTGGCTTATTTTTGTATTGGTATTATCTTTGTGGGATTGGCTTTTGAAACGTATGTACGTAAACGTTGTTTCTTTATTGAAGAAGGTATCTTCTATGTTGATAAGATTTATCGTTTCCGTTCTATGGTTCGCTTTGAAGCTAGAAAGAGAAGTTTGTTTAAGAACATTCGTATTTTAATGGCCGATGGAGAAAAATTCGAGGTTTCTAAGAAATTAGGATTAAAACTTGAGGAATGTACTCATACTCGTAGAGAAAAGAAAAAGAGTAAACAAAAGGAGAAACATAATGTCTAAAAAAAGAGGGACCAGTGCTAAGGCTACGGCTGCAACAATGGTTTTAGATGTGTTTAAGAAAAATGGAGCTGTTAGTGAACAAACAGCCATTCCAGTTTCTAAATTTAAAGATTTAAAACTTACTACAGCTACAATCAGTTATACTATTTCCAACTTGGTGGAACAAGGTGTTGTAGGGCATACTGATAATGATTTGTATTACTATGATGATGCAGGATATCAAAAACTTTCAAAGCGAGTGTTTAGAGGATATGCGGTTATCTTTGTGATTCCGATTGTAGCTATTATTATTGTTTTCATAATTCAAAAAATGATGGCGTAATGCAAAAATTTTACAAGTTTATGTAACAAATAGCAAACGCTAAGAAAATCACAAATTGTGTGAATTATGTGAAAAATAAATGAAAGCGCTTGATTAATCATCTCAAGTGCACTATACTTAGGATAAAGAGATTTCGGAGGAAAATAATATGAAGTATGTAATTATGGTATCTCATGGTGAATTTGCACCAGGTTTACATTCAGCAGTTCGCATGATGACTGGAAACCGTGAAGATGTATTATCTACTAGTTTAAAAGAAGATATGAGTGCAGATCAATTTGCCGAAAACTTCAAAGAATTAGTAAAAGATATTAATGCTGATGATCAAATTATTTTATTAGCAGATATCTTAAGTGGTTCTCCATTTACAAATGCATTAAATGTATTAAGTGACAAAGGTATGTTAGATAATACTTTAATCATCGCTGGAATGAACATGCCATTAGCTATTACAGCTGTATTAATGAAAGATAATTTTGATGACTTAGCTGCTTTAAAAGAAGTATTATTAAGCGAAGGTCGAATGGGATTAACTGATTTCGTTGTTGAAGCGAACGACGAAGATGAAGATCTATAATAGGCATTAACGCAAGTCGTTAACATAATCATCTATAGGAGGAAAAATAATGATTACATTTATGCGTGTTGATGATCGTATTATCCACGGTCAAATCGTTACAAGATGGTCAAAAGAATATCCTTGTGACGGAATCTTAGCAGTAAACGATAAAGCTGCTACTACTCCAGTATTAGCACAATCATTTAAAGCTAGTACAGATAAAAAAGTATTTGTTTGGACAAAAGAACACTTCAAAGAAAGTGCACAAAAAGTATTTGATTCTCCAAAAAAATATTTCTTAATCACTAAAAACCCAATTGATATGAAAGAATTATTAGTTGATTTTGGATTTGTACCAAATGATGTTAAACGTTTAATCATTGGACCATGTAATGATCGTCCAGGTGCTACAAAATTAGGTCAAAACCAATCAATTACTCAAGAAGAAGCGGATGCATTAGAAGCTATTTCTCAAAAAGGATATGAAATTGAATTCGCTTTAATTAAAGAAAGTTCAATTGGAACTTGGGATAAATTCAAAGGTAAATTTGGTTACTAGTCCCAAAAAATAATTTAATTGGTCAGATACCGCTATGAAGGTGAGTGGAATAGTGGGTTTGATATAAAACTTATAGAAAAAGGAGAGAAGATTTATGAGTTTACTTCAAGCAATTTTAATTGGTATTATGTCTTGTACAGCTGCTTCTACAATTGCTTGCTTAGGAACTACTGTTGGTAACTACACATTAAACAGACCATTGGTTGCTTCATTATTCGTTGGATTAATCATGGGCGATGTTTCTGGTGTTATTCAAATTGGTATCCCAATGCAAGTTATGTGGATCGCATTAGTTACACCTGGTGGAACTGTTGCATCTGACTTACGTGCTGTTTCTTACATCGGTATTCCTTTAGCTTACGTTGGAGCTAAAGCTGCTGGTCTTGATTTAGGTGGAGATGAAGCATTCGCATTATCATCATCTATTTCAGCTATGACAGGTGTTATCGGTATTACATTATTCTATGGTACTGCTATGATGAACTTAATCTGGCAACACTATGGATGGGCTCAATTAGATAAAGGTAACTTAGAAGTTGTTGGTAAAGTTGATGCTTTATTCCCATTAATTTCACACTTCGTATTATCTTTCTTACCATGTACATTATTATGCTACTATGGATCTGGTGCCGTTGCTACATTATTCGAAAACTTATCAACTGATGTTTGGTACGTTAAAGCTATCTTAACAGTTGGTTCAGTATTACCTGCTGTTGGTATCGCTATCTTATTAAAATCAGTTATCGACAAAACAACTGACTTATTATACTTCTTATTTGGATTCACATTGGCAGCTTCAATGGGATTAACATTAATCGGTGCTACTTGTATCGGTGCTGTATTCGCATTAATTAAATACGAAATGTCAATGGCTAAATTAGGAGCAGCTACAGCTGTTGTTGAAGATGAAGAGGAGGACATTTAATCATGAAAAAAATCTCTAAGAAAACTTTAAATAGTTCCTTCTGGCGTTGGTGGTATGGAAACTTAACATGTTTCTCTCACGAACACATGCAAACATTTGGATACATGTGGTCAATGTTACCTATCATTAAAGAATTGTATCCATCACATGAAGAACAATGTGAAAAAATGCAAACTTACTATCCATTCTTCAACACTGAACCACAAATTGGTTGTATCGTAGTTGGTATTACTGCTGGTTTGGAAGAAGCTCGTGCTAATGGTGCTGAAGGAATCGATGATGAAATGATCAATGGTATCCGTGCTGGTCTTATGGGGCCTTTAGCTGGTATCGGTGACTCATTAATCGTTGGTACATATATTCCAATTTTATTAGGTATTGCTTTAGGATTCGCTGAAGGTGGATCTGCTATCGGTCCTATCTTCTATATCGTTGTATGGAACGCTACTTCTATTTGGTTCCAACACTACATTTATTTCTTAGGTTACAACTTAGGTGGATCTGCTGTTGAATTATTAGTTGGGGATCGTGCTACTGCATTCCGTAACGCTGTAATCACAATGGGTCAAGTTATCGTTGGTGCTATGGCTGCTGCTTGGGTTAACATTTCAACTAATATTGTTATCGCTCAAAACTCAGAAGGTGTAGACATTACATTAGGACAAAAATTGGATGAAGCTTATCCAAAATTATTGACATGCGTATTCGTATTATTATGCTGGTACTTAATGGCTAAGAAAGGTATGTCACCTGTTAAATGTTTATTATTGATGGTAGTCGTAGGATTCGTTGGATCTGTAATCGGAATTTTAGGATAATAGACTAAACAAAGATAATTTTAACTTGAAGAGAAGGACTCACCCCTTCTCTTTTTTAGAAATGAGGTATTGTATGCAATTATCAAGAAAAGAAAGAGAAATGCTTTCATCGGATATTCAAAGAGAATATGAATTACTAAAACAATTAGGAAACTGGATTCGTAATGGTTGTATTTTTACAGTCGTATTCATTGCCTTGGCAATTTATGGTTGGACTGGAATGGTTGATCCACTAATTCCTAATGCACCAGAAGCTTTTCGAACATTCGCAAAATGGGCTGGATTAATTGGATCTATTTTGTGTGGTGTATTTACTTTACTAGTTTTTCTATCTCATCGTAATGGTAAAAAAAGCGTACAAAGAAAAATAAAAATGTTCGATGATAGTAAGAAAAGAAAAACGACAAAATAAGGCCAATAGGTCTTTTTTTTTGTACTTTTTTGTATGAAATTTGTCGAAAATGTAATATTTCGCATTTACAATCGCACTTTTGTATGCAATAATTGAGACGGGGTTAATATAACCCTTCATAATCAAATTCCCTTTCTTAAAGAACAAAGCCGGCTATGCCGGTTTTGTTCTTTTTTAAGATTTTGTTCATTGAAAGTTAAGAGTATTTTGTTATATTATTTATACTTGAAAGAGGTGTTACTATGCGCATAGGATTATTTTCAGATGCTTATTATCCCGATATTAATGGGGTTGTATCTAGTGTGGCAACACTAAAAGATGCACTTGAGAAATTAGGACATACCGTATTTGTGATTAGTAATCATAAAGGTACAAATATTGATTATTCCGATCATATTTTACGGTTACCAGGAATTGAATTAAAGAAGTTTTATGGATATAAATTATCGAGTCCTATTCAATTTAAAGGAGCCGAATATATTCATGAAATGAATTTAGATATCATTCATATAAATACAGAAGCAGGAATTGGAATGTTTGCTCGTCTTATGGCTAAACAATGCCAAATTCCTATTGTTTATACATATCATACAATGTATGAAGACTATACACATTATTTAAATCCATTAGACATTGAACTAGTAGACGAAGGAGAGAAACTTATTATTCGTAAGTTTTCCAAATATTGGGTAAATCACAGTGAAGCGGTTATTGCTCCAAGTCAAAAAACTAAAAATAGATTATTGGAATACGGTGCTACTTCACCTATTTTTGTAGTTCCAACAGGATTAGATTTAAGTCACTTCGATCGAAGTAAATTAGACCCATCGATATTGGCATCTATTCGATCTTCTTTAAATCTAACAAAAGACGATCATGTTGTGACATTTGTAGGTCGTATTGCCAAAGAAAAAGCAATTGATATTCCAATCAAAGCGTTAAGTTTATGTAAAGATCAATCCATTCATTTGGTAATAGTTGGAAAAGGAACAGATTTAGAATTCTATCAAAACTTAGCAAAAGAATTAAAAGTAGACGATCGTGTTCATTTTACCGGCATGATTGATAAACCTATGGTACCATATTACTATTCCGCATTTGATTGCTTTGTATCCGCCTCAACATCCGAAACCCAAGGAATGACTTATATTGAAGCACTCGCTAGTGGTTTATGTATTTTTGGACGTCGTGATGAAGTATTAGAGGAATTAATTGAAGAAGGAACAACGGGTTATTATTTTGATGATGAACAAGAACTAGCTAAAAAATTTGATGAATTCTTTACTAAACCAAAAGAAATCAGAGAAGCAACTAGTCAACAATGCATTGAAAAGACATTATCCTATGATACGGAAACATTTGGAAAAAGTATATTAAATGTGTATGAATACGCTTTAAATCAATATCAAAAACAATATAAAATTATCCGAGTTGTGAATTCTGATGATTTTGTGAATATTACCTTCGAACGCGAAGGACAAGAAAGTACTTTACTTGTTCCATTTGAAGATTACATTGACCTTCAAATGAGTATTGATTCGATTATTGATATTGATTTATACAACAATTATTTAGAACTTCAATCTATTTATACAGCTTATTTGAAAGCTAAAAAACATATATTAAAAATAGATTGTTGTACATATACTGTACAACAATATTGTAAACGAAACCTGAATTTAAATGACGAAGACAGTGATGTGATTGTTCATATGCTTCAACATAACTTGTTGTTGGATGATCGTCTATATGCCATTGAAAAAGCTAATTATTGGCAGCACACTGGGAAAAGTATTAATGATATAGCTTCTAAATTACGTTCATTTCATATTTCGGAGGACTTTATACAAGAAGCTATTTCTAAATTAGATAAAGATAAGGATAGAGAAAATGCGGTTGTGTTTATGAATAAGATTTGCCAACAATCAAAAAATTCTCAATCACTTAGTTTATTTCAAAAAACCGCAATTCGTAAATGTATGTATGCTGGGTTCAGTTATGAAGATGCACAGTATGCCCTTGACCAAATTGAATTTAAAGAAGACTTTGATGAAGCTTCTTTAGAACAATCAATTCAAAAAGCCAATCGCATGTATGCTCGTTTTGAAGATAGTACGCGATTATATAAAATACGAATGTACTGTATTCGTAAAGGCTTTTCAAGTGACAATATTGATCGAAAATTAAAGGAGTTAGAAAATGATTAAAGATATAGTAGCAGAAGGAAAAGTATCTCTTCCTTGTTTGATTAGTCGATGTGATAAAGCGAAAACGGTAAAAGGAACGCCTTACTTATCATTGACATTAGAAGATGCAAGTGGAGTATTAGATGCGAAGTTTTGGAATTTAACAGATGAACAAGTCGAATCCTATAAAGTAGGAATGATCGTACAAGCTGTAGGAGATATTATCATTCATAAAAATGCGATTCAATTAAAAGTTCGTACGCTAAAAGAATTAGAAAACGAAAAAATTACGGATTATGTACGTCAAGCACCTATGAGTGTTGAACAAATGAAAGAAGAAATTGATGGCTATGTATCTCAAATTAAAAATGAAGACCTATTTCTTATCACACAAACAATTCTAGAAAACGTGGAAGATGAATATTATTCATATTCGGCAGCTAAGAAAAATCATCATAATTATGTAGGAGGATTGGCTTTTCATTCGCTTTCAATGGTACGTTTATCATTAAGAATATGTGAATTGTATCCATATTTAGATGCTGATTTATTAATAAGTGCTTGTTTATTACATGACATTGGTAAAATTGAAGAATTCTCTTCACCGGTTTTACCTGAATACACGGCTAAAGGAAATTTAATTGGACACATTAGTATATTTGCTTCATACTTAGATCGTATAAGCTATGAATTGGGCTTACAAGATAAAGAATCTATTTTATTATTAAAACACATGATTCTATCACATCATGGTAAAAATGAATACGGTTCACCGGTATTACCAATGATTCCAGAAGCTGAAGTATTATCAATGGTTGATAATTTAGATTCGCGTTTATTTATGATGAAACAAAGCATTGATGCCACACAACCAGGAGAATTTGGACCACGTATCTTTGCCTTAGAAAATCGAATGATATATCACAGAAAGGACGAACAATGAAAATAGGATTTGTATCACTTGGGTGTTGTAAAAACTTAGTGGATTCAGAACAAATTATGGGGATGCTTAAAAGAAATAACCATGAAATTGTATCTGATCCTCGTCAAGCTCAAGCCATTATTATTAACACATGTGGATTTATTACCAGTGCCAAAGAAGAATCCATTAATACCATTTTTGAAATGGCACAATACAAAGAAAGAAACTTGGAAAAATTAATTGTATGCGGATGTCTAGCTCAACGCTATCAAAAAGAATTAGAAGAAGAAATTCCGGAAATTGATGCGATTATTCCTATTAAAGATTATGACCATTTTGCTCAGCACTTAGAGCAAGTATTAAATACACCGATGTCTTATCAAAAATTCGATCGTGTACTTTCAACACAACCATGGCGTGCATATCTTAAAATTAGTGATGGATGTTCAAATCATTGTACATACTGTGCCATTCCTCTAATTCGAGGAGATCAAGTATCGCGTCCAATTGTAGATCTTGTTGCTGAGGCTAAACAATTGGCAAGTTATGGCGTAAAAGAACTTACTTTGATTGCTCAAGATACAACAAAATATGGATTGGATTTATATGGAGAACTAAGATTAGGGGACTTAATTCGTGAAATCGATAAAATCGAAGGAATTCATTGGATTCGTATTTTATATATGTATCCAGATGAAATTGTGGATGATGTATTAGTTGCGATGCAACAAAGTAAAAAAGTTGTTCCTTATTTTGATATTCCTATGCAACATGCGAATAATCGTTTATTAAAAGCGATGAATCGAAGAGGAACAAAAGAACATGCATATGAAATCATTGATAAAATTCGTTCAATGTTTGATGATGTAACATTACGTACAACAATGATTGTAGGATTCCCATCCGAAACAGAAGAAGAATACTTAGAATTAGAAGAATTTATTAAAAATGTGAAATGGGATCGTATGGGAGCTTTCACGTATTCAAAAGAAGAAGATACAAAAGCCTATGATATGAAACCAGAAATTGATCAAGAAGTCATGGATGATCGTTTAGCTCGTTTAATGCAGCTTCAAAATCAAATTTCTCTTGAATTAAATCAAAATAAAATTGGTAAAACAATGGAAGTTCTTGTGGAAGAAAAAGAAGGCTTACGCAATGTATATCGTGGAAGATCAAAAGCAGATGCACCCGATGAAATCGATGGAAAAGTCATTTTTAAATGCGATGAAGACATTGAATTAGGATCGTTTGTACAAGTGTTGATTGAAGATGCCAATGCGTATGATTTGATGGGAACATGTGTCGCATTATAGGCTTTGATGCCATTGTACATAAAAACGATAAAGTATTGATATTGGGATCAATGCCAAGTGTAAAAAGTCTACAAGAACAAATGTATTATGCCAATCCTAATAATCGGTTTTGGCCTATGTTGCAAGCAATTTATCATATGCCCATAGAAACCAATGAACAAAAGAAACAAATACTAGAAAAAAATCATATTGCCCTATGGGATATATGTCATTCATGTATTCGACCAGGTAGCTTGGATAGTCATATTAAAGAAATTGTTCCCAATGATATTGTATCGCTATTAAAAGAAAATCCATCGATTGAACGTATTATATGTAATGGGAAAACAAGCTATAAATTATTAAAAAAGCATTTTGATTTAGATGCGATTAGTTGTCCATCTACTTCAAGTGCAAACGCAAGTATGCGCTTAGATGATTTAGTGAAAATATATAAAGAGGTATTGAAATGAAATTATATTGGGCAAAAGTAAAAGAACAAGCCATTATCCCAAGTAAACGAAACGAAGATGCGGGATATGATTTATATCCATGTTTTGAACAAGACTACTTAGAAATTCAACCACTACACACTGTCTTAGTACCTTTGGGGGTTGCTAGTGCTTTTGATGAACACTATGTAATGTTGTTGAAGGAAAGAGGTTCAACGGGAACCAAAGGAATGGCACAAAGAGCGGGTGTTATTGATTCTGGTTATCGTGGGGAATATATGGCTCCTATCACAAATGTAAATGACAAACCCATTCGTATTGTGAAAAAAGAAATATTAGCACAATGGGATGAAACACAAAAAGCACAATTTATCATTTATCCATATGAAAAAGCTGTATGCCAAGGTGTTTTAGTACAAATGCCACAATTAGAATGTGAAACACTTTCATATGATCAGCTACAACAAATTGAATCTAAACGAATGGATGGAAGATTAGGAAGTTCTGGAAAATAGAACTTCTTTTTTTATGTGTTTTTTATGTTATACTAGTCGCATGGAAATAGAAAAATTATTAGATATTGGAACGAGAGCAGGGCGTTTATTATTAGAAAGTGGAGCTGAAGTTTATCGTGTAGAAGATACGATGATTCGTATTTGTACAGCTTTAGCCAATACCCAAGAAGTAGATAGCTATGTGACTTCAACAGGAATTATGTTATCGATTGGATATGAAGGACAAGTTTTCTCTAAGATTTGTCGTGTTCGTAGTCGTAATGTGAATTTAAACTGTGTGGTTCGTATTAATGCGCTGAGTCGAGATGTTCAAAAACATGATTATACATTAGATGAAATTTCTTCTTACTTAGACCGAATTGAAAAAGAACCTAAATATTCAATTTGGATGACAACATTATTTGGAGGAATTGGAGCCGCAGGCTTTGCTTTATTCTTTGAAGGTGGACTTTTAGAAATTATTACTTCTTTTTTAATTGGAGTTGTGGTTCGTTTATTAATTAGTTTTTTAAGTATGATGAAAATGAATGACTTTATTAATAACGTATTGGCATCAATCGTATTGGCATTTCTTTCCATCGTTGCGGTGGATCTAGTACCATCAATGGATGTGAATATTTTAATTGTTTCCGGAATTATGTTGTTGGTGCCAGGATTAGCTTTTACCAACGCGATTCGAGATACCATTGCTGGAGACTATTTATCAGGAGTATCAAGAATTATGGAAACATTTGTGTGTGCTGGAGCGATTGCCTTGGGTGTGTTTGTGGTATTTAGTGTGGTGTAATATGATAGAAGCAATGATAAAAGGATTTGTGTCCAGTTTTTTTGCGACACTTGGATTTGGAATTTTATTTAATATAAAAGGTAAAAACTTAATTTTGGCAAGTATTACCGGAGCTATTGGAGGACTTGTATATAAGACAGGATGCTTCTTTGAAGTAAACGATTATATTTGTAATTTTTTAGGAGCGGTAGGAATATCAATTTGTGCTGAAATTCTGGCAAGACAATATAAAAGCCCCGTTACAACATATTTAGTAGCGGCTTTAATTCCGCTAGTACCGGGAGCTTCTATTTATCGAATGATGTTATATGCGATAAGAGGATCATTATTAAAATCAATGGAACATTTTTGTCATTTAATTGGAGTAGCTGCAAGCTTGGCAGTGGGTATCTTAATTGTTTCAACGATATTTCGTATTTACTCACAAGCTAAGCGAAAAGCCTTACAATTTAGAGGATGATTCCATTTGTTCATGAAGAAGTTTAAAACTCTTATTAAGATATATTTTATGCGCAAAGGCAATAATGGTACTACGAAGTAAAGACTTAGGATACGTATCATCTTTTCCAACACTATCAAGCGAGTCTTTAATTCCAAATACATAATGTAAAACATTTTCAAATTCAACTTTAAAATAATCAAAAGCCGTTTGATTGTCATAAGATAAATCTTTTAATTCAAGTAATAATTGAATGTCTTCTAATGAAACAATGGTCTTGGCTAATGCTAAATAAATTAAAATAGCGATTTGATCGCGATTATATTTTTTCTTTATAGGACTAGAAATTAGTCCTTTTTTTACGTAATTACTAATCATTGATTTTGTGATTTTTTCATTTGTTAAGGGAAATAAAATCGCATTAATGTAATCTGTTGTTTGTTCTAAATATAAACCAACATCAGGTATTTCCTGATAAGAAGGAAAATAAAAGTTTCTTATTTCATCTTGAATTTTTTGATTCATGTTATCACCATATCAATTATAACACTATTGAATATCTTTTTAAAGGTTTTTCAAAAACTCTTGACAACATAATCAATAACTTTTAATATGATGGTGAGAGGTATTAAATATGAATTATAAAATTGTATCGGATTCATCATCAAATGAGTATTTTCTAAAAGATGTTCCTTATCAAAGTGTTCCTTTACGCATTCGTACAGAAAATAAAGAGTATATTGATAATCCTGATTTAAATGTAAAAGAAATGGTGGATGACTTAAAATCCTTAACAAGTAAAAGTTCAACATCATGTCCAAATGCAGGAGAATGGATGGAAGCTTTTGAAGGAGCTGACTATGGTTTTGGTGTAACAATTAGTTCCAATTTATCAGGAAGCTATAATGCAGCTTGTATTGCCAAGCAAGATTTCCCAGATAAAAAAATTGAAATCTTTGATTCTTTAAGTACAGGAGCAGAAATGATGTTGATTATTCAAAAAATCATTGAATGCGCTGAATCAGGAATAACTTTTGAACAAGTTGTGGATAGTGTTCATGAATATCAAAAACATACTCATTTATTATTTGCTCTTGAATCTGTGACAAACTTAGCAAACAATGGTCGTATTAATCCTATATTAGCTAAAGGACTTGTTTTAATTGGAATTCGTCTTATCGGAAAAGCAAGCGATCAAGGAACAATCGAAGTTATTTCTAAGGCAAGAGGACAAAAGAAAACAATTAAAACTTTAGTATCAACAATTAGTGAATTAGGATATAAAGGAAAGAAACTTCGAATTGATCATGTATATAATGAAGAATTGGCAAATCAATTAAAGGAAGCAATTTTAAATGAATTCCCATCAGCACAAATTGAAATAGGAACATGTAAAGGATTATGTAGTTTCTATGCTGAAGCAGGTGGATTAATTATTGGTTTTGAAGATCTATAAAAAAAAATAAGGCGCAGGCCTTATTTTTTTAATGAGTTAAATGCTTGTTGGTTGACACTATTGACTCGACACTCTAATTCTCTTGCACTCATGCGAATGGCACCACTGGCAAGAATAGAATTTTGAATTAAACCCTCGGAACTGGCAACAACCATTTTATATTTTCCTTTGTAGTCATGAACTAGCTTTTCAATATAACTATCAGCACTTTGTCCATATTTTGTATAAATGACTTCCATATCTCCATATTTAGAATTACGACTTGTAGAATCTTTAACACGATACGCATCAAATACTAAGATTACTTTTATATTTTTATATCCTTGATAATTTTGTAGAGCACTAATTAAAACCGAACGGGCATAGTCAATTTCACTATGAGCATATTCTTTTAAAGAATCCCATCCATATATTTGATTATAGCCATCTACAATTAAACACTCAGGTAGTTTTTCCTTAACCGTAACAGATTGATATGAAATATCGGTTTTCTTTTTTGGTTTCTTTTCTTCCTTTTTCTTATTCTGACCCGAAATCATATTAAAAACACGCTGTACTTCTTGTTCATCAATTGTATATTTACGACTTGAATACGATTGACTTGTACTTTCACTTTTTGGTTTTATGTGCATGTATTCTTCAACTTCATCATAAGGAACATAGAAACCAGAACCATGGGTACAGAAAACGGATCCCGTAGGATTTTTAAAGTCTTGTTCACTATCATAACCAATTTCTTCAATGATTTTATCGGCATCAACACATTCATCATAGCCATCTAACTGACAAGTAAAGACACCTTTTCCTTTTGTCATCGCAACTACATCATTTTGATAATTCATCAATAGACGCACAGGACCTCTACCTGATACAGTGAAAGTTCCATCTAAGTGGTCTTCAATAGTAACTGTGGCATGACGACATTCTAAATCATATAGAGCCTTTGATAAAGAATTGGAATCCAAAGTAAGATTAAATGAATAATAGGGCTCTAATAAAATAGAATGTGCTTTCTTTAAACCTTGACGAACGGCACGATACGTAGCTTGTCTAAAGTCACCACCTTCTGTATGTTTTAGATGACTTTTACCAGCTACCAATGTGATTTTCATATCCGTAATATAGGAACCAGTTAAAACACCTTTATGATGTTTTTCTTGAAGATGTGTTAGAATCAATCTTTGCCAGTTTAAAGCTAAAGAATCCATGGAAACATCGCTTTCAAATTGAAGTCCACTATTTCGTGGAAGAGGTTCTAATTTTAAATGAACTTCGGCATAATGACGTAAAGGCTCAAAGTGTCCTACTCCATAAACGGGTTCAGTAATTGTTTCTTTATAAATGACATTTCCTGTAGTAAAACCAACTTTAATTCCTGTTTCTTTTTCAATGCGATTTTGGAGAACTTCCATTTGAATGTCTCCCATTAATTGAACATTAATTTTTTTAGATTGAGATTCGTATTCAATATTTAATTGTGGATCTTGGCTACACAACAAGTCACATGTTTTCATCATCTGTAAAGGATCAATGCCACTTGGAAGGACAAGCTGATAGTTTAAATACGCATTTAAAAGAGGTTTTTCACTATCTTTTTCAATTCCCATTCCTTGTCCTACCTCAAAGTGTTCCAATCCTTTTAATACACAAATCATACCGGCATCGGCTTGATTGAGCATGGTGTAATTTTTACCGTTATATAAACGAATTTGATCAATTTTTTCTTCATTAATGATTTGTTTGGGTTTTACACAACCACTTGTGACTTTAATATGCGTTAGACGATTTCCTTGTTCGTCTTTTGATATTTTATAAACTTTCGCTCCAAATTCTTGTCCATATTCACAATCAAGGGAATATTGTTTAATGGCATCCATTAATGGCTCTATGCCTTCTAATTTTAAAGCACTTCCAAAGAATACCGGGAAACATTCTCTTTTATAGATGGCTTGTTGGATGGAATCAGTACAAATGGAATCATTTTGAATGTATTCATTTAATAAGTCTTCATTTACTAAAGCAAGTTTTTCAAATTTATCATCATTGTTAAAATCAATACAATTGGAATGACATTTCTTCGTTAAGTCTAATAAAAGATCTTCTTTTGAATGATAGGAAATATCCATTTTATTTACGAAACAAAGCGTAGGAACATGATAGTGTTCTAAGCATTTCCATATTGTCTGGGTATGACTTTGTACACCGTCTTGCCCATTAATTAATAAAATAGCTAAATCCAATACTTGAAGGCTTCGTTCCATTTCACTTGAAAAATCAATGTGACCTGGAGTATCAATGACATAGATATCTGTATATTTCCAAGTAAAATGAGCTTCTTTTGAATAAATCGTAATACCACGATTTCGTTCTTGATTGTCATAGTCTAAAAACGCATCTTGGTGATCGACTCGTCCTAATTTACGAATTTGACCAGATAAATACAACATACTTTCAATGCATGTCGTTTTACCGGCATCAACATGGGCTAAAATGCCAATACATACTTTTTTTCTCATAGTTAAAGAGTATCATAAAATAATAAATTTAAAAAATTTGATGTTTATTGTAGAATAGAATACAAAGAATGGAGATGATTGAATTGAAGCAGAGTACTAAATGTATTCAAGCTGGGTATTCACCTAAAAATGGAGAATCAAGAATGATTCCAATTGTACAAAGTACAACATTTAAATACGATACAAGTGAAGATATGGGTAAATTATTTGATTTAGAAGCAGATGGGTATTTCTATACCCGACTTCAAAATCCAACAAATGATTATGTTGCTAAGAAAATTTGTGAATTAGAAGGTGGAAGTGCTGCCATGTTGACAAGTAGTGGACAAGCCGCTAATTTCTATGCAGTATTTAATATCGCAAATTGTGGAGACCATGTAATTTGTTCGTCTTCTATTTATGGAGGAACTTATAATTTATTTAATGTGACAATGCGTAAAATGGGAATTGACTTCACATTCCTTTCACCTGATTGTTCAATGGAAGAATTGGAAGCGGCTTTTAGACCAAATACAAAATGTGTTTTTGGGGAAACCATTGCCAATCCAGCTTTAATTGTTTTTGATATTGAATCATGGGCTGAAAAAGCACATGAACATGGTGTTCCTTTAATTGTGGATAATACCTTCGCAACACCAATTAATTGTCGTCCTATTGAATGGGGATGTGACATCGTTACGCATTCTACAACAAAATACATGGACGGACACGATGCTACCGTAGGTGGATGCATTGTAGACGGTGGACATTTTGACTGGATGGCCCATGCCGATAAATTCCCAGGATTAACTACACCAGATGAATCTTATCATGGTGTTACGTATGCCGAAAAATTTGGAAAAGAAGGTGCCTTCATTACCAAATGTACTTCGCAATTAATGCGTGATTTTGGTTCTATTCAAGCACCTATGAATGCGTATATGTTGAATCTAGGATTAGAGTCTTTGCATGTTCGTATGCCAAGACATTGTGAAAATGCTTTAAAAGTAGCTGAGTATTTAGAAGCTAATGACAAAGTAACTTGGGTAAATTATCCGTCTCTTCCTTCGAATAAATACTATGAAAGAGCACAAAAATATATGCCAAATGGAACTTGTGGGGTTGTTTCATTTGGAATTAAAGGTGGACGTAAAAAGGCTGAAGAATTCATGAGACACTTAAAAGTCGCAATGATTGCCACACATGTTGCGGATGCTCATACATGTGTATTGCACCCAGCTAGTAGTACTCATCGTCAAATGAATGATGAAGAACTAATTGCTGGTGGAGTAGGACCGGATTTAATTCGTTTATCTGTAGGAATCGAAGACATTGAAGATATTTTAGCGGATCTTCAACAAGCTTTTGATCAAATTTAGACACTATGCCAATTAATATACAAAATGGTTTACCAGCCAAAACCATTTTAGAAAACGAAAAAATCTTTGCGATTGAAGATGATAGTGCCCGTAAACAAAGAGTTCGTCCAATTCAACTTGTGATTTTAAATTTAATGCCTAAAAAAATAGAAACGGAAACCCAAATTCTTCGTTTAATTAGTAAATCTCCTTTACAAGTATCGATTGATTTTATGAAAATTGATGCACATAAATCAAAAAATACAAGTGAAGACCATTTAGTAAAATTTTATAAAGATTATCATGCGTTCTTAGATAATTATTATGATTGCATGATTATCACAGGAGCTCCCGTTGAACACTTGGATTTTGAACAAGTTGATTATTGGGATAGTCTATGTGAGATTATGGAATGGTCAAAAATACATGTGTTTAGTACAATGCATATTTGTTGGGGAGCCCAAGCTGGTTTGTATTATCACTATGGCATTCAAAAACAATTACTTGATGAAAAAATGTTTGGGATTTTTCCTCATCACTTAGAAGATGAATATGATTTTTTAACCAATGGATTTGATGAATACCACAATACACCACATTCTCGTCACACTAAAATAGATGAAGAAGCACTTGCCAAGGAAAAGCGTCTTGTGGTTTTATCAAAGGGAGAAAAGACAGGAAGTAATATTATTGTCACAAAGGATTATCGTCAAATATTTGTAACGGGTCATTTTGAATATGGCGTGGAAACACTAGCACAAGAATATTTTAGAGATATTAAGGAGCATAAGCCGATTCATATACCAGAAAATTATTTTATAAATGATGATCCTAATAATAAACCAATTTTAACTTGGCGTAGCCATGCGAATTTATTGTATCGAAATTGGTTAAATTATGTATATCAAGTCACACCATATCATATTGAAAATATTCAGTTTATGGATCCAATTGGAACAAGTAAACGAAATGAACATGGATATTCACAAGCCTTTATTAAAGAATGAGTCAAATCATTCTTTTTTTGTGGTAATATAAAGCTATGAAAGTAGTATTTTTTGATGTGGATGGGACATTGATTTCCCATAAAATAGGCAAAATTCCAGATAGTACTATAAATGCGATTAAACAAATTCGAAATAAAGGGATTTTCTGTGTTGTTTGTTCGGGAAGACATATAGAAGAATTAAAAGAGCTAGAGTTTCCTTTATCTTTATTTGATGCGTATATTTTATTAAATGGACAATTAATTTTAGATAATAATTTTAAAGAAGTATGGTCTAATCCCATTGAAGGAAATAATTTAAAAAATTTAATTCATTTATATGAAAATAATATAATTCCTATTCAATTACTCGAAAAAAATACATTCTATATTAATTATGTAAACGATTATGTACGCTTTGCCCAGGAAAGTATTCATACTAGTGTTCCTAGAATCAGTGAGTATACACAAAATGTGATTTATCAAGGCATTGCTTTTGTGAATGAACAAGAAGAAAAAGAATTGAAAGAAAAACTAAGTGATTGTTTAATCACAAGATGGAATCCCTATGCAGTGGATATTGTTTCTAATAATGGTGGAAAAGGAAAAGCTATTCAACAATTCTTAGATATTTATCAAATTCCTGTTGATCAATCATTTGCCTTTGGAGATGGAGAAAACGATATGGATATGTTTGATAAGGTCGGTTTTAGTATTGCCATGGGAAATGCCGTTCCTTTGTTGAAATCAAAAGCAAATTATGTGACAAGTGATATTGATGAAGATGGAATTTACAATGGTTTGTCTTTTTTGAATTTCATTGATTAAATTTTACTTTTTTAATGTGAAATTTATACTAAATGGTACAGATATTTTATTTATTTATGATTCGAATATAATCAACAATGAGGAGGATATTATATATGCAAAATCCATTAAAACAAATTGTTAAAGCACAAAAAGAAGGAAGAGCAGTTGGAATCTATTCTTGTTGCTCAGCAAATGAATATGTTATTCGTGCGGCTTTATTAAAAGGTAAAAAAGATCAATCATGTGTACTAATCGAAAGTACAGCTAACCAATGTGATCAATATGGTGGATACACTGGTATGAAACCAGCTGATTTCAAAGCATTTGTAGAAGGAATCGCAAATGAAATTGGTTTTGATACAAATAAATTATTTTTAGGAGGAGATCACTTAGGTCCTCTTACTTTCACTTCTTTAAATGAAGAAGAAGCTATGAAAGAAGCAGAAGAATTAATTCGTTGTTACGTGGCAGCTGGATTCACAAAAATCCATATTGATACAAGTATGCGTGTAGCTGACGATGATGTGAATGAACGTTTAAGCGATGAAACAATTGCTCGTCGTGGAGCTCGTTTAGCTAAAGTTGCGGAAGAAACATACGCAAAATTAAAAGAAGAAAATCCTGATGCGATTGAACCTGTTTATATCGTAGGTAGTGAAGTTCCTATTCCAGGAGGAGCACAAGGTGCGGTTGATGAAGGTGTACAAGTCACAAAACCAGAAGACTTCAAAGCTACATTGGCAACTTTTGAAAAAGCGTTTAAAGACAATGGTTTAGACCATGCTTGGAGCAATGTAATTGGTATCGTTGTTCAACCAGGTGTAGAAGAAAAAGACAGTGGATGTACAGAATACGATCGTGAAAAAGCTGTTGATTTATGTGCAGCCATTCGTGATTACGATAATATTGTATTTGAAGGACATTCAACAGATTACCAAACAAAAATTAAATTACGTGAAATGGTAGAAGATGGAATTGCAATTTTAAAAGTAGGTCCTGGTTTCACATTCATGATGCGTCAAGCTTTATTCGCATTAGCTGATATTGAAAATGAATTATTTGGTGATAAGGCAAGTCATTTCAAAGAAGTATTAGACCAAGCTATGTTAGCAGATCCTAAGTATTGGTCAAAACACTATATTGGAACAGAAGAAGAAGTTGCGATGAAGCGTAAATATTCTTTCTCAGATCGTTGTCGTTACTATATGCCAGTTCCTTCTGTACAAGAAGCAATGCATACAATGATCAATAATTTACGTACACACGGAATTCCACTAAATTTATTGACGCAATATATGCCAATTCAATATACTAGAGTCAGAGAAGGATTATTAGAAAATGATCCAGAGGCTTTAATTGTGGATCGTATTTGTGATTCAATTGATGAATATTTATACGCAACACATCAAAGTGAATTATTCTAATAAGGCTGAACAATCAGCCTTTTTTTTGAAAGGAAAATAAGATGAAATGTATTATTTGTGATTTAGATGGATCTTTAATGAATCCCAGTAGTGGTTTGTACGTGAAAGAAGAAGTACAAAATCGTTTGATTCAACTACAAGAAAAAGGATATTTAGTGATTTTAAATTCAGCTCGTATTTTTCAAGGTGTGCTTCCTTTAGCGCATCAAATTAAAATGAATGAATTTGGAGGCTATGTGATTTCTTGTAATGGAGCAAGTGTCTATGATGTGAAAAAGAAAGAGGTTTTATTTGAATATCCTATTGCTTCAAAAACAATTGAACAACTATGGGATTTAACACTTCAATATCATTTGGAACCATCTTATACTCAATCAAATTATGTGGTTTGCCATGAATATACTCATGGATATGAACTCGATGCGTTTAATTGCAATGTTGATTATAAAGTACAAGATGAATGTGATTTTGTATCAAATGCGTGTAAATTCAGTGCTTCTGAATCACAAGAACGAATGGATACCTATTTTCCACTTTTAAAACAAAAGATGGAACAACAATATGATGTCTTAGCAATTCGTAGTACTCCTTTTATGGCCGATGTCGTTTGTAAAGGTGTAGACAAATTTAAAACATGTGATAAATTATTACAACAATTAAATATAAAATGGTCAGAAGTTTCTTATATTGGTGATGGTATATCGGATTTAGAATGTGTAAAAGAAGCTGGCTTAGGTGTTAGCTTAGAAAATGCTAAAGAGGAAGTAAAACAAGTAGCGGATTTAATTGTGAAGAGTTGCTTTGAAGATGGATGCATTGAATGGCTTGATATGTTGCTAGAAAACTAAAAAAAACTTCAGATGAAGTTTTTTAAGGTAAAGTCTTACCGCTTGCTTTATATAAATCATACCATTGTTGAGAAGTTAAATGGACCTTAATCGCATCTATGCATTCTTTTAAATGTGCGATGGAAGTGGTTCCTACAATAGGCTGAATATGAGCGGGGTGTCTTAATATCCAGGCTATGGCAATGGCTGTTTTTGATACTTTGTATTCACAAGCTAATTGATTTAGTAATTGATTTAATGGTTCATAATTTGGATGATCAATAAAAGATCCTTCTGTCCATGAAGCTTGTAAAGGGGACCAGGCTTGAATCATAATGTCATTATAGCGACAATAGTCTAGTATTCCCATATCGGTATCGAAAGCAAGTGGTTCTTTCATATTCATATGGATACCCGCATCAATGATATTCGAATGAACGATGGATAATTGTAATTGATTGATAATAATAGGATAAGGACAATATTTTTGAAGTAGTTTTATTTGATATGGAGTATGATTTGATACACCAAAATAACGTACTTTTCCAGCTTCATATAATTCTTTAAATGCTTGTCCTACTTCCATTGGATCACATAAAGCATCAGGACGATGAAGAAGTAAAATGTCAATGGAATCAACATGAAGACGATTCAATGATTCATTTACACTTTGAATGATGTGTTCTTTAGAAAAGTCATAGCGACAACCGGATACAATGCCACATTTAGTTTGAATAATCATTTTATTTCGATATTCGGGATGACGCTTTAAAACTTCACCAAATAATTGTTCGGATTGTCCTTTTCCATAGATATCGGCATGATCAAAGAAATTAATGCCATATTCTAGACAAGCTGTAACTAGAGCATCGACTTCGTCTATTGTTTTGTTGGCTATGCGCATGCATCCTAAAGAAATTTTTGATACCGATAAATTGGTTTGGGGGATTTGATAGTATTCCATAAATTCTCCTTTTTTTATTATTGTATCAAAAAAAGAGGATTAATCCTCAGGGTTATCCTCTTTTAGTTCTTTTTCGTATTTTTTTGCGGTTTGTTCATCAACTAAGGCAAAATGTTCTTTACTTAATTCTTCATATTTTGCGGCATTTTCTAAGTCGCCTTTATTTTTATAAATTAAAGAAATTAAGTATTCGTTTACACCTTTTTGACTGTCTTCTAAGTCTTTTAATTCAAGTAATAAAGAACGAAGGTCTTTGTCGTTTTTAAGAATATAGATATTATAAACACGATTGGCTTCGAGTTTCATTCGTTCATTAGATGTAGTATTGATTAAATCAATATATTTCTTCGCTTTTTTCTTTTCCATTAATCCTACATAATAATTAAAAGCTTTCATGTAGTAGTGTTCTTTTTGGGAAGGAGTTAAAGGGAGTTTAATCACTTCATCAAATAAACGATTTGTTTCTTGTTTGTTTTGTTGTACGATAGCAGCATTTAATTTCATGTCGATGATGTTTAAATTATTTAATAGCATTTTTACTTTTTTAGAATCAATTTCTTTATAAAAAGAAGTAAAGTCTCCGTTTTCTAAATAATTGACTAATCTTTTATAAGTTGATTTTTTTAGTGTCGAAATTAAAAACATCATCACAATAGCGACTACAATAATAATAGCAATTGTTTTTTTCATAATTAACCTCTTTTTCTTTCTAGTCTATTATATCAAATTCAAATTGCGAATTGTGCTTTTACTAAAAAGTGTAAAAACATTGTATAATAAGATAACAACGAACTTTGATTTTAGGTTTAGAATGAAAGTAATGGAGGAAATGAAATATGATTATTCAAAGTAAAAGAGTATGGATTGCTGGGCAATTTATGCCTGCACAAATCGAAATGGACCAAGATAAAATCGTGAATATTTATGAATATGGTTCAAAAGAAGTGGATGTGGATTATGGAAATGATCGTATCGTTCCTGGTTTCATTGATATTCACACTCATGGATATGATACATTTGATACAAATGATGCACAACCAGAAGGATTACGTCACTGGATGAAATGCATTACATCAGAAGGGGTTACAGGAATTTGCCCTACAACAATTACTCAAAGTCATGAAGTGTTATCAGCTGCTGTTAAGAATGTGGCTCGTGTTGTAGAAGAAGGATATGAAGGAGCTGAAATCTTAGGAATTCACTTTGAAGGGCCTTATCTAGATCGTGTTTATAAAGGGGCTCAACCTGAACCTTATTGTATTGCACCAGATGTTGAAGAATTTAAACAATATCAAGAAGATGCACATGGATTAATTAAAGTTATCACAATGGCTTGTGAACATGATAAAGATTTCGCGTTAACTGAATACTGTGCTAAAAACGGTATTTTAGTAAGTCAAGGACACTCAGGAGCAACTTATGAACAAGCTCGTTTAGCTGTTGCCCATGGTGCTATGAGTATGACACACGTATTTAATGGAATGACTCCTTTCCATCATCGTAATCCTGGTTTAGTTGGAGCGGCTATGCGTTTTAGAGATGTATATGGAGAGGTTATTTGTGATGGAAACCACTCAAATGTCAATTCATTAAATAACTACTATATGGCTAAAGGAAGAGATTATGTCATTATGATTTCGGATTCTTTAATGGCTAAAGGATGTCCAATTGGAAGTAAACACATTTTTGGTGGAAATGAAATTGAAGTTTATCCTGATGGATCAGCTCACTTAACTAGTACAAAAGGTTTAGCGGGTTCAACTTTACAAATTAATCGTGGATTACAAATTGTTGTTGAACAAGCAGGAGTACCATTTGATTATGCCTTAAATTCTTGTACAATTAACCCAGCTCGTGCTTTACATGTAGATGATCGTAAAGGAAAAATTTGTACAGGATATGATGCTGACTTAGTTGTATTGAACAATGATTATGATGTTGTTCAAACATATGCTAGAGGAAAGGCTTGTAAATAAAAAAATAAAGAATGGAGTTAATTCCATTCTTTTTTTGTGCAAAAAAATAAGCTCAATTGAGCTTATTTTTGTTTTTTCTTACGAATAATTAAGGAAATGTACTTATATGCCATAAAGATTGCGAAGGCAGCAGCTAAATAACTAAATACGATAATAGCTGTTTTTCCTTTTACGTTATCAGAAATAAATGTATTCACAATCAATAGAATTCCTAGTGCAGCATATAAACCAAAGCGAATCAATAAATCTTGGTTAGAAGCTTCAATCATTTGATCCACTGGTTTAACACGATCTTTTTTATCGAAGTTTGTGGATTTAGGTAATTGTTTTAGGAAAGAACGGAATTTATATTCTAAAAAGATTCCGATTACAACGGTGATTCCTAATGATAAAAAGATATTTAATTCGAATAAAATGTACAACAATACAAAGGCGATAATACATAGAACAAATCGTGATTGATATGTTTTAAATGTATTTAATTGATCTTGACGGATTTTATAGGCTAATTTATTTCTTTTGTCATAATAAATGGTATTTCCAAATTTATCCGTATACATATTCGGACCAGATAAAATTGTATTTGAAAAACTGGCTTTATTATTTTGTTTCATATAATCTCTCACTTTCTTATAAATGATAACACAAGTAACTTTATTATAGCGAATTTTTTGTTCATTAATTAATCATCGTTTTGCACAATTTAGTATGGTTATTGTTTTTCGCTTTTTAAAAAATATAATACAAATTGAAAAGACCTGTAGAGGAGGATATTATGTTATTTAATAAAACAGAAGAAACTTGGAAAGAGTTAAACGGGTATTGGACAGCAAAAGAAATTTTACAACAACCAGCTACTTGGACAAAAACAATTGCACAAGTAAAAAATGAAAAAGATGCGATCAAAGCATTTATCGAAAGAACTACTAAAAATGAAGACTACGACATCATTTTAACTGGAGCAGGTACAAGTGAATTCGTAGGAAATTCAATCTATGCTTATTTATCAAAGAAAAATAACTATAAAGTTAAATCATATGCTACAACAGACATCGTTGCCGATCCTGAAAGCTATTTATCATCAACAAAACCAACTTTATTGATTAGCTACGGACGTTCTGGTAACTCTCCTGAATCTGTTGCTGCTGTTGAAGTTGCGAATACTGTATGTGGAGAAAACATCAACCACTTATTTGTAACTTGTAATGCAAATGGTGCTTTATCTAAATATGCTGTAGGTAAAGATAACTGCTATGCAATTAATTTAACACCAGAAACACATGACCAAAGTTTTGCCATGACTTCATCTTATTCAAATATGTATTTAGCTACTTTATTAGCTTTCAATATTGATAACTTAGATGAATTCAGCAAACAAGTAGAAGTTATTATTGAAAAAACACAAGCTTTCTTAGATTCAACTTGGACTAAAGCAAGTGATATCGTTGATGAATTTGATTTCAAACGTATCGTTTATTTAGGAAGCAACAACAATAAAGGGGTTGCTCAAGAATCTGCATTAAAAATGTGTGAATTAAATGGTGGTACAATCGATACTGTATTTGATACTCCAATGGGATTCAGACATGGACCTAAATCAGTAATCAACCCAGAAACTTTATGTGTTGTTTATATGTCAGATGATCCATATACTCGTCAATATGAATATGACATCATCAAAGAAATGAGCCCAGAACGTAAAGGAAATAAAATCTTAGTTGTTTCATCTAAAGATGATGACATCAAAGAATATGCGGATTACTTTATTTCATTTGACAATGGTGAAGATTTAGAAAATGTATTATTAGGTCTTGAATACATCACTGTTGCTCAAACAATTTCATTATTTAAATCATTAAAATCTGGATACACTCCTGATAATCCTTGTCCATCTGGAGAAGTAAACCGTGTTGTTAAGGGTGTAATTATTTACCCATATACTAAAAAATAGGAGGAACTATGGTAGGAATTATCGTTACAGGACATGGTCGTTTTGCCACTGGTTTAACGAGCTCAATTAACTTAATTGCTGGTCCACAAGAAAACTATGTTGCTGTGGATTTTGAACAAGAAGTAGATCAATTACAAGCTGATTTAACAGCTGCTATTGAATCATTAAAAGATTGCGAAGGAATTATTGTTTTCTCTGATTTAGCTGGTGGTTCACCATTTAAAACAGCTGTATTAATTGCACAATCATATCAAAATGTAGAAGTAATTGCAGGTACAAATCTTCCAATGTTAGCAGAAGTTGTAATGGCTAGACAATTTGGTATGGATACTGAAACATTAGTAAACACTGCTTTAAATACAGGAAAAGATCAAATCACTCGTTTTGAAATGTCTCAAATCGAAGTTGAAGAAAACGATGATTTTTCAGATGGAATCTAGGTGGAATATATGTTAAAAGTAGTACGTGCACGCGACTATAAAGATATGTCAAGAAAGGCTGCCAATATTATTTCAGCTCAAATCATTTTAAAAAATGATTGTGTATTAGGATTGGCAACAGGATCAACTCCTATTGGAATTTATGATACTTTAGCTCATTGGTGTGACAAAGGAGACTTAGATTTTTCACAAGTTAAAACAGTAAACTTGGATGAATATGTTGGTCTTGATGGAACACATGATCAAAGTTATCGTTATTTCATGAATAAAAATTTATTCAATCGTGTAAATATTGATATCAACAACACAAATGTACCAAATGGTAAAGCTGAAAATGCTGAAGAAGAATGTGAAAGATATCATAATGTGATTGAATCAATGGGTGGAATTGATCTTCAATTATTAGGAATCGGAAACAATGGACACATTGGATTCAATGAACCAAGTGATGTATTTGAAGAAAAAGTACATAAAGTAGAATTAACAGAAAGTACAATTCAAGCAAACTCACGTTTATTTGATTCAATTGATGATGTTCCTAGATACGCTTATACAATGGGAATTGGTGAAATCATGAGTGCTAAGAGAATTTTAATCGTAGCTTCAGGTAAAGCTAAGGCTCCAATTGTAAAAGAATTAATTGAAGGATCTGTGACTCCACAAGTTCCTGCATCTATTTTAAAATTCCATGATGATGTAATTTTAATTGCAGATGAAGAAGCTTTAAGTTTAGTTAAATAAGAAAAGACAGCGCAAGCTGTCTTTTTATAATATTTTATTGGCATATTCACTTGGATTAATGCCAAATTTTTGTTTAAATCGACGTGAAAAATAATGAATGCTTGAAAAACCTAAAATAGATGCAATCTCAGAAATCGTGTATTTACTTTCTTTGATTAATAATTTACTTTTTTCAAGTTTTAAATTGCTTATATATTCCTTAGGTGCAACATTTAAGTTATTACGAAATAAAGTTTGTAGTGTACTACGACTTAGGGCAAAGTAATCACATATTTCTTCAACGTTTAAAGAAGTATAAATATTTTGATTGATATGAAGTAATATTTCATTCATTAATTCGTTTTCAAATCTTTGTTGCATTGGTGTGCTGGCAACTTTATTTTCTTTTTGAGTTGCAGAAATTAAAATGGAATTAATAACTTTTTCTAATGAAAAAATCATATCATTTTCATCATATGGTGATTTTGAATCATCAGCCTGTACAAACTTTTCTAGAGCACTACGTGCTTCTCTTGAAATCTTAAATACTCTTTCTGTAATCTTTGCTTTGTCGTCTTCTGAAATATCCATCGAAACAATAAAAGTTAAATACGAACAAACGCCTTCTTTAGTGCTTTGTGTGTGAAATTGTTCAGGAGCGTATACAATTAATTCATTGGAATGAACTTCAAAGTCATTTCCTTCAATATTTGTATATAATGTACCCGAATCAACATAAGTGATTTCCCAGTGCTGATCTTTTTCACCAATAAAAGTATAGTTTGAACTACGTATGTTGTAGTAATAGGCTACGAGTTCATTAATACGAAGAGTTGGTTTTATTTTTTTATGGCAATAAATATTTTTAAAGAATTTATTAATAATTGAAGTGGATTGAGAAAATGCCATTTCAATTTTTGCTTGGTTTCCTAATGGTATAAAATTAAAAAAGGTACCTTTATTAATTTTAATCGTACGATGAATGACAAATTCTTCAAATTGATCTGGATCCAGTACATTTGATACAACTAACATACAAATTCCTTCACATGTTTTAACGTATACATCATCATCTGCGACAAACATATAGGTAAAAGAATCATTTTGAATCGTTAAAATGTGATTTTCATCGTATGATTGATCAGAAGAATCTCCGTAAACATCTCCATATTTTAAAAATTCAACGCTTGAAGTCTTATTAAACATAGTATTTTCCCTTTCTTTGTTGTATTTTTTGTTAATTATAATCCAATTTTTGCATTTTTAATATAAAAACGATGTAAAAAATCAAATTTTTTTTAGATTATTTAAAATGCAAGGGTAAATAATTGTTCATTTTTCTTTATTTTTGTGATAAAATCTTCAAATGTGTTTGTTTATAGTGTATTTGTTAGCTTTTGAAACCGTAATTTTTTAATTTTTTTGCTGAATTAAAGCGTTTACATTTCGATTTTTTATTAAAAAAAACAAAACGGAGCTCAAAAACTGTAAATATTTTTTAAGTAAAAAAAACTATAATACAAGCATAGAGGACAAAAGAGTGCGTCCTAAGAAGGGAGAGTTTTTTATGCCAAACATCGTTTTAACAAGAATTGACAATCGTTTAATTCATGGACAAGTTGCTACTCAATGGTGTGGATCTGTTGGAGCTAACTTATTATTAGTTGCCAATGATGCAGTATCTACTGATAAATTGCGTCAAGGGTTAATGAATATGGCTGCTCCAGGTTATGCTCAAACGAGATATTTCTCAATTGACAAAACAATCCAAATTATTGGTAAAGCAAGTCCTAAACAAATGATCGCCATTATTTGTGAAACACCACAAGACGTATTAAGACTTGTGGAAGGTGGAGTTCCTATTAAAAAAGTAAACATCGGGAACATGCACATGTCAGAAGGTAAACGTCAAGTTGCTACAAGTGTTGCTGTAGATGACGATGATGTTGCTACTTTCAAAAAATTGCAAGAATTGGGTGTTGAACTTGAAATTCGTCGAGTTCCTCAATATGCTGCAGAAGATTTAGATAAATTATTTAAATAATCTAAATCAAAAAAATCAAACTAGAGAACAAGAATTGGAGAAGAAAAAAATATGAATGTTATTGAAATTGTTTTATTAGCAATCGTCACTTTTATTTTCGCTATCGACCAATTCTCATTAACTGAAATTATGTATCGTCCAATCGTTGCTTGTCCTATTATTGGATTAATCCTTGGAGATGTTCAAACAGGATTAGTAATTGGTGGTACTTATGAATTAATGATGATTGGTAACATGCCAGTTGGTGGGGCTCAGCCTCCTAACGCTGTATTAGGATCTATCGTAGCTATGATTTTCGCTGTTAAAGCTGATATGGATATCAACGCTGCTTTAGGTGCTTGTATGATTTTCGCTACTTTCGGTCAATATGTTGTAACATTAACATTTACTGTAATGTCAGGATTAATGGCTAAAGCTGATAAAGCTGCTGCTGAAGCTAACCCTAAAGGAATCACTGCTGTATTAAATACTTCAATGTTAATTTTAGGTTCATTATTCGCAGTAATCGCTATCATCGCTTATGTTGGTGGTGTTGCAATGTCAGGTGCTTTACAATCATTATCTGAAAATGCTTCTTGGTTCATGGGTGGTTTAAGTGCTGCCGGTGGTATGATGCGTTTCGTCGGATTCGCTATCTTATTAAAGATCATGTTAGCAAACGATATGTGGGGTTACTTATTAGCTGGTTTCGTAGTTGCATTAGTAATTGGAAACATCGATGCATTAGCATCAGCTACATTATTATTAGTTGCATTCCTAGGAGTATTCTTAGCATTGAATGACTTCAGAATGAGTGGAATGAACAAGAAAATTGAAGAAGGAGGAATGAGCGATGGAATCTAATCAAAACTTAAGATACGTAGATACTACCCCAGCTCCTCGTGTTAGCAAAAAAACTATTAACAAAATGGTTTGGCGTTCTTGCCAATTACAAGCTGCGTTCAACTACGAACGTATGCAATCAGCTGGATGGTTATGGGCAATGTTACCTGGACTTCAAGAAATCCACACTAACAAAGAAGACTTAGCTACTTCTATGACTCATAACATGGACTTCATTAATACTCACCCATTCGCTGTAACATTCGTTATGGGTATCGTATTATCAATGGAACAATTAAAAACTGATCCACAAACTATTCGTTCAGTACGTATTTCTGTTGCTGCTCCATTAGGAGGAATCGGAGATGCATTATTCTGGTATACATTAGTTCCTATTACTGCTGGTTTAACAGCTAATATGGCTATTGATGGTTCTATGATGGGACCAATCCTATACTTCATCGTATTATTCGGATGCGAAATGGCATTACGTTATGGATTATTATATTGGTCTTACAACTTGGGTATGAAAGCTGTCAGCATGATGACTGAATATGCTCAAGAATTTACTCACGCTGCTTCTATCTTAGGAGTATTCGTTGTTGGTGCATTAATTGCTAACTATGGTGGTGGTACTCAATTAGGTATCGTTATCGAAAACGGTGAAAGCCCAATCGTTATTCAAAACTACTTGAATATGATCTTACCTTGCTTATTACCATTATTATTAACTTTATTAATGTATTTCTTAATTAAGAAAAAAGGTTGGACACCTGTTAAATGTATCGGTCTAATCTTAGTAATTGGTATTGTTGGAGCAATCTTCGGTATCTGGGCTGGTGGATATACACCATTAGTACCAGTTCCTTGGACTGTAGCCTAAGATCAATTGCATAAAATACTCTCTTATTTGAGGCTCGATTATTCGAGCCTCTTTTGTTATTATAAGAATGAAAGAGGACAACGTGTTTAAGAAGACATCAAGTGTGGATTTCTTGAAATATGGAGAAGTGTATACGGATCACACGCATAGTAAAGAATCCCATAAAAACAATTACATATTAAACGCAACAAGTGATTCTATTACTTATTTTTTAAGGGCAACAGATGATGTGTATTTAAAATCAATTGAGGGCATTTCGTTATTGATTATTACCGATGATATCAATAATGAATCTTATGATGAATTTGTGGTGCATCGTATTATTAAAATCAATAAGGGAAATTATTTTAATGTAATTCCATTAGGAGAATGTTCTAAAGTCGAATTGGCATTTCTAAAGGGATGTCGAATTGAAAATATATTCTTAGAAAAAGAATATTCTTATCATCGTATTTTGCCAGAAATTAATATTAAAGAATTAATTGCGTATTATTACAACGTGAGAAATAGTCACTATCAATTTGCAGGGGAATCTTTGCGCTATTGGGAAATTACTTATGTAGATTCAGGTGTTCTTCATACGTTTGTAGATGGAATTGAATACGTATTACATGCCAATGAGTTAATGATTTATGGACCAAATCAATTCCATGATCAAAATACCCATGATAATTCATGTTCTTATTTATCAATTATTGTTGATATGGACTTAAAAAAAGAAGAAGACCACTTAAAATTAATTAATAAAGTTTTCCCAGTTAGTCGTTCTATGAAAGCATCTCTTGATCATTTTGTAGAAGGAAGTTCAACTAAAAGTAATGTATTATTATTTTCTTCATTAAATCGCATCATTTCTTCGCTTTTATTATCAGAAACCGATAAAAAAGTCGCAAGTACACCAATGCAACAGAACTTTGAAAATGAACTAATAAATGAAATACTACTTTATATTAATGAAAATATTTTTAGTGATTTTAATAACGTAGAAGAATTGTGTCAACACTTTGGATTGTCTAGAAGCTCTCTTCAAAATCTTTTTAATAATAACTTACATATAGCTCCTAAACGCTATATCTTAAATATGAAATTGAATAAGAGTAAAGAATTAATAAGAGAAAGTAAGTATACAATATCAGAAATATCTAACTTATTAGGATTTTCAAGCATTCATTACTTTTCTCGTCGTTTTAAACAAGAATACGGCATTAGTCCTACTGAATATGCCAATAAAATATATAAGCCAGAATAAAATCTGGCTTATTTTTAAAATTTAAATAAATTTAATCCCACTTCTTCATTAAATACACGATCAACGGTTCCATCAATCACTGTAATAATCATTTCACAAGTAGCAGATACAATGGCTTTATTTAGATGTCCACCAAATACTTCTCCTTTATCGTTTCCAGCACTTAGATGAAGATGACAATAAAATTCATTATTCATTGTATTAATTGTTCCTGTTAGAGATACAATTTCATAGCTTCCTTCAAAATGATTCGCATAGTATTGTTTTTCATCACATTTAAATACACCAACAGTAAAATCATTGATAGCTCCTAAAGCTTGAATAGAAGCAAGTTTTATATTTTCTTTTAATGCGATTTCCTTTACTTGTTCTAGTATTTCTTCGTTTTTGTCTATACGAACAACAATAGTATTTTCAAATCTTTTATATTCCATAATTATTTCTCCTCTGGATAATAGAAATCCCAAGACTTTCTGATTTCTGTCATTAATTTCATAACATCACGAGTATAATCCAAGCACATTGAAGAACCATTTAAAATAGCTTGTTCCATGTCGTTCACTTCATATACTAATGCATCACTAGTATCTCCACATTGAATAACTTCCTTATGACCATCACTAGTATAAGTAATCGTAGCTTCTTGTCCACGTGGATATTCATAGATTTCAATATAACCTTGATCATAAGCTAATGTAGCACGTTTTGGTTGTTTGGCATGAAGTGTTAAGGCAATGGTAGCCATTTGTCCATCTGGATTCATTAATAAAATACCAGCTTGTTCATCGACACCACTAGGAGCCATTTTAACTTGAGAAAGTACTTGATCTGGACAACTTGACATAAAGTAACGACATAAAGATAGGGCATATACACCAATGTCCAATAAAGCTCCACCTGCTAAGTTAGGATTAAAGAAACGATTATTCATATCATATTCTTTATAGCTACCAAAGTTCATTTGAATCATTTTTAATTCACCTAACTGAACCTCTTTTAGTTTTTTATAAATTGGCATGTGGAAAATGGTCATAGCCTCCGCAAGAATCACATTATGTTCATTCGCTAAGCGAATAGCTTCTTCTAATTCATCTGAATTTAAAGTAATAGCTTTTTCACATAGAACATGCTTACCATTAGCTAAAGCTTTTCTTAAATATTGAATATGCGTATTGTGGGGAGTAGAAATATAAATGATATCAACATTTTCATCTTCAAACACATCATCAATACAATCATATACTTTTTCTATATTATACTTATTCGCAAATGCGATTGCTTTATCATGCGTACGATTCGCAACACTATATAAATTTCTTCCTTGTTTTTGTAGAGCCTGTGCTAATTGATTCGCAATTACACCACAACCTAAAGTTGCCCAATTTAATGTTTTCATTTTTTCCTCCTTATTGACTCAATGTCTAATGCGTTTTCAACTTGATAAATATGAGCTTGCATCATTTCATAAGCTTTTTGTTCGTCTTGTTGCTCGATAGCTAAGACAATGTTTTTATGAAATTCACAAGACTTTAAAAAATGTTGAGAATCACGGGTATTCTCTTTAGAAAAATAATGTTGTTCCATAGTGACACTACGAATGGCTTCAATGATTTGTACCAAAAAGTTATTGTGACTACTTGCGGCAATGCTTAAATGAACTTTTCCATCGTAATCCATCATTTCTTCTTCACTAATTTGATGCGCATAGTATTGTTTTGTTGCTTGTTCATGTTGATTTAAAACATCATGTAAGTTTTCTAAATCACTTTTAGTTCGATTACGAGCGGCTAATTTAGCTCCATCGGCTTCTAATAAAGAACGCGCTTCAAAAACTTCATCTACCATAAATCGATCACAGAAACCATATTTAGTAATGATAGTCGATAAAATATGCGAATCTTTATTGCTTACGTAGGTTCCAGATCCTTGACGAACTTCTAAAATACCCAGAGTTGATAAAATCGTAATGGCCTCACGTAAAGGAACCCGTGAAATTCCAAGGTTTTCAGATAACTGTCGTTCATTAAGAATTTTATCTCCTGGTTTTAAATTATTTTCTTTTATTTCTTCTAGAAAATAATTTAAGGCAATATCTCTAGCACTTTGTTCCATACTTCCTCCAATTGGTATAACCATTTTGGTTATACCAATTATATCATAATTGATTCTGTATTCAATAAGAATTAAAATAAATCTAGGAGGAATTAATATGAATCAAACAATTGAACAACTATATAATCGTAAAAGCGTACGAGTTTTTACAGATCAAAAAATAAGTAAAGAAATTGAAGAAGAAATTTTAGAAGCTGCTTTTCAAGCACCTACAGCAGGTAACCAACAATTGTATACCATTCTAAAAATCAGTGATGAAAACATTAAAAAAGAACTATGTGAAACTTGTGATCATCAATCATTTATTGCCCAAGGACAATTGGTTTTAGTATTTTTAGCGGATTGTAAAAAATGGTACGATGCGTACAATTACGGAAACTGTAATCCTAGAAAACCAGGAGTAGGAGATTTACTTTTAGCTGTTGATGATGCTCTAATTGCAGCTCAAAACGCAGTAGTGGCAGCAGAAAGCTATGGCATTGGTTCTTGTTACATTGGAGACGTAATGGAAAACTATGAACGACAAAGAGAATTATTGAATTTACCGGAATATGTTTTCCCAGCCGCTTTATTAGTATTTGGATATCCAACCCAACAACAAAAAGATAGAGTAAAACCACTTCGCCAAAATAAAAAATACATTGTACAAGAAAACACATACCATGAATTAAAGGAAGAAGAATTAAAGGATATGTTATCGAATAAATGTGATCCAACTTTATATGATTCTTGGATTCAAGCTTTCTGTACAAGAAAATATAACTCAGAGTTTTCAAAAGAAATGACAAGATCTGTACAAAAGTACTTAGATCAATTTGAGGGATAAACTATGGAATACAGTAAAATAATGAAAGTAACACCAAAAGAATTATTTGATGCCTTTGAATTATCAATTATTGAAGATATTCATCAAGCTACAAATAAAAAGGTTCATAAAATTCAAACGGGTACGCAATATAGTAAAAAAGGGAAACACGATACTATTCATGTAAAAGTTGAATCATTTGTTCCAGGTAAAGAATATAAAGCGAATATTTCAAATTCTAAAGAAATTGTGAAAATGGCATATGTTGTAGAAGACCTTAATGATGGTACGTGTAATGTAACATATACAGAAGATTATTTTGATATTAAGAATGAAGAAAATAAGAAGGGAAGAATTTCGTCTTTTCGTTTTAAACAAGCGGCTTTGAAACAATTTAAAACAATTGAAAAATATATTTTAAGTCATAGGGTTGACAAAGAGGAACAAAATAAATAAAATAGAATTGGAATAATTCTAAAGGAGGCTAATATGACTAAATACGCTAAAATGATACTCGATTTAATCAATTTATCTAATTGTCATTTAACCGCTGAAGAGATTTATTTCAAGATGAAAGAACAGAACAGTAAGATTGTCTTAGCTACTGTTTACAACAATCTTTCGAGTTTATATGATCAAGGACTCATTCATAAAGTGAAGGTCGATGGACAACCAGATCGTTATGACAAAATCATTCGCCACGATCATTTGATTTGTAAGAAATGTGGAAAAATTACGGATTTGTTTTTAACGGATTTAACGTCATCACTTCAAAATCAATTGGATGTACCAGTTGAGTCATATGATTTAAATATAAGCTATGTATGTGAAGATTGTCGCCATGAAAGAAATTAAAACGGAGGAAATAAATATGTCAAAATGGGTATGTAAAGTATGTGGATATGTATATGAAGGAGATGTTTTACCAGAAGATTATGTATGTCCTTTATGTAAGAAACCAGCTTCAGTTTTTGAAAAAGTAGAAGAAGCTAAATCTAATCCTTATGCAGGAACACAAACAGAAAAGAACTTAGAAACTGCTTTTGCAGGTGAATCACAAGCACGCAATAAATATACTTTCTTTGCTTCAGTTGCGAAAAAAGAAGGTTTCGAACAAATTAGTGCTTTATTCCAAAAAACAGCTGATAATGAAAAAGAACACGCTAAAATGTGGTTCAAAGAATTAAATGGAATTGGATCAACTGCCGATAACTTATTGTCAGCTGCTGAAGGTGAAAACTACGAATGGACTGATATGTATGATGGATTTGCCAAAACAGCTGAAGAAGAAGGATTCCCTGAATTGGCTAAAAAATTCAGAATGGTAGCTGCTATTGAAAAACACCATGAAGAACGTTATAGAGCGTTATTAAAGAATGTGGAAATGGCAGAAGTATTTGCGAAAAGTGAAGTAAAAGTTTGGGAATGCCGTAACTGTGGTCACATTGTAGTGGGAACACAAGCTCCAGAAGTTTGTCCGGTATGTGATCATCCACAAGCTTATTTTGAAATTCATGCTGAAAATTATTAATTTAATTGACAAAGTGTATTGTTCAAAAGCAACAATACACTTTTTTTTTATGTGTTCAAAACAACTAAAACAACGATATTTCAAGTCTTGTTTTTAATTAAATTTGGCATAATATTAGAAATCGAGGTGGCACTATGAATTATTATATTGACGGACAACAAACCGGGCAAAGAACATTTTGGGCGGCAGTGAATACGCTAGCAGGAGAATTTCAAAAGGAATTATTATTGGAAGGAAAGAAAGTAAGAATTGCACAAAGTTTATATTGGATTGAAGTAAATAACGTAAATTATGTGTAAACCCTTTCAAAGTTTCTTGATTTTAAAAAATGGGTATGATAGTATCTAAATGTAATTTATGGATTGTTAGAGTTGACCGTGACTACACAAAACCTGTTTACAGTTTTTTTCTGTGAGCAGGTTTTTTTATTTTTTAGGAGGAAGCATGCTGATTAAAAAAATCCTGAATAACAACGCCGTCATCACATTAAACGATCGTAAAGAAGAGATTGTTGTAATGGGGAAAGCCATTGCTTATGGAAAAAAAGCAGGCGATGACATTGATGTATCTAAGATTCAAAAATGTTTTGAAGTGTGTTTAAAGCCAAATCAAAAGAAAATGATGAATATGTTGAAAGATATTCCTATTGAATACATGGAAATATCGGATCAAGTCATTCAAAAAGCTCGTAAAGAACTAAATACGGAAATTGATGATTTGTTGTATATCACATTAACAGATCATATTCATTCAAGTATTGAACGATTTAAAGATGGAATTCCATTAAAAAATCAATTAATACATGAAATTAAGCATTTTTATAAAGATGAATATGAACTAGGTTTATGGACATTGGAATTAATTAAAGAGAAATACGACATTGAAATGCCAGAAGACGAAGCTGGCTTTATTGCGATGCATATTGTAAGCAGTGAAGTTGGAAAAGATATGGGAGATGTCTATGAAATTACTAATTTAATTCAAGAAGTATTAAGTATTGTGAAATTGTATTTTCAAGTTGAATTAGATGAAAATTCATTGTCTTATTATCGCTTTGTGACACATTTAAAATACTTTGGGAAACGTATTTTTACTAAGGCAACCCAAAATAATGATCCTTTAAATCAAGATTTATTGGAAATTATGAAGGAAAAATACATTCAATCTTATCTTTGTTCTTTAAAAATTAAAACTTTTATTGAAGAGAGATATAACTATGTATTAGAAAGTGAAGAGTGTTTGTTTTTAACAATTCATATTGCTAAGGTCATCCAAGAAAAATAAATATGAATTGCTTAAATAAAAAAAATAAAAGGAGAAAAAAGATGAAGTATGAAAATTTAGCTCGTGAGATTTTGAGCGCAGTCGGTGGAAAGAAAAACATCGCATCATTAACACATTGTATGACACGTTTACGTTTTACGTTCAATGACAATGCCAAAGTGGATGAACAAAAATTAGAAAACATTGAAGGAGTTGTTTCTTTAGTAAAATCAGGGGGACAATATCAAGTTGTAATCGGTACACACGTACACGATGTATATTTAGATGTTTGTGAATTAGCGGGAATTAAAGAAGATGAACCAATTGAAGAAAAAAAGAAAAAAGGATTTGTTTCTAGTTTAATCGGAGCTATCACAGGATGTATCGGACCAATTATCCCAGTATTAGTTGGATGTGGATTAGGTCGATGTCTTTTGATGATTATCAGTATGCTTGGATTGGCAAATGCTGAAACAAGTTATACATATTATATTTTTAA
>JAQYFP010000180.1 GCA_028723085.1 Erysipelotrichaceae bacterium | reverse complement strand
CTCGTGAGAACATCCTCCCGGATCTTCAATATATGTTCCATTTAAATATTTCTTTACACATTCCAATTTAAATTCTTTTGTATATCGCATATTAAAAAGTGAACCTCCTAAGTTGGTCCAACTTATTCAGTTCACTTCAATATTGACCTTCTTATTTATTACTTCATGTTGTTGATTGCAGTTGACAAACGTGATTTTTGACGACTAGCGTAATTGCTGTGGTAAACTCCTTTTGCAACAGCTGAATCTAATTTTGAGCTACATTCATTGTATGCTGCAACAGCAGCTTCTTTATCATTAGCTTCAACAGCTGCTAATACTTTTTTGATTGAAGTTTTTACAGCAGATTTTTTTGATACAACTAACATGTGTGCTTTGTTGTTTGTTTTAACACGTTTCTTTTGAGAATTGATTTGTGGCATAGGTTGCACCTCCTGACATAAATTGCTTTAAAATTATAACAAAATCTTTTTTTAAATGCAATAAGACATCAAAAAAATACATTAACTATTTTAAAAAAATAAGATATAATACATGTCGATGGAGGTTATGTATGAATAAAATTCGATGCATTTTTATGGGTACTCCGCAAATTGCTGCTACAATATTAGAAAATATGCTACAAGCTAATATTGAAGTTGGTTTAGTTGTTACCCAACCAGATAAGAAAAAAGGACGTAAACAAAATTTAGTTTTTTCTGAAGTTAAAGAAGTGGCTGTTCAACATGGAATTGAAGTATTTCAACCAGTTCGTATCAAAGAAGACTATCAAACAATATTAGATTATAAACCAGATATCATCGTTACATGTGCCTATGGACAAATTGTTCCTAAAGTGATTTTAGATGCTCCTGTATATGGTGCTGTTAATTTACATGGATCACTTCTTCCAGCTTTACGAGGAGGCGCACCTATTCAAAGAGCTATTTGGAATGGCGATTCCGTTTCTGGAATGACACTAATGAAAATGGCGCCTAAAATGGATGCCGGACCTATTTTAGATGTTGAAAAAGTAGAAATTTTAGATGAAGATAATTCATCTTCTGTTTTTGAAAAAATGGCACAAGCGGCTAGTATATTATTACTAAGAAATTGGGATAAACTAGTTACTGGTCAAGCTTATTTTGTTGAACAAGATGAAAATCTAGCTACTTATGCACCGGTTATTTCTAAAAGTGAGGAACACATCGATTTAAATCAAGATGATGTTCATATTTTTAATCAGATTCGTGCTTTATCGAATGAACCAGGAGCTTATTTTATTGTAAAAAATAAAAAGTTTAAAGTATTGAAAGCGCGCTATATGCAATCACAAGTACTAAATCCAATGACATTTGCAGGACTAGTTAACGATGGATTTGGTTTGTATTTAAATGAAGGAATTCTACTTATTGATCAATGTCAAATGGAAGGAAAACCTGTTTTAAATGCAAAAGATTTCTACAATGGAATGGGTAGAAATTTAGTGGGAACACGTGTTGAATAAGGAGGCATTTCTATGGATCAGTCTCATATTCGTAATTTTTCTATTGTGGCTCATATCGACCATGGAAAATCAACTTTAGCCGATCGTATTCTTGAATTAACGGATACCGTTGAAAAAAGAGAAATGGTAAACCAAATCTTGGATTCAATGGATTTAGAGCGAGAAAGAGGAATCACAATTAAATTAAATGCAGTTCAACTTGTTTACCATGCCAAAAATGGTGAATACTATTTATTTCATTTAATAGATACACCAGGACACGTCGATTTTTCGTACGAAGTATCAAGATCACTTGCAGCATGTGAAGGAGCTATTTTAGTTGTTGATGCAACCCAAGGAGTTCAAGCCCAAACATTGGCAAATGTTTATTTAGCTTTAGATAATGATTTAGAGATTTTGCCTGTTTTAAATAAAATTGATCTTCCTAGTGCGCAACCTGATGTGGTGAAAGAAGAAATTGAAAATATGATTGGTTTGGATTGTTCTGAAGCTGTTGAAATTAGTGCTAAATCAGGATTAAATGTAGACCAAGTGTTAGAAGAAATTGTTCATAAATTACCTGCTCCTAAAGGAAATCCAAATGCTCCTTTACAAGCATTAGTCTTTGATTCTGTATATGACTCATATCGCGGCGTCATTGCCTTTGTTTCTGTGAAAAATGGTTCTATTAAGCCAAAAGATAAAATTCGTTTTATGGCTACTGGAGCTGAATATGAAGTAATCGAAGTAGGAGTAAGAACACCTAAAGAAGTAGTAAAAGACCAACTTCAAACTGGGGAAGTAGGTTGGATTAGTGCGGCAATCAAAAATATAGAAGATGTTCGTGTAGGTGATACGATTACACACTGTGAAAGACCTGCACAAATGCCATTAAAAGGATATCGTGAAATGAATCCTATGGTTTATTGTGGTCTTTATCCAGTTGATAATGCACGTTATGATGATTTAAAAGAAGCTTTATCAAAATTAAAATTAAACGATGCTTCTTTACAATTTGAACCAGAAACATCCCAAGCCCTTGGATTTGGATTCCGTTGTGGTTTCTTAGGTTTGTTGCATATGGATGTAGTAGAAGAACGACTTGAAAGAGAATTTAATTTAGATTTAATCGCAACAAGTCCTTCAGTTATCTATCATGTATATAAAACAGACGGAACAATGGAAGCTATTGATAATCCAGCTGCTTTACCACCAGCTCAAAATATTGATCATATTGAAGAACCTTATGTAAGTGCCGAGATTATGGTTCCTAAAGAATGTGTAGGAGCTATGATGGATTTATGTCAGAAAAAACGTGGTGAATATGTTGATTTACAAGTCTTAGATGATGTAAGAATGATGATGAAATATGATATGCCTTTAAGTGAAATTATTTTTGATTTCTTTGACAAGATGAAATCATGTACTAAAGGATATGCCTCTCTTGATTATGAATTATGCGGATATCGTGAAAGTAAATTAGTGAAGATGGATATTCTATTGAATGGACAAGTAATCGATGCACTAAGTACGATTGTATATAAAGATTTTGCGTATCGCCGTGGAAATGCGATGACAATTAAATTAAAAGAAATCATTCCAAAACAGCAATTTGAAATTCCTGTTCAAGCGGCAATTGGAGGAAAAGTTATAGCTCGTACAAACATTAAAGCATTGCGTAAAAACGTATTGGCGAAATGTTATGGAGGGGATATTTCTCGTAAAAAGAAATTGTTGGAAAAACAAAAAGAAGGAAAGAAACGAATGAAGATGGTGGGATCTGTTGAAATTCCACAAGAAGCATTCATGGCTGTTCTTTCAATGGATGAAGAATAAATGAATTGTTATATTCATATTCCTTTTTGTGATTCTATTTGTTTTTATTGTGACTTTTGTCGTGTCGTTTCTTCAAAAAAAAATCAG
>JAQYFP010000179.1 GCA_028723085.1 Erysipelotrichaceae bacterium | reverse complement strand
GATGAACCAATATACTTTTATCCATACAGAGATGTGTTAGTTCAATAAAATTAAAACACCAATGTTGTACAATATAAAATAAAATGTGCTTCGATTGGTGTTTTTTATCAACATTGGTGTATTAATTTTCTAATGTATTATCAAATGACAATTTTAAAACCGATGCCGCTGTTGCACCAACACCAATTCCTAATCCAATGGGACCAGCATAAGCTGCACTAGACGCAGTTGCAACAACTGTTCCAACACTTATTCCAGCTACAGTACCTAAAGCCGAAAACTTTAAAGAATCATTTGCCTTATTTTGATATTCTTCCGTATCGTGAAAAGTCTGTTTTTCAATTGATATTTCTTCTATATCAGTAACAAATTCCTTTGGTTTATTTGCAATACTGTTAATCAAAGTAAGAATTAATTCAATTGTATTACAAGCTTTTATTCTTATTTTATATAGTTTTTCACATTGTTTAACAAAAGAATCATATATTCTTCTATATGAATTAACTGCTTTATTATGAGCTTCAAGTGCCTCATTTTTAAAATTGTTATAAAACATCTATTCCCCCTCCAACAACATTTAAGTATTTTCAAGAAAAAAATCCTTACACAAGCTATATTCTACCATCAAAATAGTGAGATGCATAATTTTGCTCCTAATACATCTTATCGAATAACTAATTTTACTTTACATTCAATATTTCCTTTTTCGTTTTCTTCAAGATAAGTTACTGCACCTTTAATATCCATTCCTTCTTCCTCATATTCAAGAATTTTAGAAGAATTAGCTTTCCCAATTTCTCCTATTTCTAAGCCCCCACAAAAAACAATATAAGTATCAGTATCGTAGTTATAATCTATATCTACTGTATCGCCAATATAGCAATAGCATAAATTATCTTGACGGCTTTCACCATCAATTTTTTTAGTGGTTTTTGTTAATTTGAACTCCTTGCAAATTGTATTTTTATCTATTTCTCTATAAAATGCTAACCCAATTTGTATTCTTTTTTCACTTTCGTTAACATATGTAGTCATCCCACAAACTTGTTTACTTCTACTATTTGCAAATCTGATAACCATATCATGAAGCCTATTCTGAGGAATGTAGCCAATGCACATATCGTTGTCATAAATAGCTTTTATTCTACTTTGTTTATTCAAAACATCATCAAATTCAAAATAAATTTGATGCTCAACCTCTATTTTTGAAAAATCTATTTGATCATAGTTAATGTCATTTAATTCAACATCATAATATGCATATTGTAAAAATTTGTTTTCCTCATCAAAAAAAGAAAAATTATTGCTATATTTTCGAATAGTATTTTTATCGTCAACAATATTTTCGTATTTGATTTCACATTTTTCATCACTCCTTTGAAAAACATCCTTTTCTGTTATGTCTTCTTCTGTCTTAAACAATTCCTTTAGATGTTTTAAAAATCCCATAATAATTCTCCTCCAATTTCAGTGATTTAAGTTATTTTCAATAAATAATGCTCGAGAATTTCCAACTTTTTCCTTTCTTAAAATACCATCACATTGTATTTGCCATAATGTATCCAATATTTTTTGTTTAACCAAAGGATTAAATTTCTTAACTAAATCTTTTTGTAAAATTCCAGGATTATTTTTAATAATTTCAATTATATCTTGTTTTAATGTTGGAGATAATTCTTCCATTGCTTTTTGTTGCTCCATTAAATCTAAATAATTTTCTTCTAATTCATCTAAATGTTTTTTCCAAGAATTAAGCATGGAGTTCTTTTTGTTATTAGCATAAACATGAGTTTCTTCAAAATACTTTTCAAATAAAACACCTTTACTTTGGCATTCTTTTTGATACTCAAGATAGTATGAAATCAATTTCTTATAAGCTGCTATCTCTTCTTTAGGTGTTTTAGTTGTTTTTGCTATATATAACAAATCAAATAGTTTATCATCTCTTGGTTTTATGAAGTTTTGATTTTGTGAATACCATCCAAATGGAATATCAACATTTAACTTAGTATTTTTCTTTTTTGAAGTAGTATCACACAAATCATCATTTATAGATAATCTATCGACTTCTTTAAATCCTTGTGTCTTAAGAAATTTAACATTATGAATAAACGAATAAACAAAATCACATACATATATTGAAGAAAAATCTGTATTAATGAATCTTTCTCTTTCAAATTTCACAGATAAAATGGTTTCATTATTATCAACGGCATTTAAATAAATAATGTTGATTGGCAGTGCCGCAAATAATTCTCTAGCAATTTTTATTGAATAACTACATACATATTTTTGAGCATTCTCGTACATTTCTGTTTTTGTTAATTTCTTCAGTGACACTTTTCCTGTAGAAGTTAAACTAAGTGAAGCATTAGGGATTATTTCTCGGCAATTTGTAGTAAATTCAACTTCCATATAGTTTGGATTGTCAGTTCCAATTTCAAAATCAACTCCTAATTTAGATAAATTTTCCAGAGGATTTATTTCAGACACAACGTCATAATATGTATCTATATCTCCATCTAAAACTTTTTTAGCCATATCTACATCATGTTCCCATGACTTATAGTTTTCTTCATCTTCTTCTTTTGCTTTAGATATATTCTCATAGTATGTTTCTTTTTTCTTATTGAAACTTCCTTTAAACAAAGATCCCATAACACCTGGTGATAACTCGTTATATTTTTTCTCTGCTTCAATTTCTAATGGACCTTTACTTCCTAACTCAAAAGGTGGTTTTGATGTTTTAATTTCTTCCCAATCGATTGATGGAGAACAAGAACGATGGCCTTCAAATAAAATTGCTACTGTTTCATTATATTTATCAACATCTTCTGGATTAATTGTAATTTTGTTTCCATTTTCTAGCGAAACTGTAATTGACTTATTTTGTGAATTTGAAGCTTGTTTACTATTGCCTCTTTTTGTAGAAGTTGTATAGTACAATCCTGTTCCTGGTATTCCTGCACTTATTCTATTTCTTCCATCCGCACCAATAGAATAGCGTAATCCTCTTGTCCCAAAACTTAATCCAACACCACTTTTTGAAAAATTAACACGAACACCTTTACATATTTTGACACTTTTTCTATATCTTAAACCCATTTTAAAGTCCTCCTTAATAATTTGAGTAATAATGTAATTTATATACTTATATTATCGTACTAAATCTAAAATTTGACATATTGTCATATTTGTATTGTCCTCCTTTCTAGTCATTCTTTAATAACTCTTTTAATTCAAGTAATTCTTTGTTGATTTCTTCATCTAATTTGAATATTTCATCTAATATTTCTGATGTAGGTGGATATTCTACTGGAACATATTCAATTTCTTTATATTTGTTTATTGATAAATCGTATCCGTTATCAACAATTTCTTGTTTAGTGACAAAGAAACTTTGTTCTGTACGTTTTCTGTCTACTTCTTTATCTAAGTTATGGTATCTTTCGATAATATCTGGAATATCATTTTCAGATACTTGTGATCGTTTATCATCTAATGAATATCCATCCGCTTTCATATCGTAGAACCATACGTCTTTTGTTCCACTTGGATCTTTTGTAAAGATTAAAATAGCTGTAGAAACTCCTGCATATGGTTTGAATACTCCTGAAGGCATAGAAATGACTGCTTGTAGTCTATTATTTTCTACTAATTCTTTTCGAATGGATTTATGTGCTTTTGATGAGCCAAATAAAACTCCATCCGGAACGATACAAGCACATCTTCCTCCAACTTTTAACATTTTAATAAATAACGCTAAGAAAAGAAGTTCTGTTTTCTTTGTAGAACATAAAGATAAAATGTCTTTAGAAATATCTTCTTGGAAAACACTACCTGTAAAAGGTGGATTTGCCATAATTAGAGAATATTGATTTCTAATTTGATTATCTCCTGAAAGTGAATCTAAGCGTTCAATATGTGGATCATCTACTCCATGTAACAACATGTTCATAGCACCAATTCTTAACATTGATGGATCTGTATCAAATCCTGTAAACATCGTTGTAGAGAAATGTTTTTTATTTTCTTTCTTCATTAATTCTTTTTTATATTTTTCAGAAACATAATGTGCTGAACTTAATAAAAATCCTGCCGATCCCATTGCAGGGTCCAAAATTGTATCCTCAAGAGTTGGTTCCACTAACTGAACCATCATATCAATAATATGTCTTGGTGTTCTGAATTGTCCTAATTGTCCTGCTGAAGACATTTTATCTAATGAATATTCATAAACATCTCCCATAATATCTTTATTAGACATATCGATTTCACTTAACGTATCAACACAAACACCTAATACTTTTGCTGTTGGGATTAAAAATACGGCATCCGCCATAAAACGTGAAAAAGCTGATTCTTTACTATCACCGTTTACTGTTTTAATAAATGGGAATACGTAATTTCTTACTAATTCAAACATTTCTGTAGTACCAATATTTTTAAAATTATGCCATCTTAAATCTTCATATGGAACAGAACGGTTTCCATCTTCATCTGGTGAAAAGTTTCCATTTTTAAATACTTTACTTTGATATGAAACTCCTAGAAAAGCAGCGTTACCTTCTTTTTTGATTTCAGCATCATCCAATAACTTCATAAACATTAAGTATGTTATTTGTTCCAATACCGTTATTGGACTTGAGATACCCGCTGTCCAAATCGTATCCCATATTTTATCAATTTTTGATTTTAATTCTCCTGTTACCATTGTCTTTTTCCTCTCTAAACTTCTAAAATACAATCATGTAGTTGATTCACCACGTTTGCAACTACATACGCGTTTTCACTAAATAAATCCAATACATTTATACTATCAAATGGTGATTCTTCAACAAGGTCTTGTTTTGTTACATCACCGTTTTCTCGAGCATAATTAATAATGGAGTGAATGAATTCCATTTGTTCTGCTGATAATGTGTTTTCATCTAAATATTCACTAAATTTTTCATTTACCGCATTTTGATCAATACCAATAATTGAACGAATAAATACAGCCAAATTATCTAATTTTGATATTGAATAATAATCATTTTTACTTCCACATTTAACCCATAAAATATCTTGTAACGCTTCAAAATCTTCGTGAGTTAATGGCTCTAAATTCTTTATTTTAACTAATGTTGGATTATTAGAATTTTCCATTAAATAATCCATTACTTTTTCTTTGTATGTTCGAATATCAATAAATGGTGTATCAACGTTGTCTCCATCTTGTGTTTGATCATCATTGTCTATAGTTACAGCAACAATTTTTTCTTCTAGTAAATAAATCATTAAGTGTCTTACTGATTTTCTATAATACATTAGAAAATTAATACACCAATGTTGATAAAAAACACCAATCGAAGCACATTTTATTTTATATTGTACAACATTGGTGTTTTAATTTTATTGAACTAACACATCTCTGTATGGATAAAAGTATATTGG
>JAQYFP010000178.1 GCA_028723085.1 Erysipelotrichaceae bacterium | reverse complement strand
AGTGTATTTCAGAGCTGATTTTTATGTCAAAACCCCAGTTAACCACCCCGGTTAACTTTGGAAAAATTGGAAACCCCGGTTAATGACCCCGGTGTTGACCCCACTTAACTTTGGAAAAACCCCGGTTAACTTTGGTTACCCATTTGAACCAATCATCCTTAAACTCATTATAGTGATTAATAAGCTCTAAAAGTAATCACAACTTTATTAGAACCAGTGAATGCTGAATTTGAAATATAGTTAATGTATTTAGGAACACTTACTGATTTCAAATTTTCACATTTAGCAAATGCATTACCATGAATTGTCTTAACAAAATTAGGCAATGTTACAGAAGTTAAACTACTACATCTGTAGAATGAAGAACCTCCAATTGTGTTAAGAACACTTTGTGTTGCGAAATTAACTTCTTCAAGATTTGAACATCTATAGAATGCATAATCTGAAATAGTAGTAACACCTGCTCCGATGTTAACAACCTTGATCACATTTCGATATGAATTCCATGGTAAGCTTTCAGCTGTTTTGTAAGAAGCCATTGCACCATTACCAGTAATATTCAAAATTCCATCACTTGTTAATTTCCAAGAAACTGATGTTCCACATTTACCAGAACCCAATTCAACAACTTTTCTTTCTGTGTATTTAATATTGTTCTTTTCTGCATATGATTTAGCGTAACTATCATAACCAACACTTAATACTACTTTATAAGATTTATTATAAACACTACTACTCATGTAAGAAATACTTTCTGGTAAATATACAGAACTTAATTTGCTACAATGAGCGAATGTATTTCCATAAATTGTGCTTACTTTTTCTGGTAATTCAATTTCAGGTAAAGTTTTACATCCATAGAATACAGAACCACCAATGACTTGTAATTGACTATCTTTACCAAATTCTACTACAGTAAGTCTTTCACATCCGTAGAATGCATAATCAGATAAACTAGTTACACCTGATCCAATATGAACTTCTTTAATCATTGTACGATATGAAGCCCAAGGAACACTTTCTGCTGATTTGAATGTAGTCATTGCACCATTTCCGGTAATTGTTAAAACGCCATCACTCATTAATTTCCATGAAAGATTATTACCGCATTTACCAGATTCAACTTCAACAATCTTACGTTCTTCGTATTTAATATTATGTTTTTCAGCGTAATCTTTAGCATAGCTATCAGAAGCAACACTCAATACAACATTTGAAGAATGATTGTAAACGCTACTACTCATGTAAGAAATAGTATCTGGTAAGTAAACAGATTCTAATTTAGTACAATGCGCAAATGTATTTCCATAAATTACTGATAAACCTTGTGGTAAATCAATTTCTGTCAATTTCTTACATCCATAGAATACCGATCCACCAATTGTTTGTAATTTGCTTCCACGTTTAAATGTAACAGAAGATAAGTTTTCACAACCAAAGAATGCATAGTCAGATAAGTTTGTAACACCTGCTGAAATTTGTACGCTTCGAATTGATTTACTATAACTATTCCATGGAACATCTTTAGCAGCTCCGTAATTTGTCATAGCACCATCACCCAAGATAACTAATAATCCATCACTTGATAGTGTCCAAGTTAAGTTATCACCGCATTTACCACTTGCGATATCAACTGGAACTCTTTCTTCATATGCAACATTGTATTTAATTGCACATTCTTTAGCATAACTATCTGGTGCTACACTTAATACTAATTTAGGTGAATTCTTAAAGGCAACGGAACTAATATATGAAACACTATCTGGAATGTAAACTGATTCTAGGTTTGGACAGCTTGCGAATGCATTACCATAAATTGTTTCAACACCTTCAGGTAAAACAACATTTTTCAATGGACCACAGCTAAAGAAAGCAGCTCCACCGATTGTTTTCATCTTACTTCCTTCTTCGAATTCAACTGTTGTTAAGGCATCACAATCATAGAAAGCATAGTCGGAAATGTAATCAATTCCAGATTCAAATACTACTTTTTTGATGAATCCACGATAATTTTGCCAAGGTACATTTTCTCGTGAACTTGTATTCAATCCACCTGAACCACCAATTACGATTGTACCATCTGAATAGATTGCATAATCAGCATTATCTCCACACCATCCAGCAGCAATAACATTTGCGTTATCACTTCTTACAAATGTACCACCTTCATAGTAACAAGTCTCTCCACCTAAGTTGAATGATCCTTCATATCCTAGACCATTGTTGTCGAAGAAATAAGCTGTTCTTTCTAGTTGGACGTATCCTGTAACATATTTACCTGCGATAAAGTACATTTTCTTACCTGTTTCTTTGTCTGTGGCAAATCCACTATACATATCTTTAGCAGCTGTTGTAACAGTTGGACAATCTAAACAAGTTAAATTATCCGTGTTTTTATCATAAACATAATTATGTTCATCGTTTTCACAATAAGGTATTTCTTTTGAATATGAATCTAATACCGTTCTATTTCCATTGGCATCAATGTTATATGCTGTTACTTCAATAGAATCAAAATCCGCTTTTACATCAACATATACGCTTTCAAAGTCGATTGTTGCCACTTGGAAATTATATTCTGGTACATCTACTGCTGCATAAGATTTACCACCTGTAGAACCACAAATATAATATACAACACCATTGTCTTCATCAACTTGCATATCAGTTAATGGAGCTGTACGTGCATAACTATGGGCATCTCCTGCAAAGTAGAAATCAATATTAGCTGCTTCCATAGCATCTGATACAATGTCCATATAAGCTTGATTAGCTGCTGCTGGGTTTGTTGTATATACTGGTACGTGAGATGTTACAACTTTCCAAGTACAAGTTGATTTAGCTGCATCTTCTTGTAACCAGTTACTAAATGCTTGTAAGCTTTCTGAACTAGTAACGTGATTTAATACCGCAACATATACATCACCATATTCAATGGAATACCAATCACCTTCAAGGTTAAATGTTTGTTTTGCAGCATATCCACCATTATTGTCATCATCATCTTCATGATTTCCAATAACGTGGATCATATCATAATCAGGGACCAATTCAAACAAGTTAATCGCATCTTCCCATTGATTGTAGAAGCGAACATTATCTACAGCATCTCCAGTTTGAATACCGAAATCATAATTACCTTCATCTAAGTAATTTGCGATTCGCCCAAATCCAGTTAATGCATCTTCTTCTTGAATATCAGCAATCACAAAGAATTCTGTTGATTCATCTTTTGCTGGTTTTGTAGTAAATGATTTAACATCAGACCAAACTTTACCATCACCAATTTGATAATAATATTTTGTTCCAGGTGTCAGATTTGTTAAGTAAACAGAATTTACTCTATTAACTAAACCACTTCCACTATAAGTAACCAATGAAGTTTCACCATCAATTGTTGTAGCTCCATTCATATCTTCGGAACTAGAAAGCTTGATTTTAGCTACTTCTTCTGTAGCAACCGGATTACTCATCCAAGAGATATTCTTTTCTGTACTTAAGTCTTTGGCAATATTAATAGATACATTGAATGGTTTTCCTTCTTCATCTCCATTGGCATTGAAGCATGTAACAGGTACTAAATATGAATAATTACCATCTGCATCTAATGCATATAATGTATATGATCCAGCCGCAACAGTAAGAGCATTAGAAATTAATTTTCCATTTTCATCTGTTTTACCTAAACTGATATCTCCTGTCATAAAGATTTCAACATCTGCTTTTGGTTTACCATTTTCAGTAACAGTAATCGTAGCCGGTTGTCCTACAATTAATGTTTCTGTTTCAAGTAAATACGTAGCTTGTATAGGAATCGATTTTTTATTTGTACTAAATCCTCTAGCCCATAAATCAACATTTGTAGCACATGAACTATCAACTACTTCATAACTTCCTTGATTTACTTGTAGATTGATAGAAGCTCCTTTTGTTGTTGATTTTGGAATTTCTAATACGATCTTGGCAATTTCTGAACCAGTTTGAGTTCCATCACCTTGAGCACTAATCTTTAATTCCGATTTGGCTTGATTATAAGAATAAGTTCCTGTAAATCCTGATGCAAATTCAACATTTTTAATTGGATAGTCACTAGGAATTACAATTGTTGTTTCGACTGATGAAACATTAGAAACTTTATTACTTTCTAGTGTAAGAACATAGTCTTTTCCAACAAGTGGATTTTTACTTGTATCCAAAGAAACTTTTGTATATTCTTCATTTCCATTGACTGTGAAATAACGAGTTTCTCTTGTTACGTTTCCATATCCATCCTTCAAATAGAACGTTAATGAGTGTTCACCATTTGATAGTTCAAGTCCTGTTAAGGTACTTCCTAAATTATCGATTGAACCTTCTCCATAATAATTTCCATCAAAATAGAAGTAAGCCGATTCAATACCTGTTGCATTTTCATCCGTTGCTTGATTATCATCATACGAAACAAAGAAATTTAATGTATTAGAAGCTAATTCCATACCATTTTCTAATTCTGATTTTGTTCCATCTGGATTAATTAATTGAATATTGTTAATATTAGGATTTGTTACGTCCTGGTTATTAGCACCATATACGATTTGGATATTATCAAGTAAAATATATCCTTTTAATGCTGATTTATCTAATTTAACACCATCTGTTGTAGTCCATCCAATACCAGAAGTTGTAACCATGGCACGTAATAACATACCGCTATTAACACGAATCAACGATCCGGCATATTGAGTTAAATCTGCTTCAATATATTGCCAACCTGTAACTGTACCTTCTCCATGTTCTGAAGTAAAGTTTACATATGCATCTATCCACTTTTCACCATTATTTGTACTTGTTTGAATTTGGGCACGAATCCATGGAACAGGTACATTTTCAGGAATATAAACCCAAGCTCCAATAGCTGTTGGCGTTCCAGGAACATCAAGCGGACTTCCTAATCCTAAACAAGCTCCATCTGTTCCAGTAATACCTGTCCAATCGAAATCTAATTTAATAGCTTTACTGCCAAATCGAACGATATCAGCGTATTCTGGATCTGAATCGCTAACAACTGAACCTTTAACGACTCCACCTCTTCCAGCATAAGAATAAGTTGCAACATCTTGTGCTCCTAAACCATCAAAAGAATTTACTGTTGTTCCAATATTACTATAGTTCCATTGATCTGTATCTCCACCATCTAAGATGACAGTTGGTTGTTTACCGATATTAAGAATTGTAGTAGCACTTAATTCACCATAAGTAGCTGTTACTTGCGCAGAGACAGATACTTTTTTATCACTTGTAGTTATAAATTTGATTCCATCAAATGTTCCAGCACTTTCTTCTGAAAGAGTCCATTCAATGTCTCCACCTTTTAAATTAACCATTGCTCCTTGGTATTTAGCTTTTAATCCTAAATCACTTTCTTCGCCATATTTCAAGTTTACTTCTTTACTTGCGAATGAAAGAGAATCAGGTTCTTGGATATGAATAGTTGTTGTTCCTACAACCGATGTACCATTCAACATTTGAATTTCAACATCACCTAATGTTCCATTTGAAATAAAATCAACAGTAGCATTATTACCATTAACAGAAGAATTTTCCAATGTTCCCATTTGTTCATAGCCAGGTGCTAATGCCCATGTAACAGTTTCTGGAACACCTCCAGCTAATGCACCTGAACCATCAATTCCAGTTGCAGTCAATGTTACAGATGTATTTGGTGTATAATATTCTGCATTTGGTGTAATAGATGCATGATCAAATGATCCGTCAGCTGTAGCATTTGAAACAACTAAAATTGTTGAAGCTACACCACGTTCAGATCCACCAGCAGGTGTATTTCTTAAAGATAAGTCACTTTCTCCTTCTCTTTGAGAAATAAATGTAGAAGAACCACCTTCATCTAATTCAAGAGCAATAACACAGCCAAGAGATTTCATCATGTAACCCATTTCTTCAAGTGTATAACCTGTTGAACGAGGTGCTTGTGTTCCATCGGATTGCATCATAACAACTGTTCCATCTTCTTTTAGTCCTACAGCAGTTCTTGGATAATAACCACCGTTTGAACCATTACTAGCAACTTGATCTCCATCAACTAAAACTACCCATCCAGAAATCGCATCAACTAAATTTACTTGATGTCCTTGTTTCTGAGTTTGTTGACTTGTTGCACTAGCAAGTGTAGTTCCTCCATAGAAAATACCAACAGAACCATCATCAAAAGCAGCTAAATACGGCAAACCCATGTCTTCTTTATAAGTTGTTCCTTCCATTACAAGAACACCCATTGGCTCACCAGTTGTAATGTTAAACAAAGAAGCATTGACACCACCAACTACATTGGCATTGTGAGTTTGTTCATATAAATGTGATTGTGCAGTCGTTGTTGAGAAAGTCCATCCTTCTGTGGCAGGATTACGTTTTCCATAACCACCTACAACTTTAGCTTTTCCTCCGCTTGTATTAATTTCCATAACGTTAGCTACTGTTTGTAAATTACCTTCTTCATTGTTTGTAACAATAACTTTTTCACTAACATCTGGTGCAACAGAATACTTTTTAAGTGATGTAACGTGATAATCTGTACCTTCAATCGTATCGTTTTTACTGATTGATTTATTAACTGTATCATCAGAAAGTAAATCAGCTTCATTTTCTTCTGAATCCGATTCTTCCTCAATTTCATCACTTTCTTGTGTTGTATCTTCTTGATCAGTAATTGGATCATCTGTTTCTACAACTTCTTGTTCCTGTTCCACCTCCTTAACTTCTTCGTTTTCAGTTGTTTCTGTTGTTACAGGTTCACTTTCTTCAGCAAAAACCGGAGATGGAAAAACACTCATACTTAATGCTGTAACTAACAAAAACGCAACGATTCTCATTTTCGTTATCTTCATAACTTCTCCTTTCTTTTTATTTTAGGAAATAATTTACTATTTCCTTTTTAACAGTTTGTTAGATAATAACGTTTTTCTATACCATAGAATGGTTATGACAAAATATACAAGAAAATAGACAACTGCTTGTAAAAGCCATGGTCCATTGAAATAACTAATACCATAGAAACAAATCATAATCACACATGCATATATTAAATTTTGTTTCCACTTCACATGGTAATTCTTTATAAAATATGATTCAGCCAAAATAAACCAAATTAACATTGTAATTGTAGAAGCCCATGAAATTGCTTGAGCAGAACCAAATAAAATGTGAGCTATAAAATTGTTAATAATACTAATCACAAATACAATGCAGCTTATTTTGAAATAAATCATATTTTTATTAATCACTTTATAAAAAGTAAACATTAATACCGAAATACAACAGCTCAATAATAACGCCGGTAAAATTACTCTTAAATATATAAGTGAATCAACATAGGCTGGTAGAAAAAACTTGATAAACCAAGTGAGAGGATAATATCCTGTTAATACCAAGCCTGATAAAATCAACATCATTGAAATCGAATCTGAAAAATATTTTAAAGCACTTTCTTCACTCATCTGTTTCAACATCGGAAATAAAACCGTTGATAGTGTTGAAATGATTTTGGTACATACTGACACTAAACTATATGCGAATGAATAAATTGCAAATGTTTCAGCTGTGTATAAAATTGAGACAAATTGTCGATCTAGCATAAAAACTAAATGAGATACTTGATAAGCAATTGTTAACGCAAAACCGTTTCTAAAACATCCAGCAATTAAATTTTTACAGTCTACTAACTTTTCTTTTCTTCCAAAAGTAATATCTCGATATGTTATTACATACCAAAGCATTAAGCTGAATTCAATTATATTAATGAATACAATATATAATTTATAAGAAACATAATTTCCGGTATTTTTATAAACAAGAACTAGGCAACATACCAGCAAAATTTTACAGATTGCAATTAATATATTTCTTGTTGATAATTCTTTAAATCTTTGTGTAGCTTGTGAAATATATTGGTAATATGAAGTCAAATTAATAACAAATGTATTTATAGAAAGCATATAACCAATAAATTTTAATTCACTAGGCACAAAAAATTTACAAATAAGCAACAATAGAATTCCAATTACAATTTGCATTTCAATGAAAAACATCGATAACGTGCGAATTTTCTTTTTATCTAAGTCTTCATAATTTTGTCCTGCAAACTTTAATAAAATCCCATCTACGAATCCAAAATGAAGCAAGGCCGTATAGGCTGTGTACAAGGAATATGTTTTCAAATACCCATATCCGGTTACTCCTAATATTTTAGGAACGACAAAGCCTAATAAAATTTCTGATACGAGCATAATTCCACGACTTGTCATTACTTGCAGAACGTTTTGTTTAAATTTATTCTTATTTATACTCATCTTTCCACCATGCCATTACGTTGTGATGTGACTTCTGTTTTTCTTTTGGAGGATCTTGATGATAATCTCCATATAAATTTTTCAAATAAATATCATATCCAGCAGGGGCCGGAAACAATTCATCACAGAATAAAACATTTATTTTTTCATTAAATACTGAAGATGGAATGACTTCTTTTTTTCCATATAAAGCCCAAGCCACACTTCCTGAATAACTAACTGCTTTATTCTCTAACCCTTTGTTCACTTCTTTTTGTATCAATTTATAAAAATAATCCGAACCACAACACTTACTGAATTTCCATATAATATACAAAATCAGTCTTTTTATTCCTTTTCTTGGTGATTGGAATTCTTCTTCAATTGAAGCTGACAAACATCTTCTTAAAAGACTACAATACTTTGCTTGTCGCATTGCTCTTGCTTCGTTTCCATTCCAATTATCTAATGGAAATATATCAACTGCTATTCCAAGTTCCATTCCAAAATCAGCGGTATTCTCTTTTAAATACGTTCTTTTGTCTTTTAATTTTGCATAAGGCATATTCCAAGATGGATTCTTTTCTTTCGATAATAACTCATAGACATCAGTGTTTATATCTAATTTCATGAATTGATCGTAATCCTCTCGTGGCATAAATATATCAACATCATCATCCCAAGGAACGAATCCGTTATATTTTATAGCTCCCAACAATGTTCCATTTGATAGATAAAATTCAAGATTATGCTTTTCACATATTTCTTTAATATATTTCAAAATATTTAATAACACATCTTGTATTTCTGAAACACTTTCTAATTTTTCCATCTGCGCGTAAATCCCCTCCTTTACATTCATATCCAATATCTAAAAAACTTATATGTGTAAACAAGATTCTTGTTACAACAATTTTATCTAGAAGATATTAATCGCATTCCGAACTTTAAAATTCTTTGTTTCATTCTTAGTTTTCGATTCTCTTTTGAAAAATAAGCACAATTAATTGCTTCTTTACAAAGAGAATCTGATACTAATTCTTTATATTCTTCTATAAATCGTTTATTAAAACCAATCGCATTATGCATGCGAACTGCTGCACTATACATTTGTTGAACTAATAATCGATTGTATTGTTCCTTTAATGTTTCATTCTCTATAATGGTTTCATTTAAGAAATTAGCCATTACTTTACATCGTTTAAAAGCAAATTCATCTCCACTTTTAGACAAGGATTCGTTTTCAATTCGATACATATACATTTGATTTTTGCATATATACAGTGAATCAGCGTGTAGTATTGTATTCACAACGCAACACATATCCTCCCCATTTCGAATAATTTCAGGAACTTTATTTAAATTTTCAATAATTAATTCTCTTTTATATACTTTTGCCCATAAGGCTCTGGGAAAAAACAATCCATTTTCATTCATCAATAAGCTCGCCAAGATTTTCTCCTCGATGTCTTGTCTACGATAAAAACCTTCTTTGAGATAAGAATCAATTTCAATATAGTTTCCATTTCTATATTCATTCCAGCCAAATACCAAAACATCTGGAGTATATTTTTCAATGATAGATGAGCTCATTTTTAATGTATCTTGATCTATCCAATCATCGCTATCTAGAAATAAAATATATTTTCCTATACTTTCTTCTAATCCTTTTTTTCTAGCACTTGTTTGCCCTTTATTCTCTTGATGAATTGTTTTAATTCTTTTATCTTGATTTGAGTATGCATCACAAATAGAAGGTGATGAATCAATTGAACCATCATCGACCAAAATCAATTCAAAATTAAAATAAGTTTGATTAAGTACGCTATCAACGCATTGCTCAAGATGCTTTTGTGCATTATAAACAGGAACAATAATAGAAAACATTACATTATCCATTTACTATCCTCCTATAAATGCATATGGAACGATTCCTCCATAAGTCATGAAAGAATAGAATCCTAACAATAAAAGCATTCCGTAAATACTTGCTTTAACGACATTGGAATAGAAACTTTTTTTCATCAACATGCCATAATAAACAATTTCAAATAATTTAAATGTATATCCTAATCGTCCTAAGGCAGGAACCATATATCCAAGAAAAGCAATGACATGTCCAAGTAGTGCTACATAATATACAGTACGAAGATTTTCAAAATCATTTTCCAACGACTTTGATTTCATTATTTTTTCTTTGTTCATGTAGATTAAGAAATATGATCCTAACAACAACAATAAACACACTGTCTGCATTAGTCCGATATTCAAGCTAAATTCTGAAAAATAACCTGCATATTTATAAATTAAAAATGAGCCTAATACAATACAGATGGTTACCACTATAAATATATATTTTTTATTTATTTGTTTTATCGCTGATAACTTACCTTCAAAAAACAAATAAATAACAGGTATCACTATAGCTACACATGAACTTATATGTACTAAAAAGGCGATGAATACTCCCAAAAAGTAGAATTTATAATTTTTCTTTTCGATAAATCTCGTTGCATAAAAAACAATCGCAATGGCCATACATTGTCTGACAATATTCATGCTTAATCCAAAATAAAATAAAAAATAAATTGAAGTTGCAACAACAATATTGATGTTGTCTTTAAAATCCCATAATCGAATGAAAACCAAAGCATTTGTGATGAGAGCAAAAACAGTTAAAACAAAAGAAGGATTCTTCCATATAATCATCAAAAATTTACATAAGAAGTAGTAAATATATTCCTTAGAATGAGAAAAAATTCCTTTTTCATATGTATATTCAATGGATTGAACAACTCTATGGGTATCTGTCCCTACATCAAATGAACGTAGCCCAGCAACGAGTGACAACAATATAACAGGAATCAATAACCATCGAATATCATTTTTGTCTACTGCTTTTTTTGTAAAAAAACAAGTTAAGACCATTGTAATTAAGTAAAAACAAACTGTAAAAAATATATCCATGATGATCACCCTTCTAAGCTTTCATAAAATCGTTCAAGTTTATTTACTTCTTGAATTAAATTAAAATGAGAATTTTTTAATATATAATATGAAATTCTTCTATCTGCATTTAAAGGCTGTTCATATACAATTTTTGCCAATTTATCAGGTTTAGTATCTAATGAAAAACTATAATATTGATTTATTTGTTTTGATTGAATATCGACTCGATCCGATACAAAACAAACTAGTCCATTACATTGGGCTTCCAACAGTGCCAAACTAATTCCTTCATAAAAGGATGGAAAGATAAAAAAATCCATGGCACATAAATAATTTTCTGGACATTTTTGATTGCCTACCATTAACACATCTTCAGATAGAGCATTTTCAGAAATAATCTTTTGTATATTTTCTTTTTCTTGACCGTCTCCTAATAAAATCAATTTACTATTAGAATTTAATTTATGATATTCATAAAAAAATGCTAATAAATATTCATGATTTTTTTCAACACTGAACCGTCCTGTATGTCCAATGACAACTGTATTTTCTTGAATTCCGTATTGAGAGCGTATTTGATTTCTTTTATTGTCATCGTATTTAAATCGCTCGCATAATATGGCGTTATGAAGAATATGTACTTTGTCTTTCCATATAAACTTCCATCCTAATAACCTTGCCGCTTCTTGTGAACACGCAAAATAATCTGTGACAATAAAAGGATTCATTTTACTAATTAAATAATTTCGCATGCTCGATTTTTTAGTATTTCCAAATTGAGTAGAATGACTATGTTGAATAATATTTTTTATTCCATATTTGCGAGCAAAACGTCCAACTACAACAGCTCCATATACAGGATGACAATGAAGTGCTGTCCATGTATTTTGATGTTCTTTAAAAAAGTTATTCAATTCTTTAATTGATTCTTTAGAAAAATTAGGTTTTTGAATTCTATATACATTGCCACCTAATGTTTCAATTTCATCTATACAATTTGTTGAAGTGTCTTCAAAATACAAAAAATCAAATTGTACATGTTCCTTGTTTATATTTCGATAATAATTCATCGCAACAACGGATGCGCCTGATGAGATATCTAGATCGGATAAAAAATGTAATATTCTTATCATTTTAAACCTCCGTTTTTCTCATCATTTTGTTGTATAAATGTGATCGAATACGATTAGGAATTAAAACTGTGCCAAATAGCCTGATGCATATATTTCTATAATATTGATATTTGTTAGCTAAACCGCTATTCAATAAGTACTTTTCTAATTTCAATGTCTGCTTAAAGTACTCTACTCCAGCCCGTCGTTTATACATTGCATCGTTTACTCGAGCATAGACACAAACGCTATCTATATTTGCTAATTTATATCCATTTTCAAGAAGACGTGCCCATAAATAATAATCCTCAAATTTATCAAAATGCTGATAATTTCCTACATCTAAAATGCTTTGTTTTCGAAAAGTAACGGTCATGTGATTCATTGGATTTCGATAAGAAACCGTTTTCCTAACATCTTCAGGCGTTAGTGGAACACAACGATAACCTACTTTATTTTCAAGTTTGGTATTGAATTCTTGTATTTGACCACCCACTGCACAAATGTCTGGATTTTGTTCTAAGAAAGCCAATTGTTTTTCCATTCTATTTTCAAGTGCAATGTCATCGGTATCCATGCGAGCAACAATTTCGTTACTACAAGATTGCACTCCAATCTGTAAAGCTTTTCCTAGTCCGCCATTTTTTTCTAATCGAATAATTTTAAATAAATTTTTATTTTCTTCTTGTAATGATCCAATCACTGAATCTAATTCTTCTGTTAAAGCACCGTCACAAACTAGAACAATTTCATCGGGTTTAACAGTTTGATTTAACATACTTTGCACAGATTCAAGAAAATACTGTGCATTTTCTTTAAAATATACTGACATTAACACTGAATAATTCATGAAAACCTCCTACATAACAACTCTTTCTTTTTCTGCAGTTATTTGATTTTCATCGACTCCTTCAGTGCTTTCTGGAAGGAAAATTATTTTAATTGTGTATAAAATAATTTTTAAATCTAACAACAAACTTCTTTGATTGATGTACATTAAATCCATTTTTAATTTATTTTCTGGAGTGGTATTGTATTTTCCAAAAACTTGGGCATATCCACTTAGTCCGGCTGGAACTTGTAATCTAAGCGAAAATTCCGGTAAATTTTTAAGATATTCTTCTTCAATTTCTGGTCGTTCTGGTCTTGGACCTACAATTGACATATCTCCTTTTAAAATATTGAAAAGTTGAGGTAATTCATCAATTCGAGTCATACGAATAAATTTACCTACAGGAGTTATTCGCGAATCTCCTTTTGAAGATAGTCTAGCACCCTGACTTTCGGCATTGACAATCATGCTTCTAAACTTGTAAATTTCGAATTCTCTATGATTTTTTGTTAAGCGTACTTGTTTATAAAAAACAGGTCCTCCATCGTATAATTTGATTGCAAAAGCGACAATTAATAAGATAGGAGACAATATGATAAGGGCACATAAAGAGCAAACAATATCAAATGCTCTTTTGACTATTCTGTAATACCAAGTTTCAGAAACTCTTTTTGTTCGTAAAAATGGAATATCAAATGTATGAGATACATCAAAACTTCTTAAAACCAAGTCTTCAATATCTTGGGTAAGATATACTTCTTTTTCTTTTGAATAACAATAAAGAATTAATTCTCTTCTTATTTCTTTGTTTACATCGTATAGATAAATGCTCTCGCATTGATTAATTTCTTCTTTTATTTTGTCTATTGAAGCACAATCCGATAGACAAGTAACGACATTGTATCGATATTTTTTCTGATTTAATTTCTTTAAAAAATCTTGATATGATTCATCACCGTATATGATCATGATTTTAACGGGTTCATCATACAAAGCAAATAATCGATTGCATATAAAAGTTATGACTAAAATAATGAGTAATTGCATAACTAATGTAAATAAATACGATAAAATATCTAATTTATCGATTCCATGAAACCAAAAAACAGATTCAATATATAAAATGGCATCTGAAATTCCATAAGAAAGCAATTGAAAATAAAGCAATTCTGTTAAACGATACAAACCAATTTTCTGTGCTTGATATAAACGAGCAAAAAACCAGTATGTAATGCAATAGATTATTCCTACTGCTACTAATGTTAATGTTCCATGATATCCTTCGGTCCATTCTCCACTGATATTCCAGTACCATAAAACTACAGCTGAGAAAAACGCAATTCCCAAAGTTATCAATATATATGTGTATTTTATAATGTTTTTCTTTTTATCCTGCGACATCTATTCTCACACCTCATTTCATCTTTTCAAACTATTGTGTGACAACAGAGTCATCGAACGTTTCTCCATTTAGTACACTAGAAATGGCCGATTTGACATTATTAACTGAATCCGGATTAGGTTGTGTAACATACAATGGTGTACTAGGCATTGAATAACAAATTTGCATATCCCCTGTCCCTTCTGCAGCAATGGATTTAATTTTCCAAGACTGTGGATTTGCTAATTGACTTTTAATAAGTGATTGAATTTGTTCCTGTGACATATTTGTATCGACATTGCCAGCAACACTTTTAATCAAATCACTTGCTCCTGTCAAAATCGCAGGTGATACAATTTTTTGAATCATAGCTGTAATAACAGCTTGTTGGTTTTTTCCACGCTGGAAATCTCCAGCCGCTAAATTCTTTCTTTCACGAGAGAAAGATAAAGCTTGTTTTCCATTAAAATGATTCATTCCTTGTGAAACATTTAATCCTCCAACGGTAGTAAACGCATATTCGGAATTCACATCAATTCCACCCAATGCATCAACCATTTCAACTAAAGAAGTAAAGTTAACACGTGCATAAAAATCAATATCGGCATCATATAATTTTCCTAATGTTGCCATAGAAACATCAACACCATAAATTCCTGCATGTGTTAATTTATCTAATTGACCATTAGTAACACCTGGGAACTCAACATAAAAATCACGTGGTGTTGTAACTAATAAAATTTGATGACTAGTAGGATTAACAACAGCTAAGATATTTACATCACTTCGACTATTTGTTTCAATGGCACCATATACATCAATTCCACTAATATATACAATAAATGGATTCTTTGTGATATCGTTTTGAGACGCATTTAAAACTGATTCATCAACATCTGTTTCAATTTCATGAGAATAAATAATTTTGATATTGTCACTAAAATCACCTGATTCATCTTCCAATAAACCCAAGTAAGCTTCATTTACGATAATGGCATTTCCATTTCCTTGATTTAAAACCTCAGATTGTTCTTGAATTCCACTACATTCAGTAGTCTTTATTGATGCTCCGACTTCATCATTAATTGCATCGATAGTTTCATGAATTTCTTCACTCTTAATTTGATATTGCACACCAAAGTTATAATCCTTCGCATCTTTAATTGTTTCAGCTGGATCCGATTTAAGAACAGCGACAACGACTTTGTCTAACTTTTTACCACCACTACTAATTTCTTCAACAGCTCCATTAGCTTTAAAAACATAAGTAGAAGCAAATACCAAAACAACACTCATTAAAATACTAAGCAATTTACCAAAGATTGCTTTTCTTTTAGAGTTATATTGTCCCAAAAACATAATAAGTAATAGAATTGCTAATATCTCAGCAATCAATACTAAGTACATATTTGGTAACATTCCTAATTTATAAAGGGACACAAAAAAAACGATTGAAGCAATCAATTGAAATAAAGTAATTACATATCCAATTCTTTTGCTCCACCGATTATTTTTATTCATTCGTTTCATCGTTAACCTCTTCTCTAATCAATTTTTCTCACGCTAATTGTACCCCCCCCTGTATATAGTTGTCAATGTTAGCTATTAATCACATAAGCTATCTTTGTAATAAAAAGCACAGTCAATGTAATTACAAAGTAAAAAAATGTAAAAAAGACGAAAGTTTGATTTGAACTTTCGTCTTGTCTATATGTTTTCACAGTTTACTATATTCAAAGATGAGTTTAAATGTCGATGAATTTCATTATCGATAAAAAATAGTAGTAACATTAAATATTCAACTGGTTAAATTTTTTATCATAAAACAATTATCACTTCACAGCCTTTACAAATAGTATTTTCCCTTTTTTAGATACAATATCAAACTAAACAACCTATAAAGAATATGTTTATAAGCAATAAGCGCATCAAGCAAGTCCATAATTTTGTACTTCTTATTTAGTATTAAAATTCATTATAACTGTCCTATTCTTTAGTCTCTCGCAACAAAAAGTTCAACACAAGTTATCATATAATTTTTACCAGGTTGATATGATTTTAGTTGACAAATTTCTGGCTGATAAGATAATAGTTTAATCCCTTCTTCAATTTTCTGTTTTATACTATTTGAGTTTCCTACTTGATTGAACGCGATAGTTAATGCATTATTATTATTCATTTGAAATTCAACTTTTGTAAGATATTTTGCTATATGTACTGGCACATTTAACTTTTCATATTCTGCCTCATTTCTAAAATCAGACACCCAATTGTCTCCATGTGCATAAATAGATGTTTCCATTTTTTCACAATCCATACGCACTAATAATGTAGAAGAACGTTCTTCTTTATCTGTGAGAGCTGAAAACCCAACCATACACGCTAATGCATAGCAAATATCATACATATTATCTGTATTTAACGAGCTTGCTCGATTTAATTCGCTAACCATTGAAATTCTATTATTTTTACTTTCACCAAACATCTTATCAAATAATCCCATAACTTTTTTACCTCACAAATATTCCTCTTTTAGCATTAACGTCGTATTTTTATATAATTCTAATGCTTCTTGATATTTTTCCCGTTCAATTAATTCTACACATGGCTTTACCATTTTGTTATACAGGTTCTCATATACCAATTTACTATCATCAGTTTCATTGATTGCAGATACAATCTTTGGAGCAACTTCATAATATTGCTCAATAATCTCTTTTCCTCCATCTGAATTCTTAAGCCAAGTATCACGAAAAGAACGTAATGTTTCTAATTCATAACAATCATCTGGTAATCCTTTTGCGTACATACAAGCGGATGTAAGATAACACCCTCCTGATGTATCTGTTTTATAAATTGGACAATCAGAATAACTG
>JAQYFP010000177.1 GCA_028723085.1 Erysipelotrichaceae bacterium | reverse complement strand
AACTAGAATTTGAAGACCCGTTTACGGGAAACAAGAAATAGTGCTCGTCGCAGACCACATTAGCGCTGTAAAGCGCAGCTTTGAGAGCAGGGCTATGCCCGAAACTGAAAAACCACCAGCTAGGCTGGTGGATATTTATTTGACAATTGTGAACTGAACTTTATAGTATTCTTTCATGATATTCATAATATGATCACCGATACGTTCAATGTCGGTCATAATTTGTGAATAACGAATACATTCTGTTGCTTCAACAACCCCTTCAGTTAAGCGTTTAATTTGATTTTTACGATATGATGAAGTTAATTGATCAATTTTTTCTTCCATTACACATAATTTGTCAAAATGAGATTGATTTAAATCACTAATGAATAAAAGTTCACACATATCATTGATATATTGTTTTAATTCTTTTAGTTCTTTTTCAATGACCTCTATATTTTTAATGTTATCAGTTCCATAGTGCACTAAATTAACGGCATAATCTCCTATTCGTTCAATATCTGAAAAACATTTATATAATGCACTTGTTGTGTTACTATCTTGTTCACTCATATGTAACATCGATACCTTTGACATATATTCTGTAATTTGAACATTGATAAGATTAATACGATTTTCTCTTATCAATATTTTTTCATTTTTATTAGGTGAAGTAGCCAATAAACTATCAAAAGAATCATTAATATTTTTACGAGTTAATTCAAGCATGAAGGTAGCTTCTTTTTTTAGACTAGCAATGGCAATAGATGCATTACCAATGTTTTCTGATGTCACAAATGTTAAAGGTAGAGAAGATAAGGCATCTTCTTTTTCTTCATCTAATACAGGAAGAATTTTTTCAGCTAATGTAGCTAATTGATTTCCAAATGGTAATAAAACAAGTGTTGTAACGATGTTAAAAATTGTATGGGTATTAGCAATTTGTGCGGCTGGAACATCAGTGAGAGCGACCATCCAATCAACGAATGGAATAAATTGAATCGCAATCATAAATAAAACAGTACCAATTAAGTTGAAAGACAAATGGATAATGGTTGTTCGTTTGGCAGCACGATTAGCACTAATAGAAGCTAAAACTGAAGTAATACAAGTTCCAATGTTTTGTCCAAAAATAATATAAATTGAAGAAGACAATGGAATAAGTCCACTGTTTGCTAAGGTTTGTAGAATACCCACGGATGCACTTGAAGATTGAATTAAGGCTGTAAATGCAGTTCCTACAACTATGGCAATAAATGGATTTGAAATAGTTGTTATTAATTGAATAAATGATTGTGATTCGCGTAATGGATACATCGCATCACTCATCATTCCCATACCAATAAATAAAATTCCTAAACCAGCAAGAATTGTCCCGATATTATTTATTTTCTTGTTACGGATAAAAGTGACAAAGATGACGCCAACAATAGCCAGGATAGGCGCTAATTCACTAATGTTTAGAGCTACTAATTGACCAGTGATTGTTGTACCAATATTAGCTCCCATGATAATCCAAATTGCTTGTCTTAAAGTCATGAGTCCTGAGTTGACAAAACCTACAACCATAACTGTTGTTGCACTTGAAGATTGAATTACTGCTGTGATTAAAGCACCGACTAAGACACCTAAAAAACGATTACGTGTTAGTTTTTCAAGAATGTTTTTCATCTTATCGCCAGCTGTTTCTTCTAATCCTGTACTCATCATATGCATTCCATATAAAAATAACGCTAAACCACCTAATAAACTAAGAATATGTGTTACTGTCATAAAATCTCCTTTTCATTTTATATAGTTATTTTTAGTTAAATTAATCCAATTATTTTCTCCTTTCTGCGATAAAAAAAGACTTTTATCGCTTAAAAACGATAAAAGTCTTGTTATTACGAAGTAAATACCACGCGCTATGTGCGTGGTACTGTACCTTTTAGTGTAAAAAAAGACAATCTCCTATACTATAATGAAATTGGCCCGCCAGCCGAATCAAATAGTAAAGGAGGTTGTCATATGAATGACACAAAGAGTTTATCACACACAAGTTATCGGTGCAAATATCACATAGTAATCGTACCAAAATATAGGAGAATG
>JAQYFP010000176.1 GCA_028723085.1 Erysipelotrichaceae bacterium | reverse complement strand
TATCAGTTTTCATAAAATCACTGTTCGAAGAACCTGTAAAGAAATCATCAAATAAATCAAATGTTGGATAGTACATCATAATAATCGCCTCCAGTTTTTATGCAAACAAAATAATGAAACTATCACTTTGTTTATTGTTGTATATTCACAAAGGATTATGTATTTCCTTTGACATTGTTATTATAACACTATAGTTAGCACTGTCAATAGTTAAGTGCTAAAAAATGTGATAAAGTAGTTGATAAATTTACAAGTATTTATTCTTCAAAGGATCCAGTATATAAGCGATAATATACACCTTTTTGAGCCATTAAATCATCGTGATTTCCTCTTTCAATGATTTTTCCATTATCTAATACCATAATCGCATTGGCATTCTGAATCGTACTTAAACGATGGGCAATCACAAATACCGTTCTTCCGGCCATTAATTTATCCATACCTTCTTGAACGATTTTTTCAGTATGTGTATCAATAGAACTTGTAGCTTCATCTAAAATTAGAACTGGTGGATTGGCCACAGCTGCACGAGCAATTGACAACAATTGTTTTTGTCCTTGTGATAAAGTTTCTTGTCCAGCAACGATTTGGGTATTATAGCCATGTTCTAAGTGTTTAATGAAATCGTGTGCATTGGCAAGTTTACTAGCCGCAATGCATTGTTCATCTGTGGCTTCTAAGTTACCATAGCGAATATTGTCCATGATGGTTCCAGTAAATAAGTTCACATCTTGAAGAACAATTCCTAGAGAATGACGTAAATCATCTTTCTTTATTAACTTCACATCAATTCCATCATAAGTAATAGAACCTTCTTGAATATCATAAAAACGATTAATTAAGTTAGTGATTGTTGTTTTACCAGCACCTGTTGCTCCAACAAAGGCAATTTTTTGTCCCGGTTTGGCAAATAAGGAAATATCGTGTAAAACTGTTTTCTTATCGTTGTATCCAAACGTGACATGATTAAATCGTACATCTCCTTTTAAAGGAACAAGTTGAATGGAACCATCATTGTGTACATGACGCCAAGCCCAATGACCAGTTTGTTCATGACATTCAACCAATGATTCATTTTCTTTTTTAACGTTGACTAAGGTTACCGTTCCATTATCGGTTTCAGGAGTTTCATCAATTAGATCATAAATACGTTTGGCTCCGGCACTTGCCATAATAATGGAATTTAATTGTTGTGATACTTGGTTAATGGGTCCATTAAATGAACGATTCAACTGTACAAAGGAAACAATAATACCTACTGTAATACCAGCTTTTCCGTTGATTGCTAAAATAGAACCAACAATGGCAACGACGACATAAGATAAATAACCAATGTTTCCTAAAATAGGCATTAAAATATTGGCATAGGTATTGGCATTTCGACTGGCTTCACATAGTTGATTATTAACTTTTTTGAAATCTGAGATGGATTGTTTTTCGTGATTAAAGACTTTGATGACTTTTGTTCCTTCAATCATTTCTTCGATAAATCCATTGACTTGTCCTAGTTCTCTTTGTTGAGCGTTAAAATACTTTCCAGATAAGCCGGTTACTTTTTTAGAAATAAAGATACAAAGTAAAGAAAACGCAATTGTTATAATAGCTAAAATGGGACTCATCACAAACATGGAAATTGCTACGGCAATAATGGTTACGAATGATGAAAATAAATTGGGAATGCTTTGGGAGATAAATTGTCTTAGTGCATCCACATCATTTGTATAAACGGACATAATATCGCCATGGGCATGGGTATCAAAATATTGAATAGGAAGTGATTCCATATGGATGAATAATTTTTTTCGTATATTGTTTAGTGTACCCAAAGCTACATTCAACATTAAACGATTCCATAAATAAGAAGATAGAACACCAATTAAATAGATACACGCTAATTTGGATAAAGCGGAAAATAGTGGCATATAATCTGGTGTTTCTTGACTTAACATAGGAACAATATACACATCAACTAAACTTTTAATAAAAGTATTTCCTATGACTCCGGTAATAGATGAAATTAATATTAAAATAATTACTATAAAGGCTAACAATTTATAATTTGAAATCACTTCTTTTAAAACACGAAATAAACTTGAAAAATTAGGTTTCTTTTTATTGTTCATCAAAGTCGCCTCCTTTTTGTTGCGCTAAATACGTATCACGATAAGCTTCACAAGTATTTAACAATTGTTCATGACATCCTTTCGCAATGATTTTACCATCATCAATCACAATGATTTGATCAGCATCTTGAATGGACGAAACACGTTGCGAAATAATAATACGAGTTGTATCCGGTATCTTTTCCATAAAAGCATTACGAATCAAAGCATCGGTTTTGGTATCAACAGCACTTGTCGAGTCATCTAAAATTAAGATTTTAGGTTTCTTTAATAAAGCTCTGGCAATACATAATCGTTGTCTTTGACCACCGGAAACATTGCTTCCACCTTGTTCAATGTGGGTGTTATATTGATGTGGCATTTTATCAATGAATTCACTTGCTTGTGCTAAGTTACACATTTCTTGAATTTCTTCTTCCGTAGCATTTTCATTAGCCCATCGCATATTTTCATTGATGGAACCCGTAAATAAAACATTCTTTTGAAGAACCATGGCCACATTATCACGTAACACTTTTAAATCATAGTTACGGACATCAATACCACCAACTTTTACACTTCCTTTTATCGTGTCATATAAACGAGGAATTAATTGAACAAAACTTGTTTTACCCGATCCTGTTGCTCCTAATATTCCTAGCGTTGTACCAGAATCGACATGAAGATTGATGTCCTCTAATACATATCCTTCATCAACTTGACCGTAATTGAAATAAACATGATCAAAGTCAATACTTCCATCTTTTACTTCTTTTAATCCATTATCTGGAGAAGTAAGTGTGCTTTTAAAATTAATCACTTCACAGACACGTTCACAACTTGAAATAGACATTGTAATCATGACGATGTTCATAGATAACATCATTAATGACATTAAAATATTGTTTACATATGTGAACATCGATAATAGTTCACCTGTTGTCATTGAATTTGAAACAACAAGATGAGCTCCAAACCATGAGATGGCTAATATACAACAATACACGGTAAACTGCATTGATGGATTATTAAAAATCAATATTTTTTCAGCTGCTTTTTGTAGATTATAAACATCATCACTGGCTTGAGTGAATTTTTCTTTTTCGTGTTCTTCTCGAACAAAAGATTTCACAACACGAATACCAGAAATATTTTCTTGTACCGAAGAGTTTAAATTATCAATCTTTTTAAACATTTTTTTAAATTTAGGATGAACTCTTGTAGATACTAAAAACAACACAATTCCCAAAAAAACAATCGCAAACACAAAGATAATAGATAATTTGGCATTAATACGAAAAGCCATAAAAAGGGCAAAACACAACATTAATGGAGAACGTACCATGGTACGAATAATATTCATATACGCATTTTGAATATTCATAACATCGGTTGTCATACGAGTGATTAAACTACCAGTTGAGAAGTAGTCAATATCACTAAAGGCAAAATTTTGGATGTTTTCGTATTCTGCTTCACGTAGATTTTTCGCAAATCCACTGGCGGCAACCGCTGCATATTTTCCACTTAATGCACCGGCAATTAAAGAAATAAGAGCACAGAAAATCATGTATAATCCAATTTTAAAGATGATATTCATATCACCATTGGATATTCCTAAATCTACTAAATCGGCCATTAAATAAGGAATATAAACTTCCATAATAACTTCAATGGATACATAAATCATGGATTTGAGGGATGCGGATTTGTATTCTTTTATATAATTCATTAAAGTCTTAATCATTCAATTTCCTCCTTTGTGAGATTATTTAAAGCTTTATTGATGTATTTAAGAAAATCATCGGCTTCTTGTTTAGTGAAACCCTTTAATAGAATATTCTCATTTTCTTCAATTTGATTTTCTACCATGGATAAGACATCTCTAGCTTTGTCTTGAAGAATAATTTGTTTAGCTCGTTTATCATTTGGATTTGAAATCCGTTTAATGTAGCCTTTTTGTTCTAAACGATTTAATAAACCAGTAACAGTGGGATTCGAAATTTGAAATGCCTTTTCTAAATCTTTTTGAACAACGTATTCATGTTCATGTAACGACAGATAATGTAGAATATCGCTTTGCGATTTAGTTAGATCAATTTCTTTTAACTTTTCGTCTACTTTATTTTTTAGATTTCGACTAATCATATTGATATATAAACCATATTGATCACTCATATATTTTCTCCTTTCATAGCACGCTATATAATAGCATGCTATATAAATATATGCAATTGCGAAATCACATTATTTTGATACAATAAAGCTATGAAAAAAAATGAAGAATATATTGTGACGTGTATTGATGAAACACGCTTAGGCTCAGGAATTGTAAAAATAGATGATCAAGTCGTATTTGTGAATGATATGATCAAAGATGAAGTAGGGAAGATTAAAATACTAAAAGTAAAGAAAAACTACGCTTATGGAAAATTAATAGAAAGAATGACAACAAGTCCATATCGCATTGAACCACTTTGTCCTTATAAAACATGTGGTGGATGTCAATATCAATTTGTGGATTATTCTTATCAACTACAAATGAAGACAAAACAAATGAGCGAATTATTTCATCGTCAAGTTGATGAATCGATTGAAGTACTAGATACCTTAGGATCTCAAGAACCTTATTATTATCGAAACAAAGCACAATTTCCTGTTCAAGTAAAAGACAACAAAATATTAATGGGATTTTATCGTCAACATTCCAATGACATTGTTCCTTGTAAAGAGTGTAAAATTCAATCTCATATGATTAATGAAATATATCAGTGGCTACAAAAACATTTATCATTTGCCCAAGCTAAACAACTACGTCATGTGTTTATACGGAATTCAAAAACAGAAGCACAAGTTGTCTTTATTGGGAAAAGTGAACAAAAATTTGATGGTTTAGTAAAAGATTTAGTTGAAGCATTTCCTAATATTACTAGTGTTGTATTCAACTATAACACGCGTAATGATAATGTCATTTTAGGGGATGAATATAAAGTATTGTATGGAAGAGATTATATTTATGAGTCGTGTATGTCTCATTCCATTCAACTTCATTTTAAATCTTTTTTTCAAGTAAATCCCAAACAAATGGAAACATTATATCAATGTGCTATTGACATGGCTAATTTAAATGGAAACCAAAAATGCATTGACTTATATTCTGGAACAGGAACGATAGCTCTAGCTATTTCTGATTATGTTAAAGAAGTAACAGGAGTCGAAATTGTACAAGAAGCCGTTGATAATGCCAATGTGAATAAAGAAATCAATCATATAACCAATTGTCAGTTTGTATGCCAAGATGCCAGTGTCTTTGCCCATGAACATCGTAATGAAAACATTGATGTTTTATTTGTGGATCCACCTCGTAAGGGAATGACTAAACAAGGAATCGAAGACATTGTGACTTTGAAACCACAAAAAATCATTTATGTGTCTTGTAGTCCAGATAGTCTGTGTCGTGATTTGAATATCTTTAAAGAACAAGGATATCGATGTAAAAAGATTCAACCTGTTGATATGTTCTGTCAAACAACGGGACTTGAAAATGTGGCGTTATTAGAATATGAATAATGTAAGTTATGATTATTATCGGATTTTTTACTATGTAGCGAAATATAAAAGCATTTCGCAGGCGGCTAAAATATTACATAGTAATCAGCCCAATATCACAAAGTTTATGAATAAACTCGAACAACAACTAGGTTGTAAATTGATGAACCGTTCAAATAAAGGAATTTCCTTAACGCCAGAAGGGGAACAATTATTTGAACATGTTACCATTGCGTATAATCAACTTCAGGAAGCTGAACAACAATTAAGTAGTGCCCGTCAACTTCAAACAGGAACGATTCGTATTAGTACCACAGAAATTGGAATGCATGGGGTCTTGTTGTCTTGTTTACTAAATTTTCGAAAGAAATATCCTAACATTCATTTTATGATTAGTAATGAGTCTTGTACGCAGGCAATTGAATCGCTTAAAAAAGGAATGGCAGACTTTGCCTTGGTCACAACGCCTTTATCAGCGCCTTTTAATTTTAAAACAAGAACATTAAAATCTTTTGAAGAAATATTGGTTGCCTCTTGTGATTTTGATTGTCATCAAAACATGGAAATGAAAGATATATTGTCTTATCCTATTATTAGCTTAGGAAGACATGCTAAGACATATGAATTATATGAACAGATTTTTTCATCCGATGGATTGGAATGGAAACCGGATATTGAAGTAGCTACAGCTGATCAGATATTGCCGATGATTAAGATGAATCTAGGAATTGGTTTTGTACCGGATTTTATAGTACAAGAGGATTTGGAAAAAGGATTGGTAAAACAAGTTTCCAATTTAAAGTTTAAACGCGATATTGTGTTATTAGAGGATACAACGATACAATTAAATATCGCAAGTAAAACATTTAAAGAACATATGATAAAGAAAACAGGGTAACCAAAGTTAACCGGGGTTTTTCCAAAGTTAAGTGGGGTCAACACCGGGGTCATTAACCGGGGTTTCCAATTTTTCCAAAGTTAACCGGGGTGGTTAACTGGGGTTTTGACATAAAAATCAGCTCTGAAATACACT
>JAQYFP010000175.1 GCA_028723085.1 Erysipelotrichaceae bacterium | reverse complement strand
AGTGCCACAGCCTTAGGGTCTCTTTTTTGTCTTGCCATTTCATTCATTTCCTTTTTTCTCCTATATCATAGCATAGATAATAATAAAAACCGTGAAGTTGATCCGTACGCTCTCAACTTACACGGTTTATATTACACTCTCATCTGCATTACAAAACCAATAACAAAAAAGCCGCGTAGTTATTTTACACGGCTTTACTCTATCCTTTATTTTCAATATCTTTTAAAATAGATTCAATTTTATTTCCTTGTTGTAAACTTGTATCTTGAATAAAAATCAAATCAGGCATTTTACGAATTTTAATTCTTTTAGCTAATAAAGAACGTATATACCCTTTTGATTTTTGTAAGATACGCATTCCAGCATCGTTTCTTTCTTGTTTACCTAAAAATGTTACATACACTTTGGCAATACTTAAATCATTTGTACATTGAACATCTGTGACTGTAACAAAACCTAATTTAGGATCTTTAATTTCAAATTGAAGAATCTTTGAAATTTCACGATGTAAAATCATATCCATTCTTTCTTGTTTAAATGACATATTTATACTTCCTGATCTTCATACATTTCAATAATATCATCAACTTTAATATCATTGAAATTAGCAATAGTCATACCACATTCAAAACCATTATTTACTTCTTTAACATCGTTTTCAAATCGTCTCAATGAACCTAATTGTCCAGTGTAAATAACGATTCCATCACGAATTAAACGAACTTTACTGTCACGTTTAGCAACACCATAAGTAACCATACAACCAGCAATTGTACCAACTTTAGACACTTTATAAGTTTGACGAACTTCTGCTTGAACAATGACAACTTCTTCATAAACTGGAGCTAGTAAACCTTTCATAGCTGATTCTAATTCTTCTAGAGCTTTGTAAATAATGTTATGTAAACGAATTTCAACGCCTTCTTCTTCAGCTTTCTTACGAATAGCAGCATTTGGACGAATATTGAATCCATAAATGATAGCATGACTAGCCATAGCTAACATGATATCTGATTCTGTAATAGTTCCTACAGTAGAACGAATAACATTAACACGAACATTTCCTACTTCTAATTTTTCAATAGATGCTTTTAGAGCTTCTGCAGAACCTTGAACATCGGCTTTAATTAAGACATTAATTTCTTGCATTTCACCTTGATCAATTTTACGTGCTAAGTCTTCTAATGACATTGCGCTTGTTTGATTTCTTTCTTTTAAAATTTGTTTTTCTAAACGATGAGAAGCAATCTCTTGCGCTTTCTTATATGAATCATAAGCCATAAATACATCCCCAGCTCTTGGGACTTCATTTAATCCAATAATTTCAACTGGAGTACTTGGCTTAGCTGATTTAATTTCCATTCCGCGATCATTTAATATCTTACGTACACGTCCATAACTTGTACCAACTACAATGTTGTCTCCAAATTTAAGTGTTCCACGTTGAACTAATAAAGTTGCAACAGGGCCACGTCCTTTGTCAAGTTTTGCTTCAACTACTGTACCACTTGCTAATTGATCTGGATTAGCTTTTAATTCTTGCATTTCAGCAACTAAAAGAATTGTTTCTAATAAATCAGAAACTCCTTGTCCTGTTTTAGCTGAGATAGGAACAAAAATTGTTTCTCCACCCCATTCTTCAGGCATTACACCGTTTTCTGCCATTTCAGCATAAATACGATCTAAATTAGCTCCTGGTTTATCAATTTTATTAATTGCTACTACAATTGGAACACCGGCTGCTTTGGCATGGTCAATTGCTTCTTTTGTTTGTGGCATTACACCATCATCAGCAGCTACAACGATAATAACAATATCCGTAATTTGTGCTCCACGAGCTCGCATTGCTGTAAAAGCTTCATGTCCTGGCGTATCTAAGAAAGTTACTTTCTTTCCTTTTACACTAACTTGGTATGCCCCGATATGTTGTGTAATACCACCAAATTCACCACTAGTGACATTTGTTTTACGAATTGTATCCAATAAAGTTGTTTTACCATGGTCAACGTGTCCCATGATTGTAATAATAGGAGGACGAGAAACCATTTTTGTTTCATCTTCCTGCATAGTTTCAATTTGTTCTTCGATGTTATCTTCATCGATTACAACTTCTTTTTCTACTTCAATACCAAATTCCATACAAATTAATTCAATATCTTCATCTGTTAAAACAGTATTGATAGTAGACATATTCCCCATCATAAATAAGAATTTAATGATATCTGAGCTCTTCTTATGCATTAAATCGGCTAATTGACCAACTGTTAATGCCTCACTATATTTAATCTTTTTAACTTCCTCGTGTTTTACACTGTTAGGTGCATGATTATTTTTTTGAGGCTTTCCTTTATATTTCTTGTTTTTGTTGTTATTGTTACGATTTTGTTGTTGAGCCATCTAAACCACCTATCCTTTCATTTCATTCATAATTGATCTTGCAAAACCACTATCAGTTATTGAAAATGACTGAATGTTTTTTTGCGTTATCTCGTTAAAAATCAATTCATTAATTTCGACACATTCAACATGATAAAAGTTACATTTATCATTTAATTTCTTTTTTCGATTTTGACCACATTTGCTTGAATAAATTACAAGTTTTGCTTCATTGTCTTGAATTGAAGGTATAAGAGTACTCCCAAAACTCACTTTACCAGCCTTAAATGCCATTTGACAAATATTAACAAATCTATTCACTACATAGCTCCATTAATTGTTCATAAATACTAGCAGGAATTTCGCATTCCAATGCACGATCTAAGGCATGATTTTTCTGAGCAAGAATAACTGTTTGTTTATTTAATTTTAAATAAGCTCCATGTCCATTTCTTTTTCCCGTAGTATCAACGACTACTTCTTGTTCAGGCGTTCTTACAATACGAATCAATTCTTTCTTTGGATATCTTTCTTGTGTAACAACACATTTTCTCATTGGAATTTTTCTCAT
>JAQYFP010000174.1 GCA_028723085.1 Erysipelotrichaceae bacterium | reverse complement strand
TATATGTCTTATAATTTGTTTGGTTAATTATGTTTTTTAGCATACACATATTTTACCACATAAAAAGGATAGCAGCTCAAGTAATTGAGTCAGCTATCCTTTTTTGTACAGGCTATTTAACTGTTACAGCCTCTTTTTTTACTTAAATGAATAATAATCTACATTCGTATGCGAATACAATCCATCTGAAATAGCTAAATCAATTAAAGAACTATCTTTCATAAATTCAAATGGAATCGTATGATATAATCCCTTATTACGAGCTTCTATTACACAGTTATAAACCTTTTCTTGAACGGATTGTAAACAATCATCACTTGGAATTAAAAAAGTAAAAAAAGGACTTGCTTGTTGGGCACTCATAAAGAAATCCCCGTTTTGAATGTTTTCTAAATCTGCTTGTGAATACTTTAAATAAATAGAATAAGGAATACCCATATCACGTAATTCTCTAATTCCTTGTTCTTGTTCATTATAAGCCAATACAACCATGATATTTTTTAAATACGCTAATTCATCTAAAAACTTAGTTGTGATTTTGTTTGAATCACAAATTAAGAAAAAAGCACAGTCTTCATTGTCTTGAATAAAAGGCACAACTACATCAAAATACTCACCTACATCAAATGCATAAGTATAAATTCCTGTTTTCTTTCCTTCTTCAATTACTTTTTTTATTGATTCCATATGGGAAATAAAATCATCATTCACTTTAAAAGGAATCATCCAAGGAAGCCAAGTATGTTGTTCTTGTTCCTTTTCATGAAGCTGTTTCATACCATAAACACAACTATTATAACCAAGATTCATTCCAAACTTTAAAATACGATCCGCATCTACATAAGAAATCGTATCCTTTAAAAGCACATAATACGGACAATTCTCTTGTTTCAACATATCATGAGCCACTTGGAAGAAATGCTTCTTATTCTGGGTATTGCTGTGTTCTAACGCAAAATCCACAATCTTACGAACCTGACGCTCAGGATCTACTTTTGCTTCTTGAATACTCTTTTTAACCACTGTTTCAATTAATACTCTTGAACCTGTATTTTCCATTTTGTTAACTCCTACTAACACATTATAGATTTGTATTTCAAAATACAAAAGGGACATATTTATATTCTTGGGTAAGAAACAATATTTTTTAAAAATAAATTTTTACATTTTCCTATTTTTTTCGAATTATATAATAAGAGGTGCAAAAAAGATGAATGAATTAAAGTATGCACAAGAACAACTAGATACATTTGGAAAAATACTGAATACGTATAAAGGTGTTGTAGCACGGTACTTAAAATACTTAATTCCTGAATATAAAGACTTAGAACTTAATGAAATTATTTCTTTATTTGAAGAAAAAGGAAATCGACTACAGGGATTGGATAAAGAATTTAAATTCAATGGAACAGCTGTATTTGATTTGTTATTCAAAGTCAAGCATCCCACTAAAGATGAATACATTTTAATTGATATTGAATTACAAGCAAAAGACAATTTAGAATACAAATTAGAATCAAGAGCCACACACTATGCGAGTTTACTCGTTGCCAATCAATATGGACTATACTACAAGAATCCATATTATGACAAAATCTATAAGTGTTATTCGATTTGGATCGTATTGAAGCATAAGAAAAGTCATAAAGGAATTTCATTAATTGAAAATTCAACAAAATCAATTGATAACGGACAAGGAATAGAAATAGAATATGCCCAAAAAGGAAATATCATCTTTGTGTATTACGACCCAGATTCTAATCATCCCATTCAAGTTATGACAAAAGAATTAATTGATGAACGATTAAATGCAGCGTATGTGAACAACCTTAGAAAATATGGTATTATGGACATAGATGAACAGGAGGTAAGCAAGATGTGTAATTACCATGAATTTGTCTTAGAAAAAGGAATTAGTCAAGGAATTGATATTGGTCGTAGTGAAGGAATCAATATCGGTCTAAGTGAAGGAATCGATATTGGTCGATCTGAAGGAATAGATATTGGTCGTAGTGAAGGTATTGAAATTGCGACACTCAAAACAATTAAAAAATTGATGTCATCTTTTACTGAAAGTTTTGATAAAGTGTGTGATTTATTGGACATCAATGAAAATGAAAGAGAAAAATA
>JAQYFP010000173.1 GCA_028723085.1 Erysipelotrichaceae bacterium | reverse complement strand
GAATTGACGGTATTGGTCATAAGTGTAATAACGTCTATTAGTTGGAGTACGATTTGCTTTTAAGGTACATTCTCTGTCACAACGTTGTAATGTTTTGACTGAAACGCCTAATAATTCAGCAAAATCTTTTGGTTTATAATTTGTGATGTTTGATGTGTTCATACAAATACCTCCACGAGTATATTTAAATATTTTTAATCACATTTAGCAACATTTTTAATTACTTAAAAAGCCTCCTACACTATATAAACAAGTGTTTATCATTTATATTCATAATATGTAAATTGTGTTAAAAATACAAATCTTTCTTGTTGAAAGGGTAAGTTTTCTGTATAATCACAATAGATTGTATATATATTATGTACAAAGGAGTAATTTATGTATTCAATTAGAGAAATATTTAAGATAGGCCCAGGACCAAGTAGTTCTCATACATTTGGACCCATGAAGGCATGTGAATATATGTTAGAACACTATGATGCTGATTTTTATGATGTGACATTATATGGTTCATTGGCTTTAACGGGTAAAGGGCATTTAACGGATTATATTATAAATAAAACTTTATCGAATAAATGTGAAATTCATTTTGATTATAAAACAACGTGTTCTCATCCTAATACAATGATTATTACGGCGTTTAAAAATCAAGAAAAAGTCGCAAGTCATATTTTTGTTTCCATTGGTGGTGGACAAATTGAAATAGACGGTAAAAAGAATTCGGAAAAAGAAGATATTTATCCACATTCTACTATGGATGAAATCCAAGAATATTGTCGTATTCATCATATTCGTTTAAATGAATATATTAATCACTTTGAAAAAGAAGACTTCGATGATTATATGGAAACAATATTTCAAGCTATGATTCATAGCGTTGAACAAGGACTCCACACAACGGGAATATTACCGGGTAGTTTAAAAATGGAACGAGTTGCCAATGCGTTACATCAATCGGCTATGAATTGTGATGATGTAGTGGATCGTAATGCATTATTATTGGCTTGTTACGCATATGCGACAAGTGAACAAAATGCGAGTGGATATGAAGTTGTGACAGCACCTACAATGGGGAGTTGTGGAGTCATCGCCGCTTTAGTTTATCATTATTATAATGATTTAAAATATCCTAAAAAAACGATTTTAGAAGGATTAAAAGTAGCGGGTTTAATTGGTTTATTGATTCAAGAAAATGCAACGATATCAGGTGCTAAAGCTGGATGCCAAGCTGAAATTGGAGCAGCTTGTTCAATGGGCGCTGCTATGATTGGATATTGTCAAACACAAACGAATGAACAAATTGAATGTGCAGCTGAAATTGGTTTAGAACACCATTTAGGATTAACTTGTGATCCTGTGGGTGGATATGTCATGATTCCTTGTATTGAAAGAAATGCTGTAGCAGCGCAAAGAAGCATTGACGCTGCTCGTTTAGCTAAGTATTTGCGAAATGTAAGAAGAAATCGCGTTAGTTTCGATATGGTTGTTCAAACTATGAATTTAACAGGAAAACAACTTCCAATTGAATTAAAAGAAAGTTCATTAGGAGGACTTGCTGAAGTTGTTAAGACAAAAATGTAAGAGAAGCTTAAAAACTTCTCTTATTTAATGTTATAGACTTCTTTATATAGGATATTTTTAATGAATTGGAATTGTTCTTTAGAAATAGATTGATGTAAGGTCATAATTTTAAGAGGAATGGCCTCTTGATTGGGTTCATAAGAAGGTTGCATGTAGTCATAGTCATTCAAACAAAAATCATTTCGTTGATAAAAATGAATACGACGCATAGCTAATTCATTATCAGGTAATTCAACTTCTAAACAAAATGGTTTATGTATCAATTGAGTGCATTCCTTCAATGCTTTAGCACCAATACCTTGGTTTCGATATTTAGGATTGGTCGCAAAGTGTTCAATAAAGACAAAATTAGAGAATTCCCAGATGGCTAAGAAACAAACAATGTTTTCTTTATCTTGTATTCCATAAATAGAATAATATGGGTTTGATAATAAATTTTTTTGTTTGTCATAGCTTCTTCTTTCATCGATAGGAAAACTTTCTTCCATTAATTGATATATCACATCGAAATTTTCTATATTAAATTTAGTAAGCATATTTTTTCCTTTCTTAAGAATTACATAGTAATGCTTTTTTTTGGAAGTTGCAAATATTTGGTTGTCTTGTTAATATGAAAAGCGGAGGAATTATTATGAATTTTATTGGAACCGTTTGGTCTTTATTGCCAGCTATTGTTGCTATTGTACTAGCATTGGTGACAAAAGAAGTTTATATATCTTTGTTTTTAGGAATTTTGATTGGAGCTTTATTATTTAATAATTTTAATCTATTTAAGGCATTTGTTTCGATATTTGAAGTCATGATTGAGAAGTTGTCGAGCGAATGGAATATTGGTATTCTATTGTTTTTGGTGTTTCTAGGAATCATTGTGGCCTTAATGACACGTGCAGGTGGTTCACAGGCGTATGGAAACTGGGCTACATCACATATTAAAAATAAGAAAACAGCGTTATTGTCGTCTTTTGGATTGGGTTGTTTAATTTTTGTGGATGATTATTTCAATTGTTTAACAGTTGGATCGGTAATGCGTGATATTTGTGATAAATTTAAAATTTCACGTGCTAAACTTGCCTATATTATTGATGCCACAGCTGCACCAATTTGTATCATTGCACCTATTTCTTCATGGGCTGCAGCGGTTACAGGTTATACAAGTGGAGATGGTTTTTCATTATTTTTATCAACCATTCCATTTAATTTATATGCCCTATTAACAATCGTTATGGTTCTTTGTGTTATTTTCTTTGATATCAATATTAAAGATATGAAAGAACATGAGATTTCTGCTGAAAACGGAGATGTTTTCAATGGTAAATGTGACTATGCCGATGCACAAGAAATGGAAGTATCCACAAAGGGTAAAGTTTATGATTTAGTATTACCAGTTTTATTCTTAATCTTTAGTTGTATTTTATGTATGGTTTATACAGGTGGATTCTTTGATGGAGTTCCTTTTGTAGAAGCGTTCTCTAATTGTGATGCATCCTTTGGTTTAGTATTAGGTTCTTTCTTTACATTGATTTTTATGTTTGTTTTATACATGCCAAGAAGAGTTATTACTTATAATGACTTTGCTCAATGCATTCCGCAAGGATTCAAAATGATGGTTCCTGCTATGACAATTTTAACACTAGCGTGGACACTAGGATCTTTTGTATCTGTTCAACTAGAAGCGGGTGTATTTGTTCAAAGCATGTTACATGCCTATAACATTCCATTGTTTGTATTACCACCGGTGTTATTTGTGATTGCGGCTGGTCTTGCCTTTTCAACAGGTACATCATGGGGAACATTTGCGATATTAATTCCTATCGCAACAGAAGTCTTTACATCAACGGATCCAATGTTAGTAATTAGTATTGCTTCGATTTTAGCTGGAGCTGTATGCGGAGATCATATTTCTCCGATTTCTGATACAACCATTATGGCAAGTGCAGGAGCACAATGTAACCACGTAAACCATGTATCGACTCAGCTTCCATATGCTTTAGTTGTAGCAGTAGCTTGTGTATTTGGATATGTAGTTGCGGGAATCACACAAAGTTTATTATTAACATTTGGTACTGGTTTATTGGTATTGTTCGTTGAACTATTTGTAATCAAGAAGAAGGGTATTTAGCCCTTTTTTTATTGGATAATTATTTCCTTGTTATAGGAAAGAAGATTAAGTTTGTAAATTTGGGAGTTTGTTATACTGAATATGGAGGTAATATCATGCATAAACTAGGTATTTCAGTCTACCCAGAACATTCTACGGTAGAAAAAGATTTTGCGTATATGGAATTAGCCGCAAAATATGGTTTTAAAAGAATTTTTACTTGTTTATTATCAGTAAACAAACCAAAAGAAGAAATTGTGAAAGAGTTCACAGCATTTTGTACAAAGGCTCATGAATTAGGATTTGAAGTAGCTTGTGATACAGCTCCTTTTGTTTTTGAGCATTTGGGAGCAACACCAGAAGATGTTTCTATTTTTAAGGAAATGGGATTTGATATAATTCGCTTGGATGGACATTTTGATGACCGTCTAGATACTATCATTACACGTAATCCATATGGAATTAAAATTGAACGTAATGGAAGCATGGATAGCGATGTCGCTGGTCTTATTCGTCATGGAGCAGATCCTAATAATGTAATCATTTGTCATAATTTTTATCCAGAAACTTATACGGGACTAGGACTTAAAACTTTTGAAAATTTCAATAAACTTTGGAAAGAATCAGGATTGCACACAGCTGCTTTTGTGACAAGTCATAATGAAAATACATATGGTCCTTGGCCAGTATTTGATGGTCTTCCAACGCTTGAAATGCATCGTAATCTTCCAATTGATGTACAAGCAAGACACATGGTTTCTATGGAATTAATTGATGACATCTTAATTGGAAATGCGTATGCGACAGAAGATGAATTAAAAACAATGAGTGAAATTGATTTAAATAAAACAACTGTTTCTATCGATTTAGTTGATGGAATTAATGAAGAAGAGATGAAAGTTTTATTTAATTATTCACATACAGGAAGAAGTGATGCATCAGATTATATGATTCGTTCAAGTTGGCCAAGAATGGATTATAAAGAAACAAGCATTCCATATCGCAAATGTGACAAGCCAACATTTGAAAGAGGAGATGTAGTGATTGTGAATGATAATCTTGCTCATTATCGTGGAGAATGTGAAATTATTCTGCAACCAATCGAAAACGATGGAAGAAGAAATTTGGTTGGAACCATTCCTGATGAAGAATTAATCATTTTAGATGAAATGGAAAAAAGACCAGATCATTTATTTGGATTTATTCAAAAATAATATGAAAACATGGATTGATTATATTAATCCATGTTTTTTTTTATTCAATGGGTTTCCAGTAAAAATTACCATAAAAGTTATCTGTTTTATAAGTATTTATGATAACATTTGGTTTTACTTCTTTAATGCTTTCAATGATATCACTTTCTTCGTAACTTGAAATGACAGATTTACAAATATAGAATGTCTCCTTTGAATAGGCTCCATAAGCTTGAACAACACTCATTCCATGTTTACAATTTTTGATAAAAACATTTGTAATTGTATCTGGATCATCGGTTGTTACTTCAATGGTGACTTGGGCATAACGGTGATGAAAATTAGATATTGTGCGTGTAGAAATTAATTGAAATACAATTGAATAACCGGCATTGACCCATCCAAAAAACAATCCAAAGATAATAAGCATGGAGCAATTAAATAAAAATACATAATTCCAAGTACTTTTTTGAATTTTATTGGAAATATATAAAGAAATGAAATCAGTTCCACCCGTAGAACCACCTGACTTTAAAGCCAATACAGTACATAATCCATAAAGAAATCCACCAAATAATACATTCAGAGTACGATCATCAAAAAAAGGTTCAAATTTCAGCGTTTTTAAGAAAATCGATGTAAGAGTAAATTGTAGGCAGCTTAAAAATACAAAACGTTTGGATACACTTTTAAAACATAATAAAGCAGCGGGGACATTTAACAATAGGATGCCTAGTGATATAGAAAATTGGATTCCAAATAAATTTGTTATCTTGTTGATTAAGATGGCAACGCCCGTAAATCCACTTGATAATAAATTACATGGATTCATAAATACTTTAATCACATAGACTTGTAAAAAAGAACTAGCCACAATCATTGTGATTGATAAAATCAATCGTGAGACTTTATTTTTTTTTATTTGTTTTAATTTTTGTTTCATAAAATCACCGCATTTAGTTTATGAAAAATAAAAAGAAAATTCTACATAGTCAGATTTCCACTAGCTAGGAATAAAAAAACTTTACATGCATTTCCTAGAGCTAGGAAATTGTTTGAAAAAAATCAGAAAAAAAAGCGGTAAAATGGAATATGTTTGGAGATGGACATGTTGAATAAAAGACAAGAAAAGATAATTAAATTATTAGATAATTCAAAATGTTGGATGACAGGCAAAGAAATAGCACAGTTGATGGGAGTTTCCGATCGTACGATTCGAAGTGATATAGATACAATAAATCGCTTTTATGAAAAAACTTTGATTGAATCAAGCGTTAAAAATGGATATCGAATTTGTCAAGAAGTATTGTCAAGTTTACCAAGTGAAATACAATCTTGTATTCCACAAACGCCAGAAGAACGATGTGTCTATATCATACAAAAGTTATTGTTTGATCAAAAAGAAATTAATTTGATGGATTTACAAGATCAAGTTTTTATTAGTGGATATACAATTGATAACGATTTGAAAAAGATACGTAAAATGATAGAACCCTATGATGGATTGAAAATTCATCGTTCTAAAAACTTTATTTCTTTGGTTGGTGATGAACAAAGTAAACGAAAGTTATATAAAGATCTTTTAACTAAAGAAACCAAAGGAAATTTCTTAAATCTAAATAATATGGTTTCACTTTATAAAGATTTTGACTTATTAATGGTGAAAGATATATTTGAGCAAAGTGTTTCGAAATACGATATTTCAATAAAAGATACATCTATGCCAATGTTATTAATGCACATAGGAGTATCTGTTCAAAGAATGCTTCATCATAATTATGTAGAAGGAATTAAGGTAGATGAGAAAATTTTAAATAATTTAGAATACCAAGTTGCTTCGGATTTTTATGTTGAGTTATCGAAACATCTTTGTATAAAACTCGTAGATGATGAAATATATTCTTTAGCTTTATTACTGATGGGAAATCGCAGTGAAGAATATACAAGCGATATCATTGAAATTAATGGTAAAGAAATGTCAATTTCTGCTTTGATTCATACTATGTTGGATGAAATCTATGAAACATATGCGATTGATTTTCGTACAGATTTTGATTTGATTACGGGGTTAAAGATGCATTTGAGGTCATTGATAAATAGAAAATTATATGGAACAGAAGCACAAAATGTATATTTACCGGAAATTAAAAGAAAATATCCTCTAATTTTTGAATTAGGAATTAAGGCAGCTCGTTGTCTAAAAAAACAAACGGGATTAGAAATCAGTGAAAATGAAATTGGTTTCTTTTCATTACATTTTGGAAGTGCATATGAAAAAAGCAATACCGTTCAAAAGTATCGTGTTTTGATGGTGTCTGTTAATGATCAAGCTTTAAATAATTATTGTATACAAAAAATAACATCACGATTTAAAGATCGTATGGAAATAATTGGACAAGTTAAGATGTTTGAAGAAGAAAAAGTAAAGGAGTTAAATCCAGATCTTATTTTAACAACTTTACCTTTAAAACATCGTTTAAATATTTTAACAGTACAGGTTTCTTTATTTATCGATAATGAAGATGAAAGTCAGATATTTCAAGCATTAAATGAATTAGATAAAAGAAAGTCACGTAAGGAATTTGAAACAAAATTATTGGATTTAATAAGACCAGAATTTTTTTATGCAAATATAACAAAAGAAGCAAGTGAATTAATTTCTTTTATGTGTAAAGGATTAGAAAAAGCAGGATATATTGATGATTCTTTTGAAAAAAGTGTTTTTAAAAGAGAAAAAATTTCATCAACGTCTTTTAACTATGGATTTGCTTTACCACATGCTTTAAATATGGATGCGAAAAAATCTTGTATTTCAATAGCTATTTTAAATGAACCCATTGAATGGGGTGAATTTCAAGTTCGCTTAGTTGTGCTATTAGCTATTAAAGATGAAGATCGTAAATTATTGAGTACCTTTTTTGATTGGCTAAGCCAAGTTGTTTCAGATTCAGGAAGAATGAATAAGTTATTAAATGTTAGTTCATATGATGAATTTATAAGACAAATTTTGGAGGGATAAAATGAATTTATATTTAAAGTTAAAAATATGGATGGGGAAAAATCCAGGAACCGTAAATTCAAGTAAACGCTTTGTGGCATATTTAGTGGATTGGTTTGTAGGAGCCCTATTTATGACTTTTCCATTGTGCATGATTTGGATGTCACAGAAACATGATTTAGAAGCAATGTCGGAAATTAATTTGTGGATGATTCAAGATGGTATTTCAACACAAATGGCATTGGTATGTGCCTTGTTAGCTTTTGCGTGTGCTATTTTCTATTATGTGATTATTCCATGGAAAATTTATCCAGGACAAACACTTGGAAAACGAATGATGGGATTTAAGATTGTGAAAATGGATGGTTCTAAGCTTGGATTAGGAACACTAATTATAAGAGAAGTATTAGGAATTATGATTTTAGAAGGAGCGTTTTACAATATTTCAGGATTATTAAGAGATGCATTATCTATATTGACGCATTTGAATTTTACAGGGATTTTAATGTATGTGGGATTAGCATTTAGTATTGTTAGTGCAGCTTTATGTATGTTAACAGCGAGTCATCGCATGATTCATGATTATTTAGCAAAGACATCTGTGGATCTTTGTACAAATAATAAATAAAAAGGAGAAGAAAATGGAAAATTTAGAATTGACATGCTTTCAAATTATTTCGAATGTAGGGATGGCAAAGAGTTCTTATATTGAAGCAATTAAGGAAGCAAAAAATGGAAACTTTGATCTAGCTCAAGAAAAAATTAAAGAAGGAGACGATTTTTTTGTACAAGGTCATACTGCTCATGCGGATATGATTACTAAAGAAGCAAATGGAGAATCTGTTACAACAACTTTATTGTTAGTACACTCAGAAGATCAATTGATGGGTGCTGAAATGGCAAAAGTAATGGCTTTGGAATTAATTGATAGTTATAAAAGAATCGTTGCCTTAGAAGCAAGACAGAAATAATTTCCTATAGTTAGGAAGTACGAAGACAAAAAAAATAAATGTTCATTCGATATACTAAATTTAGGAGGACAAGGCAATGAAAAAAATTTATCTATTCTGTAGTGCTGGTATGTCAACAAGTATGCTAGCAAGCAAGATGCAAGAAGCAGCCGATGCGCATAATTTACCAATTTGCGTAAAAGCACATCCACATAATAAACTTGCAGAAATTATTCAAAACGATCGACCAGACTGTATTTTATTAGGACCACAAGTAAAATACATGTATGACGAAACAGTTAAACAATTTGGAAGTACAGGTATTCCAATTGCAGTAATTGACGCAGGTGATTATGGAATGATGGCTGGCGAAAAAGTATTAAAAACTGCAATCAAATTGATTAAACAAACAAAAAAATAATTAAAATTTAGGAGAGTGAAATTATATGATGAATAAACTTGAGCAATGGCTAACGCCTATGGCGGAAGCTATTGGACGCAACAAATATTTAATTGCGATTCGTGATGGTTTCTTAGTATCAACACCATTATTAATCGTAGGATCAATTTTCTTATTATTGGCTAACTTCCCAATTCCAGCATGGACTAATTTTATTGAAGGATTACAAGTGGGAAATACATCGTTTGCGGCCTTATTAGGAAAACAAAGTGATGCGACATTTACAATAATGGCAATTTTCGCAACAATGGGAATCGGATATTCTTTCGCAAAACAATTAAAAACATCAGGAATCTTTGGTGCAGCAGTATCATTGATGTCTTGGTTCATCTTAATGCCATATGAAGTAACAGGAAAAATTAGAGGTTTATTTGATGCATCTGGAGCTGCTGTTGAAGTTGCCGAAGGATTAACAGGAACAGTAAGTGGTGTAAGCTTAGGATGGCTTGGTGCTAAAGGTATTTTTGTTGGTATTATTTGTGCTCTTGTTTCTGTACACATTTATGCATGGGTTGAGAAAAAAGGTTGGGTTATTAAAATGCCTGCAGGTGTTCCACCTACAGTTGTTCAATCTTTTGCGGCCTTAATTCCAGCAGGAGTTGTAATGACAATTTTCTTCTTAGTGAATACAATTTTCGTAGCTTGCGGAACAAATGCATTTGAATTCATCTTTACATTCTTACAAACACCTTTATTAGGACTTGGAGATACATTAGGAGCAATGATTATTGCCTATATTTTCTTACATTTATTCTGGTTCTTTGGTGTCAATGGTGGATCTGTTGTTGGTGCGGTATTCAACCCAATTCTTCAAACATTAGCACTAGAAAACTTAGATTTATATCGTGAAGTAGGAGCTGCTGGTTATACAGTTGCCAATGGAGCCCACATCATTTCACAACAATTCCAAGATTTGTTCGCAACATTTGGTGGATGTGGTTCAACTTTATCATTATTAATTGCTATGTTATTATTCTGTAAATCAAAACGAATCAAAGAACTTGGTAAGTTATCTTTGGTTCCAGGAATCTTTGGAATTAACGAACCAATTGTATTTGGTTTACCAATCGTATTAAATCCAACGATTTTGGTACCATTTATTTTGGTTCCTACAATTAATATCATATTATCATACTTCGCAATGAAAGTAGGATTATTCCCTCCATGTAATGGAATCAATATTCCATGGACAACACCAGTAATTATTTCAGGTTTACTTGCGACAAACTGGGTGGGAGCCTTATTCCAAGGTTTATTATTGATTTTAGGTGTATTCATTTACATGCCATTTATCAAAATCATCGATAAACAATATCTAAAAGACGAAGAAATGGCTGCTAATGCACAAGATGATGAAGACGACATTGATTTAGATAATCTAAGTTTTGACGATCTTTAGGAAGTAGACTATATGTTAAAAGTGATTATGATCTATGACCAGATTCAAGCTGGAGCAGGAACAAAAGATGACAAAATGATTCCATTAGCTGCTAAAAAAGAACCAGTTGGACCTGCTGTCATGATGGAACAATTTTTAAAAGAAATTGATGCCAAATGTGTAGCTTGTTTATATTGTGGAAATGGTTACTACAAAGAAAACCAAACAGAAGTAGTTAGAAAGTTAACGGCAATGGTAAAGAAATTAGGACCAGATGCCGTGATGTGTGGTCCATCATTTAACTATGTAGAGTTTTCAGAAATGTGTGCCGATGTCGCAAAAAGTATTCAAGATCATACAGACATTCCTGTAATTGCGGCAATGTCACAAGAAAATGAACAAACGATTGAAGCATTTAAAAATGATATTTATATTGTAAAAACACCTAAAAAAGGTGGAACAGGATTAAATGAAGCATTGCGTAATATGTGTAAATTAACGCAAGCACTAGTGAATAAAAAAGATACAAGTAAACTTAAAGAAGAGGTTTGCTTTCACTAATTGATGAAAGGGTAAAACCCTTTCATCTTTTTTTTAGGAAAAGGAGAAAAATAATGTACGGAATTATCGCAACTTGGAGGATGGCCCTTGAAGGGATTACAGAAGCAGATAAAATGCTTAAGGAAGGAAGTAGTGCTGGAGATGCAATTGAAACAGCTGTTAAAGCTGTAGAAGATTTTGAATACTATAAAAGCGTTGGATATGGGGGGCTTCCTAACGAAGAAATGGAAGTTGAACTAGATGCAGCTTTTATGGATGGAACAACATTAGATCTTGGCTGTGTCGGTGGAATTAAAGACTTTGCTAATCCAGTTAGTATTGCCCGCAAGCTATCAAAAGAACCTGTGAATAACTTCTTAGTAGGAGCAGGAGCAGAAAAATATGCGCATCGCCATGGTTTTGAACGCAAAAATATGTTAACAGAACGAGCTAAAATTCATTATCACAATCGTGTTGTGGAAACAAGTGCTAATACAGAATTAAAACCATATTCTGGACACGATACAGTTGGAATGGTTTGTTTAGACTGTGAAGGAAATATGACAAGCGCTACAAGTACAAGCGGCTTATTCATGAAACATCCTGGACGTGTAGGAGATTCTCCAGTATCTGGTTCAGGCTTCTATGTTGATTCAAATGTTGGTGGAGCAAGTGCAACAGGATTAGGTGAAGACGTTATGAAAGGTTGCGTATCCTATGAAATTGTACGTTTGATGAAAGACGGAATGCATCCACAACAAGCGTGTGAAAAAGCAGTAAAAGAATTCGATGCTGATTTAAAAAGAAGAAGAAATAAAGCTGGGGATATGTCTTTGATTGCGATGAATAATAAAGGTGAATGGGGCTGTGCAACAAATATCGAAGGTTTCTCTTTTGCAGTAGCGACTGAAAATGAAGATCCTACAGTTTATTTAGTAAAATTTGATGAGGATGGAAAACAATATTTTGAAGTTGCATCGAAAGAATGGATGGACAACTATATGAAGACAAGAACAGCTCCTTTGGTAAGAAAATAATATGGAAGAAAAAATATTAAATAAAATTGATGAAATTTCTAATCAAATGATTGATGGAATCAAATCAATTGTACAAATCAATAGTGTTCAAAGTGAAGCAACAGAAAACGCTCCTTTTGGTCTAGGGATACAACAAGCACTAGAGGCAACACTTGAATTAGCATCTAGTTTAGGATTTGAAACTGAAAATGTTGATAATCGTGTAGGAATTGTGAAATATGGATGCGGTGATGACTATATCGGAATTATGGGACATTTAGATGTTGTTCCTGTTGGCGATGGTTGGAATCATGATCCATTTAGTGCATATGAAGATGAAACAGGAAGAATATTCGCACGTGGTATTTTAGATAATAAAGGTCCTATATTAGCAAATTTGTATGCTTTATATGCAATTAAGGAATTAGGAATTAAAACTAAACATCCAATTTGGATTTTATTTGGAACCAATGAAGAAACAGGTTTTGAAGATTTAAAATACTATCTTAAAAAGAAAAAACCGCCGATTATGGGATGGACACCAGATTGTAAGTATCCTGTTGTTTATGCTGAAAGAGGAAGAGGTGTTTATCAAATTTCTTGTGGATATGATAAGCAAGCCGTTTTTAATGAATGGATTAATGAGTATATCTTAACAAGTGATGAATATGCAAATAAGCTTGGGTTAGATATTAAAGATAAAGAATTTGGAATGATGCAATTAAGAAATAGAAAATTAGTGAATGTAGATAATAAATTGGCATTCTCATTTACATTAAGTTATCCTGCTTGTATTTCAAATGAAGAAATCATGCAACAAGTTGCATCGAAATTAGTCGATGGATTAGAATTGAATTGTGTAGTTAATTTTGATCCTGTACGGTTTGATAAAGATTGCTTTTTATGTAAAACATTAAAAGATACATATGAAAAAGTCACAGGCATGGATGGGACTCCTGTCACAACAACAGGTGGAACATATGCAAAATTGATGCCTAATATTGTTCCTTTTGGACCTAGTTTTCCTGGTCAAAAAGGAATTGGTCATAATCCAAATGAATGGATGGATCGTAAAGATATTATCACAAATGCAAAAATATACGCATTAAGCATGGTACGGGTCGCTAATGGAGAATGATATGGAAAGAATGATTGAAGTTTGTGCAGGGAGTCTACAAGATTGTCTAGCAGCCTATAGAGCAGGTGCAAAACGAGTTGAACTAAACAGTGCTTTAAGTGTGGGAGGATTAACGCCTACAATTTCTACTTTAAGAAAAGTAAAAGCACAAACAAATTTAATTGTGATTTGTATGGTTCGACCACGAGCGGCTGGTTTTTGTTATGATGAAATTGATACGGAATTAATGTTTGATGAAGCTAAGGAATTATTGGAAAATGGAGCTGATGGAATTGCGTTTGGTTTTTTAAATAAAGATGGAAGTATTAATATTGAGAATACTAGAAAAATGGTGGAATTGATTCATTCTTATCATGGACAAGCTGTATTTCATCGTGCATTTGATGTAACACCCGATGCGTTTCAAGCTATTGAACAATTAATAGAATGTAAAGTGGATCGTATTTTAACGAGTGGGCAACAAGCTAAGGCTATGGATGGAATTGGATTGATAAAAAGTTTACAGGAACAATATGGAAATCAAATTGAATTATTAGCTGGTAGTGGAATGAATGCGAATAATGCTCTTGAAATGATGGAAAAAACGGGTATTTGGCAAGTTCATTCGAGTTGTAAAGGATATTTAAAAGATAACACAACCACAATGAATGGTGTTTCTTATTCGTATTTAAGTAAACCACATGAAAATGATTACGATATAGTTGAAGAAAACTTAGTTAGAAAATTATTGGAAAGTGTAAAATAGGAGTCAATTACTTGACTCCCGTTTTTTTATTTCCATAATACGTTTTTAAGAAACGTTCTTTGTATTCGTAGAAAGTACCATCGATAACAGCTTGTCTAGCTTCTTCAGTTAAACGAATAATAAAACGAAGATTGTGCATAGAAGCCAATTCAAAGTACTTATATTTTTCTTCTTTGTCTTTTGATTTCCAAAGCTTTCTTAATTCTCCTAATGTATATCCAGCCTGACAAGTTGGACAATCACATGTATCATCAATTAAGTTAGGACTATCTGTGAATTTTTGAAGATTGATGACACCAGTTTTGGTATATAATTTTCCGTGTCTTCCCTCACGCGTAGGAGCTACACAATCAAAAGTATCAGCACCCATTTCTACTCCATTTAAAATATCATCCGGATGCGATAAACCAAGCAAGTGACGAGGTTTGTTTTCTGGTAATTCTTCATTGCACCATCTTAAAATTTCCGATAGATCTTCTTTTAGAAAAGCGCCTCCTAATCCATATCCATCAAAATCCATTTTCGCAAATTTTTTACAAGTGCTTCTTCTTAAATCTTCCCAACGACCACCTTGAATGACACCATATAAAGCTTGATAATACTCTAAATCATAACAATGTTTTTTGTGCTCTTCTAAAGAACGAACAGCCCATCGTTCCGTGCGTCCCAATGCTTCTTTGTTGTATTCATAATCATCGGCAAGTGAAGTTAATTCATCAAAAGCCATATGAATATCAGCGCCGATGCGACATTGAATCTGCATGGATTCTTCAGGCCCAATAAAATCTTCTTGTCCTGTAAAAGGATCTGTGAATTGTACTCCTTCTTCCGTTACATGGGCTAAACGCTCTTCTTCTTTGGTGTTTTCAACGTTTTGTTCCTTTGACATACTGACGATTTTTCCAGAACCAGAACCAAGAGACATAACTTGGAAACCACCAGAATCAGTTAAAGTGGGCCCATCCCAACCTGACCATGCGGCCAATCCGTTGTTTTGGGCAATTTCTTCAGATTTATTACGTAAGTGGTAGCCATTACTTAACATGGCCTGGGCATTGATTTGTTTTAAATCATCCATCGAAACAAAATAGACTTTACCAATCGTTCCTACACACATAAAAGCAGGTGTTTTAATATCACCATGTGGTGTATGAATGATTCCAGCACGTCCTAGATTGTTGTCGAGTTTCTTTTCTATTTCAAAGCTGAATGTATTGTTGTTCTTAAATTTTTCCATGACAAGATTATATCACAGATATTTAAATTAGTGATATAATGATTGAGTTTAAAAGGAGAACGAAATGAAAACAATTTGGATTGCGACTAGTAATGCTCACAAAGTAGAAGAATTCAAAGAAATGCTTGTGGGATATGAAGTAAAATCACTAAAAGATTTAGATCAAAAAATCGAAATTGAAGAAAATGGAACAACATTTGAAGAAAATGCGATTTGTAAAGCGATGTCTCTATATAATGTATTACATGAACCTGTCATTAGCGATGACTCGGGAATAGAAGTCGATGCCATGGATAAAAAACCAGGTGTTTATTCAGCACGTTGGATGGGAGACCAAACATATGAAGTAAAGAACCAAGCCATTATTGATAATGTTAAAGGAAAAGTAAGAACGGCTCGTTATGTTTGTGTCATTGCTTATATTGATGAACAAGGGGAAGCACATACTTATAGAGGAGAAGTAGAAGGAGAAATCAATTCACATCCTGTAGGTACAAATGGGTTTGGATATGATCCAATTTTTTATTATCCACCTTATCAAACCACTCTAGCTAATGTCAGTGATGAAAAGAAAAATGCCATTAGTCATCGTGGAAAAGCACTTAGATTATTTATAGAAGATTTGAAGGAGAAAGAACTATGATTCATGTTGTATTATTTGAACCAGAAATCCCACAAAACACAGGGAACATCATTCGAACTTGTATGGCAACCAACAGTATTTTACATTTAATTGAGCCATTGGGATTCTCAATGGATGAAAAACACTTACGCCGTTCAGGAATGGATTACATTAAGGATACAGAAATTCATATTCATAAAAATTGGGATGAATTTGTGAAAGAAAATCCAAGTGATAATTATTACTTTATGACACGTTATGCCAAAAAAGCACCAAGTGAATTTGATTTTACTAAGTGTGAAGGTGATATCTATGTCATTTTAGGAAAAGAAAGTACTGGAATCGATAAAGGTATTTTAAAACACTATATGGATAGAGGAATGCGCCTTCCAATGGTAAGTAGTGCACGTAGTTTGAATTTATCAAATTGTGCTGCCATTATCGTTTATGAAGTATTACGTCAATTGAATTATCCAGGATTGTCTTCTACAGAACAAATCAAAGGAGAAGATTTCCTTGAAAATCTACAATTGGATTGATCATTTATTTTCAACCAAAGAAAATAGAAGGAAATTTCTGTGTTTAGTTTTAATTGTGTTTTGGATTTGGCAAAATATTTGGCAGATAATGGTATTCTTTCAATTATCAAAATTGACGAATTATGAAAGCTTACTTGATTTTTCCAATACGATGAATTTGTATACAAGTTCTATACTTTTACGTTGTATTTTTAATTTTATTTCTCATAAAGGATTTACTTTTAAAGTATTTTTAAATATTAGTTTATGGGAATACATAGGTTTATTTTTATCTGTTATTTATTTAATAAGCTATAAGAGTAAAAACACTTCTATTTGTGTAAAAAGTTATATTTTCATGTTGATTTTGTCGATTTTAACAGTAATAATTGGTTTTTCACAAGGATCTTTATCGAATGTGATTCTGATTCTAAAGGGATATGGAATCATTTGTTTAATAGTAGAATGTTTGATTATTGTTACTTTATTAAAAGCATTTATTACAAAAATAGATGACTATGTAAGAAATATATGTGTTCACGAAGTGTGAACACATATATTTTAATACAATATCACATAATTTTCCATAATTACACTTAAATTATTTAATATTAAAGAAAAAATAAAAATAATTTAAAAAATAATTTAAAATTATAAAACTTAAAATTTGGGCGAAATTTGGAAAAAAAAGCGAAATATGATATCCTTATGATGTTTCAGAGAGGTGATTTAATGAATTTTATCGAAAAACACAGCAAAGCTTTAGCCGTCGCTCTATGTGTATGTGCATGTGGACCCGTTTTATCAACAGCATATGCATATGAAAATCAACCTGGTTGGCATGGAGAAGGGGCCGATCGCTATTACGTTTTAGAGTCAAATCGTAAAGAAGCCACAGGGTTAACTGAAATCGACGGAGATTTATATTATTTCAATACAAAAGGTGAAATGCAATTTGGTTGGCAAAGCGTTCCTAATGGAATTTACTACTTCGAACAAGATGGAACAGCTGCCACAGGTGAAACAGTCATTCAAGGTACTTCATATAATTTCCAAGATGAGGGACAATTACTTCAAGGATGGGATGAAGATAAAACAAGTTATTATGATGAAAAAGGATATCCAGTCACTGCTTCTTGGGTAGATGATGGTGGTTACAAATATTATTTTAATGAAGATGGTTCTTATGTAACGGGTTGGCAAGAAATTAATGGTGAAAAATATTATTTTGCTGAAGATGGAAAAATGTCAACTGGTGAAGTAAATACCGATGGTAAAACATATTATTTCCAAGCTGATGGTACATATGTAACGGGTTGGAAAGAAGTTGGTGATAGCAAGTATTATCATGATGAATGTGGTAAAACAGTAACAGATACTTCTAAAGAAATTGATGGAAAAACTTATTTCTTTGATGAAACTGGTAAGTTGATCACAAATACTGAAAAAGATGGATACACTATTAATTCAGATGGTGTAGCTTCTAAAAATGAAACAACTTCAAATAGCCAAGTTTCAAATCAAACAACTACAACACCAAGCAAAAATAATAACAGTAGTAGTTCAAGTTCTTCAAATAGTAGTAGTTCATCAAGTTCTTCAACAACAACTACACCATCAAGACCAAGTACACCTTCAACACCAAGCTATAGTGTTAACAGCTCAGCTATTGCTTCGGCTGCTTTAGCACAAGTTGGAGTGAACCAAGATTGTACAATGTTAGTAACAAACTCATTAAGAGCGGTTGGTATTAATTTCCATGGTTGGCCTGAAGAATACTTAAGCTTAGGTACTTTAACAAGTACACCAGTTCCTGGTGATATCTGTGTTTATAGTGGACACGTTGCGATTTATATCGGTAATGGACAAGCAGTTCATGGTGGATGGATGGGATATACTACAGTTGTTTCTTCTGTAAGTTGTTCAAATGCATTCATTGGATATGTTCACGTTGGTTAATTCAATTTAAGGAGAGTGTAACAACTCTTCTTTTTTTTTGAGATTTGACAAACAATTATAAGTATTGTATAACCTTTATCTAGCGGAAAGGAATTTTATGAAATATCTAGAACAAAATAAATTCACGCAAACAATTGTATCGTTTCGTTATTTGCTCCCTTTAAACAAAGAAACGATTACGACATATAATTTGATGTGTTATATGCTTCAATCAAAAACAGAAAAATATCAAAACAAAGAAGAAATCTCACATGTTTTTAATAAAAACTATGGAACTAAAATGAGTGTTGGATTATCGGTTTATGGAAAAACATTATCGATGCAATATCAATTTCGTTTCGTACGCCCAGATTGGATTGAACAAGACGGTTATGTAACTTCGCTTATTGAAATCATGGACCAATTTATTGATCATCCTGTATTTTGTGAAGAAACATTAATGGAAAGTAAATACTTATTAAGAAATCGATTATTAGCGCAATTAGATGATCCAGCATCTTTATCAATTTTAAAAGCTTTTCAAAATATATCTTCAACACATTCTATTTCAATTTCATCTTCTGGTTATTTAGATTTAATTGATGAAATTTCATTAGACCAGGTTAAGAAACTATATAATTCATTACCTGCGCCGATTATTTATATGACAGGGATTTCAAATGATAAATTAAATCAATTTTTAGTGTCGCATAGACAATTAAATAGCTTTGATTTAAATTATCAAATATTGGATTCAACGCTTCAATATCAAAACGAAGTGATTGAAAAAGATATTGAACAATCATATATTGCCAAAGTATACGCAACACAAATTGATACAAAACAAGATGAATACTATAGCTTACTTGTTTTAAATTCAATATTAGGACAATGTCCAGTTAATCTATTATTTAATAATATTCGCGAAAAACATAGCTATTGTTACTCAATCGCATCGAGTATAATTCGCTTTGATGGAGCGATTTATATCTATGCCGGTTGTGCAAAAGAAGACATTGAAGCCGTTAATGATTTAATTGAACAACAAGTTCAAAAATTAATTGATCAAGATTACGAAGATTTTTACTTAGAAAGCGCTAAAAAAGATTTAGTGGATTCTTTGATGGCAAGTCAAGATGTGGAGTATTCTCATATTGAAAGACAATTTATTGCAGATGCGTTAAAACAAGGAATAACACAATCAGAAAAAAATGAACGCATTATGAAAGTCACAAAAGAAGATGTAAGTGAATGTGCTAAAAAGTTACTATTAGTAAGTGATTGTGTTGTAAAGGAGAAATGATATGTACAATATGGATTGTATACAAAAACAATTGGATAATGGATTAAACGTGATTTTAATTCATAAAGAAGGATTTGTGAAATCATTGTTTCTTTGTGCAACACAAGCTGGTGGATTTGATATTGAACAAAGACAAGACCAAGAAGATATTCATTATTTAACAGGGTGTGCTCATTATCTAGAACATCAAATGTTTCGTTTTCAACACAAAGATGTAACGGAATTATTTGCGCAGATGCAAGCACAAACCAATGCATTTACTACATACACGGAAACTTGTTATTATTTTCAAACAACGGCGAGTGTATATGAACCATTGGCTTTGTTGTTGGACTTTGTGGAAAATTTAGATATTGATGAACAATCAGTTGAAAAAGAACGACAAATTATTTTAAGTGAATATGATATGTATCAACAATCACCGGAACAAAGACTTGTAAAGGAAACATATCGTTCTTTATATAAGAATCATCCTATTCATGTTGATATTTTAGGTCATCGTAAAGATATTGAACAAATAAGTGTAGAAGAATTGACAAAATTTTATAATGTGAACTATGATCCAAGTCGTTTAACACTTATCGGGGTTACAGGACAAGATGTAAATGAGGTTATGGATTTTATTGTAGAACATCAAAAACAATATCCTTCTAAGTCAAATAAACAAATTCAGCGTATTATACATGATGAACAAGAACAGGTGGTTCGTAAGGAATATACTTGTGAAATGGATATCACTACGCCTTATGTTTGTGTGGCATATAAGTTACATGGATTTGATTCCATTGAATTGGCAAATAAAGTGGATTTAGCGGTTCAAATGCGCTTGGATTCTTTATTTTCAACAATGAATCCACAATTCCAAGATTGGATTGATCGTCAAATCATAACACAATATGCAGCAGCGGAATGTGATTTTAATTGTGATCGTGGTTATATTTTATTTTATGCACAAACCAATAAAGTAAATGAATTTATTGAATTAATTCAAGAATTAATGGAAGAATTTAAAACGGTTCCCATGAGTGAAAAAAATTTTGAAGCCATTCAAAATTCGTACATAGGAGCTAATTTAAGAGGATTGGATAACTTTGAAAACTTGGCTGTTGATGTATTACGGTCTTCTATAAATCAATATGATTTTTGGAAATGGTTTAATCAAGTATCTTCATTGACAATTGATGAATTATTTAGTATTTGTTCATCGTTTGATATTGGAAATATGACAGTTACAAAAATTGTTCCGAAAACAATGTAAACGAATATAAAAAGATAAATTTACATAAATATTCATAATGTAAATAATAGAAAATGAGTGGATTTAGATGAAATCACTCATTTTTTTTATGACTATAAATTTTGTATCATACCTATGAAGGCAGGTGATGAAGATGAGGTTTTACTCATACCGGAGGAAATTATGAATGTATTTTGTTTAGTAGGAAGTATTGAACAACTTCCAACTTTAAAAGAAACCACAACAGGAATTAAAACATGTACTGTTAGTTTGAAAGTAGAAAGACCTTTTGCGAATAGTGAAGGAATATATGAATATGACACCATCCAAGTTGAAGTATGGAGAGGATTAGCGGAAACACTTTGTAACGTGAGCAAAGTGGATGACTGGATTAGTGTCAAAGGTCGTATTATGGCTCGTCCATATAATAAAGATGGACACGTTTATACCAACTATGCCTTTGTTGCGGAAAAAATAGGTTTTATCCACAACAAATAAAAAAAGAGGCTGTAACAGTTAAATAGCCTGTACAAAAAAGGATAGCTGACTCAATTACTTGAGCTGCTATCCTTTTTATGTGGTAAAATATGTGTATGCTAAAAAACATAATTAACCAAACAAATTATAAGACATATA
>JAQYFP010000172.1 GCA_028723085.1 Erysipelotrichaceae bacterium | reverse complement strand
GTATATTTATCATTTTATGTTATGACTAAGCAATATACATTTACTTCACTTGAAAATACGGAACTCCTTGATGATATTCATAAGCTTTTAACTGGATGTAAAAAGAAGGTCAAGAGTATAAAAGTGTACGATGAGTCAAAGAGAAGTAATAGTAAAAATGCTTTTGTGTTAAAGCTTCCTTTTTTTAGGATGATTGGAATTGCGGATAATTTTTTAAATGAAAATTCATATAATGAATTATTGGGAGTATTAGCTCATGAAGCAGGGCATTTAAAACATAAAAGAAAATGGTATAACCATGTAATGTATTTCATAATTTTAGTTTTAATTTTGTTTATTGTATTTATTTTTTATCATTTTCAATGGATTCAAATGAGTATGGAATATATTAATCAAAGTTTTGGATTCGTAAATAATGTTTATTATTTATATTTTATTGTGATTGATATGTTAATAGAACCTATTTTATTTTTGGTTTCTGTATTCCATAATTATGTATCACGACAAGAAGAATATGAAGCGGATAGAAATGTTGTACAAGAAGGATATGGTAAAGATTTGATTGCATTGTTCAAGAAACTTTCTCGAGATGAATTAGTGGATGTAAATCCACATCCGTTTATTGAATTTATTGAATACGATCATCCAAGTATTACGCATCGCATTCTTGCACTATTAAATTGATAAAAATTACATCTTTGTGTATAATCTATAGTCGAGGGTGAAAAAATATGAAGTCAATGGGAGATATTTGTATTGATTTTCGAGATAATTCAATAGAGGAAATTAATACTATAAAAGATTATTTTAGAGAAAATAAATACAATGATATGTGGGTCAAAGAAGGAAAATTAACGGATAATATTTTTATGACGACACATGATTTATCTTTTACTTCTGTTTGTGTTCCAGAAGGAACATTTGAAAGTGTTAAAACATTTTTGAACGGTTTGGTTAATCAAATTCCGTCTATTAAATTTAAAGGATTGGTTTTGGAAGAAAAAGATAACTTAACAAGGGAATTACGAATTAAAAAAACGGAAAAAGATGATAAAGTGGATTATGATTTTTTAGAAAGAGAAGCAGTTAATCGATCTGATATTGATTCACTTGTGATTGATTTACATAAATTAGGAAAAGATGATCAGGAAATCGCAAATGAATTAGAAATTAATGTTCACTTTGTAGAAGATGTTTTAGAATAAAAATGGTAATAAACCATTTTTTTCATATATATAATAATTTTATGATAAAATCTGTTGTATAATAAAGAAGATGAATTAGTACCTTGGTACAAACCCATCTTCTAATATCGGATTCAGTTCTTCTCTTGTATAATGATCAATTTCGATGTAATTATCATTATGAAGACGGGAAATAACTTGTTTTATATCCATTGGATTTCCTTGAATTTCCATTGTGACAGAACCATCCGATTCATTACGAACCCATCCCGTTAATTGATATTGCATAGCAGTTTGGCTAGCTACAAAGCGAAAACCAACGCCTTGTACTTGTCCATAGAAATGATAGCGATAGCGTTTATCATTAGGATTTAAGGGTTTTAGTACTTGTTTTTTCTTATTAAATGGAAACATATATATCACCTACGTATATTATATCGTTTTCTAAATTTATTGACTAGGGGGATTTTATGGAGAAAGTTCAAATTGATACATACCGAATTTGTGATGAACAAGGTCGTGAAATGGAATTAGCGTTAATGGATGTCTTTGAAAAAGATGGTGTCCAATATGCTTCTTTGTCTGAAATAATTGATGATGAAATACAAGACGATGTTTATTTGTATCGTTGTCATGGCTCAGGAATGGATATGACATTTGAAATGATTGGTGAAGATGAATTCTTTGACATTGCTGAGTATTACATGTCTTTTTATGATATTTAATTTTTATCGCAAGAAGAGTTGGTCGTTTTTGCCAGCTCTTTTTTAGGAGTAACTATGAAAAAATTAGAAATTGATGATTCAAGAGTAGATACTTTATTTAAATCTAAATTTTTAAATGTCTATGATATGCATTATTGTAAAGATTCACATTACTATAATGCATCAAGACGAAGCAAAGATAATTTAGTTTGTTTAAAAAATAATGAACAATTCAAAGCAATGAAACCCGATGCCGTAAGTTGTGTTGTTGTAGTAGAACAACAAGAACCTAAACTGGTTTTATGCAATGAATTTCGTTATCCTACTGGACAATTTTTATTAGGGGTTCCAGCTGGATTGGTTGATGAAGAAGATTTAGATATTATTAGTACAGCACAAAGAGAAATATATGAAGAATGTGGTTTAAGTGTGCAAAGAGAAGATATCTCTATAATTAATCCACTTTTATTTTCATCTCCGGGTATGACAGATGAATCCAATGCGTTGGTATGTGTTAAAATAAAAAATATTTCAAGTTTATCTACTAAAAATATACAAGGAAGTGAATTATTTGATGGGTTCACGTTATTGACACAAAAACAAGCACAAGATATTTTAAAACAAGGAACAGATCAAAATGGTATTTATTATTCCGTTTATACTTGGGCGGCTTTGATGTATTTTGTATCGGGAATGTGGCAATGAAAATAGGATTTTATGTATTGATTTTATTATTGAATATTTTATCGATAAGTTCTTGTTTTAGTTTATTGTGCATAGAACAAGTAAATGCGATTGTTTTGTGTCGTTTATTCTTTTGTGTGTTTATCATTTTAGGTATCTATTTCATTTTAAAATTTTATTTAAAGAAATTATATAAATGTTTAAATGAATATAGTTTTTCAATTGGCGTTCTTTGTCTTTTATTTGGTTGTATAGGATGTATTCAAAGTAATGAGATTTCAAATTACTTCAATATATGTATTGGTATTTTAGTTTTAGTTATCGGTGTTTTATCTCTACAGTGGACGATACAACTTTATTATTTAGAAAATCCATTTTATGGTTCACAGCTTATAATTTCATTGGTTATGATGGTTTGTGCGGTTTGTGTAATCATGGATTTTTCAATCATATATGTAATTGAGGATTTTCCTATCTGGTTGTTACTTATATGCTCAATTTTGAATTTAATATCTTTAATTATTGTTTCGTTGTCATTAAAAAAGGACAACAATTAGAAGAAAGGGAAGAAAATGATAAAACAGGATCTATTGATTAATCAAGAAGAAAGAGAAGCGTTTGTGGATTTATTAATTGAATTGAATGACCGCTATCAAAAATCAAAGAAAACATTTAAAATTGTTGCGATTATTGGACTAATCGCAGGCGTGTTTTTCTTATTTCATGGTTCGATAATTGTACCTTTGGTTTTTGTTTGTCATTTTTTCTTTTTTATGTATATGTCTCAAACAGGACTCAAGAAAAGAATGACTAAACAACTAAATAAAGAGTTTCCTGAAGATGGAACATTAATTCGCACATATACATTAACAGACGAAGGAATGTCGGTTCGTTCTAAATATGGATTTGATATGTATCCATGGACTTCCATTATGAAAGCAGGAAAATATTATCATTATTATTATTTTTATCGCAGTGATGGCCAAGTTATGTTATTAGATCATCGTTTATTAAGTGAACAAGACGAACAAGGTGTTTTAGATTATATAAAGAAAGTGGAGAAAGATAATGGAACTAAATGAAGATAATTTATATACTGTATTTACTAGTTGTCTTCCAGGACAAGATAGTGAAGAAAAAAATTATGTAGCTGTACAATTAATGACAGCACAAAATGGGTTCACCCAAGTAGATAATCCCATTTATTTGGATAAGAAAAAAGTAATGAAACATAAAGAAGAAATTGATTCTTTCTTTGGTCAGCTTTATAGTGTACATCATAGTAAAGTAAATATTATTGACATCAATGAAATTTATAAAAAATATGATGGATCGTATTGGGCAAAGCAACCGGCATCAATTTTACAGCTTTGTTACTTAGGAATTGTTACAGGAAATTGTCATCCTTTGTACAATAATACGAAATATCAAACAGTTGTATTACCATTAAAAAGAGGAATTGAAAAAACAACGAGTTAGGAGTTTATATGAAAATAACATTTGCACATTGTAATTTATTAGATGGAAATGAAAATATGGTTATTCAAAAAAATGTGAATGTCATTATCGAAAACGATAAAATCATTGCCATTGATTCGGATAAAGTAGAAGGAACAATTATTAATTGTGCAAATAAATATATTTGTCCAGGACTTATTAATATGCATGTTCATTTGTCAAGTGACGGTTCATTTGATCAAGAAAAAATGGCTAAGCATACGGCATCTTTAGTTAATTCTAATATTTTAGGAAAGCATTTTGGAATTCGACTTTGTCAAAAATATGCCTATACACAATTAATGTCAGGTGTCACAACGATGCGATGTGTAGGTGGTTTATCCGACGTAGATAGCCAAATACGAGATAAAGTAAATCAAGGAAAGACTATTGGACCAAGAATGATTGTTGCCAATCGTGCCATTACTATGAAAGATGGTTATATGAATCATCAAGGTGCCTATGAAGTGAGTGATTTAGAAGAGAGTAAAGATGCTTTGAATCGTTTACTAAAAACAAAACCAGATTTCATTAAAATAATGGTAACAGGCTCATTGACGCAAAATAAAATAAACGATGTCATGATGCCAGAAGAAATCATTCGGTATGTCACAGCAACCGCTCATCATCACCATATACAAGTAGCTGCTCATGCTCAAAATGAAGAAGGAGTGCGTCGTGCTTTAGAAAATGGTGTTGATATAATTGAATATGGATCTCATATGGATGAGCGGTTACAGTCTCTTTATTTACGAAAAGGAGCTAAAATCATATCCGTTTTATCAGGAGTCATTCCATATGCGAAGTTTGATAATACCGTAACCGCTGTATCAAATGAAGTAAAAGAAAACGCTAAAAATGTATTAGATGGTGTTATTGATAATGTGAAACAAGCTATTCAACATGAGATTCCAGTAGGAATTGGAAATGATGCAGGAAGACCATTTGTACGACATTCTGATTTTTATAGGGAATTAATTTATTTCAAAAATTATATGAAGGTATCCAATCAATATACTCTTTATTGTGCTACAAAAAGAAATGCACAACTATTAAATATTGATTCAATAACGGGTACTGTGGAAGTTGGAAAAAAAGCAGATTTTCTTATCTTAGATGAAAATCCAATTAAAGATTTAAAGGCGTTATCCAAAATTAATACAGTTGTATTTGAAGGAAGAGTGTTTTCTCATCCATCAATTAAAAAGAATCGAATAAATGAAAGTATTTGGAATATGTATGGCTAGAGAAGCAATTTAAGCTTCTCTTTTTTTAATGAAAATTATTTTCTTAAAATATAGTGACAAATGAAAGTGTTTACAGCATATTAAAATTAGAGATAATGAAAGGAGGTTAATATAATGAAAAGGAAAAATCAGATCACAAAGTTATTATCTTTATTCACAAGTTTTATGATGATCATTAGTATGTTCACTACCAATGCTTATGCACATGGTCAAGGGCAGGAGGATTGGAACGGACCAGGATCATCGACTACTGTAGATCACATTGACATCGAAATTAATGCAACTGCTGTATTGGTATTAAATGATAAAACATATACGCAAGATGTTACATTAAACACTAATGATTTTGCAAATGTTCAAATTAGTTCAAATCCTAATGTTAGCTTTAATACGACAAGACTTTCAACAAGTACAGATAATCAAGGAAAGTCACAAGTACGTATTGAAGGTACGTTCCCAGTTGGAACGAAAAATAGTCCTGTTCAATACACAGTTTCAATTCGCCCTAATGTAACGTTTGTAGATGCTGGTTCAATTACAGTTCCTGTTACGTTATCTGCTTCATTTAACTATTGGGATACTGGGAATGCATGTCCAGGACTTGATAACTCACGTGGATCATGGCAAAGTGGTTCTATAATTCATGGTTCCGGTATGGATTTCACTTTCGCAGCTGGTCAATCGAATCGAGGATTGATTACAATTCAAAAAAAGTTAGTGGCGTTGATTTAACATCCGATAAGATATATTCATTTGGATTGTACGCAGGAAACACTTTATATTAAAAAGTTGATGTAACAGTAGGTGCTAATGAAGTTGGTTTAGGTTATGCATATGTTCCTTATGGTACATATACAATTGCAGAAGTAACAGACACTGCTACTATTAATGGTGCTTCTCCAACGGTTACAATAAATACTCCAAGTGTAACTGTTAGTAGTGCCAGTCCTACGGCAAATTTTAATGTTGTCAACACATATAACATGAAAACGAGTGTCAAAGTATCTAAAGTATGGAATGATGGTAATGATCAAGATGGACTTCGTCCGAAATCTGTTACCATTAACTTATGGAAGAACAACAAGGAAACAAATCAGACATTGACATTAAGTGCAGATAATAATTGGGAAGCAACTTTTAAAGACTTAGATAGCTATGAAAATGGCCAACAAATTGCATATACTGTTAAAGAAGTTTCTGTAGATGGTTATACACCTGAAATTTCTGGTACGCAAGCAAATGGTTATGTCATTACTAACACACATACACCAGAAACAATTACAGTATCAGGAACAAAAACTTGGGATGATAATAATGACCAAGATGGTATTCGTCCAAGTTCAGTTACCATTAACTTATTGCAGAATGGTAAGACAATTGATTCGAAAGAAGTAAATGCAGATAATAATTGGACATATTCATTTGATAATTTATCTAAGTATGAAAATGGGCAATTGATTACTTATTCGATTACTGAAAATCCAGTTGCAAATTATTCAACTTCATACAACGGATATAATGTAACGAATAGTTATACTCCTGGTAAGAGATCAATTTCTATCAGTAAATCATGGGATGATGGTAACAATCAAGATGGAATTCGTCCAGAGTCTATCACTGTACAATTATTAGCTAATGGAAAAGAATTTGATGAGAAGACAATTACAGCAAATGACAATTGGACAACAACATTTACAGATTTACCAGTAAAACAAGCTGGAAAAGATATTGAATATACAGTTGAAGAAGTATCTGTTTCTGGTTATACAACAAAGATTACTGGTGATGTTACAAATGGATTTGTGATTACGAATACACATACACCAGAAGTTGTTAGTGTAGAAGGAACTAAGACTTGGGATGATAATAACAATCAAGATGGACTTCGCCCCGATTCTATCACAGTTAGATTATACGCTGATGGTGTAGAAGTTAAATCAGTCGAAGTTAGTGAAAAAGATAATTGGGCTTATTCATTCACTGGTTTAGCTAAGAAACAAAATGGTCAAAAAATTAAATACACTGTTTTTGAAGATACAGTTAAAGGATATACGGCAACATATAATGGATACAACATCACTAATAAACATAGTGCTGAACAGACATCTGTTTCTGTTCAAAAAATCTGGAATGATGGCAATAATCAAGACGGATTAAGAACCAATGCAGTCGTTGTTAAGTTATTAGCTGATAATCAAGACACAGGTAAAACTGTTACTTTAAGTGATGCGAACAGCTGGCAAGCCGTATTTGATAACCTTGACAAATATGTATCTGGTAGATTGGTTCAATATACAGTTAGTGAAGATGAAGTTAAAGGATATACTTCTGAAATTACCGTAGATGTATATACAGGTTATGTAATCACAAATACTCATAAACCTGAAACAACATCAGTAAGTGGAACTAAAACTTGGTCTGACAATGATAATCAAGATGGTATGAGACCTGAATCGATTACTGTTAATTTATTGAAGAATGGACAAACAATTGATTCTAAAGTTGTTACTGAAAAAGATAATTGGACATATTCATTTGATAATTTAGCTAAATATGATAATGGAAAAGAAATTACATATTCAATTACTGAAAATGCTGTTGAAGGATATAGTACAAGTGTAAATAAATATGATTTGGTAAATACGCATACTCCAGGTAAGACAAGTGTCACAGTTACAAAATCTTGGTTAGATGCTAATGATCAAGATGGACTTCGTCCAGAATCTGTAAGTGTTAAGTTAATCGCAAATGATAAAGAAACAAGTAAAACATTAGTTCTTTCTGATGAAAATAATTGGACAGGATCATTTGAAAACTTAGATGAATACTACAATGGTGAAAAGATTGCTTATTCAGTAGAAGAAATTAATGTTTCTTCTGATTATGAAGCAAAAATTTCCGGTGATATGACAAATGGATTTGTGATTACCAATACTCATTCACCAGAAACAATTTCTGTATCTGGAACTAAAACTTGGTCTGACAACAATAACCAAGATGGCATGAGACCAAAGACTATTACGGTTAATTTATTTGCGAATGGTGAAAAAGTTGATTCAATCGAAGTAAGTGAAAAAGATAATTGGACATATTCATTTGATGATTTAGCTAAATATGATAATGGAAAAGAAATTACATATACTGTGACTGAATCAGGTGTTGAAGGATATACTGTCAAATATGATGGAAACAACATTATTAATACGCATACTCCAAAACAAACAAGTGTAACTGTAATTAAGAACTGGAATGACAAAGATAATATTGATAAAAAACGAGCATCTTATGTTGAAGTTCAATTATATGGAAATGGAACACTCGTTGATACTGTTATTTTAAATAAAGGAAATGATTGGCGTGGTGTTTTCGAAAATGTAGATCTATATAATAATGGAAAAGAAGTTGTTTACACAGTTAAAGAATTGACGAAAGTTGATGGATATACAACGACTGTGACTGGAAATGTAGAAGAAGGTTTCGTTGTAACAAATAGTTATGTACCTGAAACTAAGAAAAAAGAAACAACAAATACAGGTGTACACAACAATCCAAGTGGTTACATTTATACTTTACTTGTAAGTTTGGTAGGTATTGTTTCCTTATTATTAAGAAAAAGACATTATAGTTAACCAATAGAGAGAGGATGATAAGTCCTCTCTTTTATTACGAAGTAAATACCACGCGCTATGTGCGTGGTACTGTACCTTTTAGTGTAAAAAAAGACAACCTCCTATACTATAATGAAATTGGCCCGCCAGCCGAATCAAATAGTAAAGGAGGTTGTCATATGAATGACACA
>JAQYFP010000171.1 GCA_028723085.1 Erysipelotrichaceae bacterium | reverse complement strand
GAACTAGAATTTGAAGACCCGTTTACGGGAAACAAGAAATAGTGCTCGTCGCAGACCACATTAGCGCTGTAAAGCGCAGCTTTGAGAGCAGGGCTATGCCCGAAACTGAAAAACCACCAGCTAGGCTGGTGGATATTTATTGTGTAATTATGTGATTTTGGACTATATGATTTAAGATATGTTATAATAAACTGTGAGGTGAAAAAATGTTCTTGTTTATAAAATGCTTGCCACGTATGTTTAGAATGGCAAATCAAGACATTCGCCGTCATTTTTCCTTAACATTCTCTTCTATATTATCTATTGCTGTAGCTTTATTTATCGCAATGATTATGGGTATATTCGCATTAAACTTAGACTATGTTACCCAAGGATTAGAAGAAGAATTTATAATTCAAGTTTCTATTTCTCCTTCTGTTGAACAAGAAGAAATACCTTCTTTAATGGAGAAAATAGAAAAATTAAAAGATGTTGAATCTGTTTCTTACTCTAGTAAGGAAGATGAACTCGATGCCTTAATTGAGGAAAATGGTGATGTCTTTTCACAATATAAAGAATCCAATCCATTATATGATGTTTTAGTTGTAAATCTAAAAGATAAATCAAACTTAGATTCCATCAGTAAGAAAATAGAAAATATGGATGGAGTTGCCAAAGTAAATTATGGAGGAACCATGATTACTACACTCGTATCTTTAATGGCAGTTGTTCGTAAATGGGGATATGTTTTCCTTGGTATTATGATTATCCTGGCAATTTATTTAATTCGTAATACCATTAAACTTACGATTCAAACACGTAAAGATGAAATTATGATAATGAGAAATGTAGGTGCCATGAACTGGTATGTTACATTCCCATTTATGTTAGAAGGAATGATTTTTGGCTTCTTTGGAAGCTTAATTCCTATTTTGATTTGTGATATAGGATATTATGTTTTATATTCTAAATTAGATGGTGTGTTAGTCAGCAGTATGTTGAAAATTATGCCATTTATGCCAAATATGTTATATTTATCATTAGGTATTTTATTGGTAGGACTTATCGTAGGTGTGATTGGTTCTTACTTAGCATCTCATAAATATTTAAAATGGACACGATAGAAAGGATGACAACTGTAATTATGAAAAAATTATTTTCTTGTATTCTCTGTCTTTCTTTGATGGTATGTATTCCTGTTTATGCACAGGATGTGGATTATTCAGATGAAGATTATTGGTATGCGACTTGTTCGAAAGTACAAACAAGTCAAGAAGGCGTAAAAGCCTGTGTTGGTTTCCAAAATTATTTAGATGATCAATTTAATAAATTAAAAGAAGAAATGGAATCTTATAAAAACGATTTAGGATCTCTTCAATTGAATTCAAGTCGTATTGAAGAATTAGCTAAGAAACAAAAGACTTTAAGTGATTCTTTGGATTCTCAAGTTAAAAATATGGAAAACCAGATTGTTGAAATTAATAAAGAAATTGAAGCTGTTAAAGTTGAAATCGAAGAAAAACAAAAAGAAATCGATAAATGGTCGGATCAAATTTCTACGCGAATGATTAATGAACAAGCGGGAACGGGAACAAATATTTTAATTGACTTAATTATGGGTTCAAGTAGTCTAAATGAAATGTTTAGACGATTCAGTGGAATTGAACGAATTACCGCAAGTGATCAAGAACAAATTGAGCAATTAAGTGATTTGAAAAAAGAATTGGAATTAAAGAAAGACGAACAAGAGCGTTTATCGGATCAAATCGAAGAACAAAAAGAAAGAATTGAAGAAGAAAAAGCTTTTGCCCAAGAACTACAAGCATCCTATGATCAATTGGCAGAAGAATATCGTAAAGTTGAAGCGGATTTAAAACAAAAACTTCAAGAACAAGCAGCAGCAAGTAATAACATTCCTTCTGCAGGTGTAATTTCACCATCTGTTGAAGTAACTGTACCTAGTGTTTCCGGATTTATTAATCCTGTGCCAGGGGCTTATCGTTCCGCAGGAACTTGGGCCTATCCAGGTGGTGGAATGCACTTAGGAGAGGACATGGCAGCAAGCATTGGAACACCAGTAATTGCCCCAGCTGATGGTGTTATCATTTATGCATCAAATCCAGCACCAACAAATGGTGGATACCTAGGAAACTGGGTAGGATGGCCATATGGTGGTGGAAACACAATTGAAATGTTGTGTAATGTGAATGGAACTCTTTATGCGATTTCATTTGCGCACTTAGCCCAAGAAGGATTTGGTGTAAGTGCTGGGCAAGTGGTAAGCCAAGGACAATATTTGGCAGCGGTAGGAAATTCAGGAAACTCTTCCGGAGCACATTGTCATATTGAAGTTATTAATTTAGGAAGTATGTCAATGGAAACAGCCATTGCACGCTTTGCAGCAAGTGCCGATTTTGCCTTTGGAGCTGGATGGAATACAACCGCAACCGCATGTGAAGCCGGTGCAAGTGCACCATGTCGTGAACGACCAGAAAGATTTTTCTAGGAGGGCAATATGATTCAATTAAGAAATGTAGATAAATCATATCCCAATGGAGTTCATGCTTTAAACCATGTTTCATTGGATATCAATGACGGTGAATTTGTGTATATCATTGGAGCTACCGGATCTGGAAAAAGTACTATGATTAAATTATTAAACGGGGAAGAAGTACCGGATTCAGGGCAAATTATCGTCAATGGAGTGGATGTAGGAGCTTTAAAACATCGAAAAGTTCCTCAATATCGAAGACAAATTGGATGTATTTTCCAAGATTATCGTTTACTACCTACTTTAACGGTATATGAAAACATTGCCTTTGCCCTAGAAGTAGTGGGAACACCTAAAAAAGAAATTCGTAAACGTGTTCGTGAGGTCTTAGATTTAGTTGATCTACAAGAAAAAGCTAAATCATATCCAGATGAATTATCGGGTGGACAACAACAACGTGTTACGATTGGACGTGCCATTGCCAATAATCCAAAGGTTTTAATTGCCGATGAACCAACAGGAAACTTAGACCCTGAAAAGAGTTTTGAAATCATTGAATTACTTGAAAAAATCAATCGAAGCATTAATGCCACTATTATCATGGTAACCCACGATAGTGTCTTAGTTGAAAAATATCGTAAGCGTACGATTGTATTGGATAATGGATATATCGTACACGATTCTTCACAAGGTGGATATAAGAGCATATGAGATGGTTATATTTATTTTTGTATGAATTAAAGCATGCTTTTATTAAAATTAAACGACATTTTGTGCTTTGTTTATCAAGTAGTATGGCTGTATTTGTTTCGATATTTCTTGTAGCGTGTTGTTTGATAGTGGGATTTCATGTCGATTCGTTTTCAAGAAACGTTGAATCAGATGTTCGTATTCATGTTGTTCTTCAAACAACGGTGAGTGATGATCAATTACCAATCATTGAAGAAGAAATAAAAAATATAAGTAATGTGAATACAGTAACTTTTTCATCAAAAGACGATGAACTAGAATTGATGATTGTAGAAAAAGGAAAAGCCTTCGAAATGTATCGAGGCGAAGAGAATCCATTAGCCAATGCGTATTTTGTGACAGTAAAAGATGGATCTAAAATTGAAAAAACTGTTTCGCAAATCGAACAAATCGAAAACGTGGCTTCTTGTGCCTATGGAGGAAGCAGCGTTACTCAATTAATGAAACTTATGGAAAAAGTTCGTACAGTAGGATATGGAGTTGCCCTTCTTCTTGTCTTTTTAAGTTTGTATTTAATTCACAATACAATCAAAACAACAATTTATTCACAACAATCCGAAATTGCCATAATGAAAACAGTAGGAGCTACTTCTGCTTTTATTCGTTTGCCTTTTGAAATTCAGGGAATGTTTATTGGATTTGTTGGTTCTATTGCGACTTATTTTTTAGTAAAAATAGGTTATGCGAAAATTTATGAAATAGTGGGAGGAAAATTATTTGTCAATGTATTAAAGCTAATTGAGCCAAGTCAAATGATGCATCAAATGGGATGGATTATCTTTGTATTAGGAATTGGAATTGGCTGGTTGGCAAGTAAGTTGGCAGTATCAAAATATGTTAGAAAAAATAGGTAAACATGTATCTTCTATAATAGCTTGTATTATTTGTTTTGCCCTTGGTGTGGGTGTTTGTTTAACAATCTATAAAACAAATACCAATCCCGAGTTAGAAAAATTCAATACAGTTTATAAGATACTAAAAAATAAATGGTATTATTCTGATACCATAGACGATGAAACATTAGTTGAACAAGCATTATCGGGAATGGTGAATTTTTCCGAAGATCCTCATACCAATTATTTTAGCTTAGAACAAGCTAAATTATTTAGTAGTTCATTAGAAGGAAGTAACGTTGGAATTGGTTTGAGTTTTTATTCGGATGTCAACAACAATATGGTTTGTCGTCATATTTTTATGGATTCTCCTGCACAAAAAGCAAATCTACAACCAGGTGATGTTTTAATTCAAATCAATGATATGGTTTGTAGTGAATCCGATACAGCAGACGTGATTTCTTATATAAAAGAAAACGAAAATAAAGAATTAAAAGTACTTTATTTACGTGACAACAAACAAATGGAAACAACAATTACGCCTTCTTCTTATGATTCAACAGTAGTATGTGAAATTTATGATGACTATGGGTATATTATCTTAAATAGTTTTTCACAAAATTCTGCTAAGTATTTTAATTTGGCTATGCAGCAATTAAAAGAAAAAGGCATTAAGAAAATGGTCTTGGATTTAAGAGATGATACAGGAGGCTATTTGACAAGTGTATTAGACATTGCTTCTTGTTTATTAGAAAAAGATTCTCCTGTTTTCATTGAAAAACAAAAAGATAAGGACATTGTTCAAAAGAGTTCGAATGAATATGATCGTGTTGAAATGAATAAAATTGTGATTCTTCAAAATGAGAATACAGCCTCAGCAGCAGAAGTATTAATTGGAGCTTTAAAAGATAATTTAAACGATGTAGTGACAACTGTAGGAACTACAACCTATGGAAAAGGAACTGAACAAGTAAGTATTCCATTTGATGATGGAACTTCAATCAAATATACAATTGCTCAATGGGTAACACCTAAGGGAACTTCCATTAATAAAGTTGGCTTTGAACCAGATGTCAAAATTGAAAACAACAAGGTTTCATCTGTTCAATATAAACAAATGGAAGACGATGAACAAATTGTTAAGGATAGTGTTCATGTTAATGCTCAGGCATTGCAATTGTATCTACAATTTTTAGGATATGATGTAGATCGTACGGATACGTATTTTAGTTTGGCAAGTTCTAAAGCACTTGAACAATATCAAGTGGATCATAATCTAGATCCAACAGGGAATTGTGATGTGGATACTTTTAAAAATATCCAAGCAGATGTTCTATTAAAGATAAATGAAATGAATTTAGATTCCCAATATGATAAGGCAATTTCTTTGATCACAGAGTAATCTGTGATCTTTTTATTTGGAAAGCGCTTGCACAAAATTTCAAAACATGATATATATTATATACAAGTTGATAAATCGGATTGTTACTCTTTGAGGCATTACCCATATAAATTGGTTTTGTTTTATAGAGTTTTTTTATTTAGGAGGAAGGGCATGAAAATCATTAAAAAGATAAACAATAATGTTGCGATTGGCTTGGATAATGATGCCCGTGAAGTTGTTCTATTTGGAAAAGGAATTGGCTTTGGACAAATACCTTATGAATTAAATGACCTAAGTAAAATAAATCGAACATTTTATGATGTAAATCCGAAGTTTTATCAATTATTCAATGAAATTGATATGGAATTTCTTGAGTTTGTTAGTTACATGGTTGATGTTGTGAAATCAAAAATTGATGGAAACTGGGATTCAAATTTAGTTTTTGTCTTAGCCGATCATTTATCTTACAGCATTAAAAGAACCAAAGCTGGAATGAAAATTAATTTTCCATATTCTTATGAAATTGAAGAACAATTTCCTTTATTTAATAAATGTGCATTTTGGATTGTGAAAAACATCAATAAAAAAATGAATGTGTATTTAGAAAAAGGAGAAATTACTTGTGTGGCAATGCATTTGATTAGTTCTCATGAAGGACAAAATAAAAATGTGGAAACATTGTCAGAAAAGTCGAGTCGTATATTAAATAAATTAACGAAAATCATAGAAGAGCATTATGATATAAAAGTAGATAAAAATAGTGTGAACTATCAAAGATTTCGTTATCACGTTTTATATTTTGTGAAACGAAAAGAAGCACATGAAACCATTGAAGAAGAAAACATAGAAATGTTTGAAAATATGAAGAATCAATATCCTCAGTGTTATGCTTGTGTATGTGAAATAGAAAAATTCATGGAAAAAGAATACAATGAGCCTTGTTCCAAAGACGAACTCTTGTATTTGATGATACATATTAATCGTTTAAATTAGGATTGTTACCGCTATGGGCATTACCTCACATATTTTTTATGTGGGGTTTTATTTTTGAAAAAACTGTTGTGGCCAGACAGTTATATAAAGGAGAAAAGAAATGGATAAAAATCAACAAATTGCTACGGAAGTTCTACAAGCCGTAGGTGGAAAAGAAAATGTCACATTTGTGACACATTGTATTACGCGATTACGCTTTAACTTAAAAGATGAAAGTGTAATTGATGATGAAAAGATTAAGGGTATTAAAGGTGTTATTGGTGTGACTCGTTCAAGTGGACAATATCATGTCATTATTGGACAAAATGTTACGAAAGTCTATGAACATCTATGCAAAATTGGTGGATTTGCCCAAGAAAGTTCAATTAATGAAGATTTAGACACAGAAAAGAAAAAGTGGACACCAAAATCAGTTGGAAAAGCAATCATGGATACATTATCAGGAAGTATTACGCCATTGATTCCAATTATGATGGGTGCTGCGATGTTTAAGATGATTGTTGCCGTATTTGGTGACATGTTAGGATGGATAGAAGCAGGAAGTAATATCTATACTTTATGTACTTTTGTTGGAGATGCAGGATTCTATTTTATGCCTATTTTCTTAGGATACACAGCTGGAAAGAAAATGGGAGCGAGTCCTTTTATTGGAATGTTGTTAGGAGCTATTTTGATTCATCCTACGTTTATTTCATTAGTAGGATCTAACTTTGATGTATTTGGAATTCCAGTAACACCATCAAATTATACATCAACAGTGTTACCAATTATTTTAACGGTATTTATTTTAAAATGGGTTGAAAAAGGATTGAAGAAAATCATTCCAGATATTTTATCAACGGTATTTGTTCCATTCTTAAGCTTAGTTATCATGCTACCAATTATGTTTGGAGTATGCGCTCCTATTGGAGGATGGATTGGAAATGCGTTATGTAGTGGATTATTAGCACTAGGAAATATTCCAGTAATTGGTATTTTAGTTATTGCCTTAATTGGTGGATTATGGGAATTCTTAGTTATGACAGGAATGCATCAAGTATTTATTGCCAATATGTTGATTTTGTTTGCGGAAAATGGATTTGATGCCGTTGTTTCACCAGGTGCCACAATGGCAAGTGTAGCTGTATCGGGAATGTTGATTGGGGCGTTCTTAAAGATTAAAGACAAAGACGAAAAAGCGTTAACACTTTCTTATTTAATTAGTGCCTTTATTGGTGGAATTACGGAACCAGGATTATATGGAACTGGTTTAAAATTTAAACGACCATTCATTGGTTTATTTGCCGGTGGATTTGCGGGTGCCCTATATTGTGCTATCATGGGAGTAGCATCCTATGCAATGGTGCCTGTGGCAAGCTTTGTAGCCCTAAGTGGATTTGCAGGAGGACCTGCTGGTAACTTTACCCAAGGAGTTATAGGTGGAGTCATCGCAATTATCGTTGCTGCTGTAGTCACTTATTTCTTTGGATTTTCAAAAGATGAGGAAGTAATAAAAAAATGAGAAAAATAATAGTTAGAGCCGATGATTTAGGATTTAGCGAAGGAATTAATTACGGAATTGAAAAAAGTGTAAAAGAAGGAATTATTAAATCCGTTGGATTTATGGTAAATATGCCAGCTTCTTTACATGGATATAATTTAATTAAAGATAGTAATGTATGTTTAGGATTACATACCAATATTTGTGTTGGAAAACCATTAACAGATCCATCTAAAATCCCTAGTATTTGTGATGAATCTGGGAATTTGAAAGCAAGTAAAGTTTATCGAAGTGCGAAAGAAGATTTTGTGAACTTAGATGAAGTCATTTTAGAAATTGAAGCACAATATCAAAAGTTTGTCGAAATTACAGGACAAAAACCTCATTATTTTGAAGGGCATGCTGTGTGTTCCGATAATTTCTTTAAAGGAATGGAAATCGTGGCTAAAGCACATGGATGTGATTATTTACCAGTTGGATTTAATGGACCCGTGAAATTTAGAAACACTATGTTGTACACAAGCTTAGATAGTATGAAACCTGAATACGATCCATATAAGTCTTTAAAACAAGCAGCTCTAACCAATTATCCTGACAATGGTCTATGTATGTTTGTATGTCATCCAGGTTATTTAGACGCCTATATATTAAAAACATCTTCTTTATTAATTCCAAGAGCCATGGAAGTTGAAATGCTTTGTGATAAAGACATGAAACAATGGCTTAAAGAAAATGAAATTGAAGTCATTTCATATGATGAAGTAGGTTAATATGCCAGTAGGAATCATTGTTGATTGTGCAAGTGTTCTAATTGGTGGATTGATTGGAAACTTCGTGAAAGAATATTTATCGGATTCATTTAAAGAAAACTTGAATTTAATATTTGGTCTTTGTTCCATTACCATGGCGATATCTTCTATTATTTTGATGAAAACAATGCCTGCTGTTATTTTATCTGTAGTCATTGGAACTAGTTTAGGATTAGTATTTCATATTCAAGATAAAGAAAAGGTGGCAATCTTTTATCAAAGTGTGTCAAACAAGAAGTACAAGACCATGATTTACTTGTTACGAGTATTGTATTGTTTTGTGCAAGCGGAACAGGTATCTATGGATCACTTGTATTAGGGATGACACAAGATTCATCGATACTGATATCGAAAGCTATTTTAGATTTCTTTACCGCTATTATTTTTGCCTGTACACTAGGAAAAACAGTTGCCCTAGTATCGATTCCTCAGTTCATGGTCATGATGTTGATGTTTATGTTGTCACGCTTTATTTTACCTTTTTGTACAGAAACAATGATTTGTGACTTCAAAGCATGTGGAGGAATCTTGATGTTGGCTACAGGACTAAAAATGTGTAAAATAAAAGATTTTCCATTAGCGGATATGTTACCCTCTATGATTTTAGTTTTAGTATTTAGTTTTATGTGGCCTTAAGGAGCTTATCAATCGATAAGCTCTTCTTTTTTATGATATAATCAAGACATGGATAAATTTATATTACACTCAGAATATCAACCAGCGGGAGATCAAGTACAATCAATTGATAAATTAGTTAAAGGAATTGAAAATCATAAAAAGGTACAGGTATTATTAGGGGCAACGGGTACAGGAAAAACATTCACAATTTCAAAAGTAATTGAAAAAGTAAATAAACCAACTTTAGTCTTTGCCCATAATAAAACCTTAGCCGGGCAATTATATAGTGAATTCAAAGAATTTTTTCCTCAAAATCGAGTGGAATTCTTTGTGTCAAATTTTGATTATTATCAACCCGAAGCCTATGTTCCTAAAACAGATACATATATTGATAAAAATACGAAGACAAATGAAGAATTAGACATGCTTCGTATGGCTGCTGTAAATAGCGTATTAGAAAGAAGAGATACGATTATTGTGGCATCGGTTGCCGCAATTTATGGAGCAAGTAATCCGGAACAATATCGTCATATGATTTTTTCTTTACGTGTTGGTGAAATTATTTCTCAAAAACAATTAATGGAAGCTCTAATTGAACAACAATACCGTCGCAATGATTCCGATCCTCAACGTGGAACATTCAGAAGACGAGGCGACGTTATTGAAGTGACACCGGGACATACTGATCAGTTTGTGGTTCGCATTGAATTGTTTGATGATGAAGTGGAAAGAATCAGTGAAGTTGATCCTGTAACAGGTAAATTAATACAAGCCTATCGTATCTATAATTTCTATCCGGCAACCGGATATGCCAATACAATGGATGTTATGAAAAAAGCAGCGGATTCCATTGAACAAGAATTAGAAGATCGTCTTGATTATTTTGAAAAAGAAGGAAAACCACTAGAAAAGGAACGTCTAGAACAAAGATGTCGCCATGATATTGAATCACTTCGAGAAATTGGAATGTGTTCAGGAATAGAGAACTATTCACGACATATTGACGGACGAAAAGAAGGGGAAAGACCTTATACTTTATTTGATTATTTTCCAGATGATTTTTTATTGGTCGTTGATGAAAGCCATGTTTCTTTACCGCAAATTAGAGGAATGTATAACGGCGATCGTGCCAGAAAAGAAACATTAGTGGAATATGGATTCCGTTTACCAAGTGCGTTAGACAATCGTCCTTTACGTTTTAATGAATTTGAATCCCTTATTAATCAAGCTATTTATGTTTCCGCTACACCAGGTGACTATGAACTTGAACAAGTAAATAATGAAGTTGTGGAACAAATTATTCGTCCAACGGGATTATTAGATCCAATTGTTGAGGTTCGTCCAATTGAAGGACAAATCGATGATTTAGTTGGGGAAATCAAAGAACGCATTGAGAAAAATCAAAGAACATTAATTACGACTTTAACAGTACGCATGGCTGAAGATTTAACTTCTTATTTAAAGAGTATGG
>JAQYFP010000170.1 GCA_028723085.1 Erysipelotrichaceae bacterium | reverse complement strand
TCCCACTACTATTATACCATTTTAAGCATAATAAAAGGCAGAAAGCTCGTCATTTTCTTGGGTCAACGGAGTCACTTTCTGCCACAACAATAATATCAGAATTTAAAAAGACTGTCGACCACTTTGTCAACAGTCTGAAGGAAGAAGTGGTTAAGCTTCTTCCTGTTGTTTTTGAATACTATCATAAGCCGAATACATTGGCTTAATATCTTTATGTTTAAAGGTACGATCAATATAGTTTTGGGTAATTTGTTTAACAGTTGAAGAACAAACAAGAACCCCAATTAAATTGGGAATCATCATCAGTCCATTAAAAGTATCACTTAAATCCCATGCTAGAGTTAAATCCATTGTAGCGGAGAAAAAAGACATTCCACAAAATAAAAGCTGATAAACAAAGACAAATTTTTCACCAAGTAAATATTCTACACTCTTTGATCCATAATGTGACCATCCCAATACCGTGGAGAAGGCAAACATTAAAATGGCTACGGCAATAAACATAGGACCAATTGTTCCGAATACATTTCCAAACGCTTGTCCAACTACACTACTAGCGGATACTTCAACAATCTGCATGCCCGTATTTAAATCAAAGAATCCACTTGTCAAAACAACTAATGCCGTTAAAGTACAAACCACAATTGTATCGGCAAAGACTTCAAAGATTCCCCACATTCCTTGTTGCACAGGTTCTTTGACATTGGAACTAGAATGAACCATAACCGAGGATCCTAAACCGGCTTCATTGGAAAAAGCCCCTCGTTTAAATCCCCAGACAACAGCTTGTTTAATGGTAAAACCAATGATTCCACCTTTAATAGATTGTAGACCAAAAGCGCCTTTAAAAATAGCTTTAAAAGCTGAAGGAACCAATTGAATGTTATAGAAAACAACAATTAATGCACCGACAATATAAATAATGGCCATAGCAGGTACTAATTTTTCAGTAACAGAAGCAACACGTTTAATTCCGCCAACAACTACAATACCAACTAAAAACACAAGTAAAATACCAGTAATAAAGGTAGGAATATGAAAAGCAGTATAGAGGTTACCAGAAATGGAATTAACTTGGGCAATGTTTCCGATTCCAAAACTGGCAAGAACACAAAATAAACTAAATAAAATAGCTAATATTTTTCCAAGTGATTTTAATCCTTTTTTAGAACCAAGGCCATTGGCTAGATAATACATAGCACCACCAGACCATTCCCCTTTTTTGTTTTTAATACGATAATAAATTCCTAATACGTTTTCCGAATAATTGGTCATCATTCCTAATATTGACATAACCCACATCCAGAATATGGCACCAGGTCCACCACTGATAATGGCACTGGAAACACCTACAATGTTTCCGGTTCCAATGGTTGCGGCAAGAGCTGTACATAAGCTTTGAAACTGACTAATTTGTTTATCGTGTTTATGAGTATGAGCGCGAACACTTTCATCTTTAAAAATGGCTCCAATTGTTTGTTTGATCCAATGTTTAAAATGCGTAATCTGAAATCCTTTATTGACCAGTGTCATCCAGACACCAACTAAAAACAATAAACTCAATCCCAGTGGTCCCCATACAAAACCATTTACTAAATCATTAATGTTTTTTAAAACGTTCATAATACCCTCCTAGTGGTGTCTTTAGAGTATGATTGTCTATATTGATTATGAAATATAAACAAGTGTTCACACTTAATGGTCAAAAGATATCATATATTTGTTTTTATGACAAGTATATTTTGATTTCAAATAAATTAATTTGGTTTCATAATTAAAATGATATAACATATATAATTTTTTAAAATATAAGATATACTAAAGAAAAAGCGAGGAAGAATATGAAAAAAATAGTTAAAGTAAATCCTTACTATGAACCAAGAATGTGGGGAGGATCCAAACGCTTAATGGAAGAATTCCACTATGTAACGAATGTAGCTCCTTTAGGAGAAGTTTATAATGTTGTTGCCTTAAAGAACCATGCCGATTGTTTTATACCTGAAATGAATTGTACTCTAAGTGAATTATATGAAAACAAACCCGATTGGTTTCACTGTGAAACCAATGAATTACCAATTCGGGTAAATATTCTAGACCCATCGGATGACTTATCGATTCAAATTCATCCCGATGATGACTTTGCCCGAAAATATAATGGTGGAAGAGGAAAACCAGAGGCATGGGTTATATTAGATACTATTGAACAAGGAACCATTGAATTTGGACATTACGCTAAGACAAAAGAAGAATTTATAACTTGGAGTAGAAACCATGAATGGGATAAACTACTTAGATACTTAAAAGTAGTGAAAGATGGATTTATTAATATTCCTTCAGGTACACTACATGCCATCGGGACTGGTGTACTCACATATAATATTTCTAGAAACGCCGATTGTACACTTCGCTTATATGATTATGATCGTATTGATCCATCAACCAATAAAAAACGTCCTATTCAAATTGAAGAAGTCTATGAAAATGTTAATATTCCCGATAAATTAATAGAATTTCAAATGTTTCCAAGTGTAGATGAACTAGGAATTCAAGTGACTCGTTATTGGGATGAACCAGGATTGTATACATTAATGCGCCTACAAGTAAAAGAAGCAGGACAATTTTTACATCCTAATTTCTGTTTTCTAACTTGTGTAAAAGGAAGGGGAACTATCAATGGAATTTGTATTGAACAAGGAGAGACAATATTAGTTCCGCATGATTTTGGTTGGCTTCAATTAGAAGGAGAAATGGATATCTTTTTAGCTAGTTATCGAAATAAAGAAAAGACTTATGAATAATCACGAGTCTTTTCATTTTTTGAGAAGAGAGTATGAAGATATCAAAGTTTTCCTTTGATGGCAATATACTATAATAATCATTTGTTAAAAATATATTATAATTATGTTAAATAATGTGATTATATATGAATAAAATTATTAAGATTAAACAAACTTGATATTTTACATTGATTTTAATACACTTTAATTATGAAAAATGATTTATTAAGAAGTGTTAGAAAAATATGTGAAACAGCAGTTGATACTGTTGATAAAGGTATGCAAGAACTCAATCGTCAATTGGATCCCAATGTTAAAAGAATCCGTGTTCCCAGTGATGCATCTCAATACTATCATCGAAATTATGAAGAAGTATTTGATGAATTTGAGGCTTATGGATTTAAAGATATTGTCTTACTCGAACAAAAAGATTTAACCTTTGGAGTGTTTGTTCATGACGGAGCAGTGGAACAAGTTTCTATTGATGGGAAAGCAAACTTTAAACAAAACCAGCGTTTTGATGAAAACAGTCGGGTTGTCATCATTTACCACACATTTAGACCATAAAAAAAGAAGGCAGCTGCCTTCTTTTTTGTGTGTTTATAGGCATTCGTCAAATAAATGACTAACAAATCCTCCTAAACAAATCATAAAAGTTAAACCGACTACGGATGTTAATACAAACATATACGTTCTCCTTTCCATCTATATAATTTCATAATATGTACTATAAATAAGGAAACAATTCCTTATGAATCCATTAAAACATGAAAAAAATAGATGTCAAATTTCGAAAACGATTACATTTAATGAAAACGTTATCAACTTTTATGTATACGCTAACAAAAAAAGAATAGTACCTTGACTATTCTTTTGATTCCATAATACTCATATAAGCCGGACGAATAATTTTATCCATACAAATTAATTCTTCAATACGATGAGCTGACCATCCAACAATACGAGCAATCGCAAACTTTGCATTATATTGTTCTTGTGTAATTCATAACATATCATAAACAAATCCAGAATAAAAATCGACATTAGGAGAAACTCCTTTATAAATTTTACGCTTATTGGCAATAACCACAGGAGCTAGTTTTTCAACGTTTTGATAAAGCGTTAAGTCATCGTCTTTGCCTTTTTCTTTCGCTAATTGTACCACATATGATTTAAAAATGCGTTCACGAGGATCACTAATAGAATAAACCGCATGTCCCATTCCATAGATTAATCCCTTTCTATCAAAAGCTTCTTTATCAACAATTTTCTCTAAATACGCTTGTACTTCCTCTTCATTGCTGTAGTCACTTACATGATGACGAATATCATCCATCATTTCCATAACTTTGAAGTTTGCCCCTCCATGTTTTGGACCCTTTAGACTAGACATAGCTGCACAAATCGTAGCATATGTATCAGAACCAGAAGAAGTAACAACACGAGTTGTAAAAGTAGAGTTGTTTCCTCCACCATGTTCCATATGAAGAATTAAAGCGGTATCTAATACTTTTGCTTCGGTTTGCGTGTATTTTTTATCCGGACGAAGGAGCATTAAAATATTTTCGGCCGTTGATAAATTTGGATCCGGATGATGAATAAACATACTTTCGTATTTTTCATAGTGATTATAGGCATTGTATCCATAGATTGCCAAAAGAGGGAATTCTGCAATTAATTGAATACACTGACGAAGAACATTCGAAATGCTTGTATCTTTTACATTTGGATCATAACTCGCTAGCGTTAAGATACTTTTCGTCATGGAATTCATAATATCATCGCTAGGTGCTTTCATAATAACATCACGCGTAAAGTTAGTAGGAAGTTTACGACATTCTCCTAACATTTGTTTGAATTCTTTCAATTGTTCATTGGTAGGAAGTTGTCCCATTAATAATAAGTACGCAATCTTTTCATAGCCAAATTCATTTTCATCTAAACTATTGATTAAAGTTTCAACACGATATCCACGATACCACAACTGACCATCACAAGGCTCTTTTTTACCATTTACGGTCGTGGATGAAATGATTTTGGAAATATTTGTTAATCCGGTTAAAACACCTTTTCCATTTTCATCACGTAATCCTTTTTTTACACCGTATTCTTTAAATAAAATGGGGGAAATCATATCGTTTTCACGACAAATTGGTTCTTGTTTTAAAGCATATTCATTTAATTTATTTCTGTCCATTGTTTTTTCCTCCTGTCTGTTCTTTGACTACATCCTGTAATTCTTTTATTAATGATAATAACTGAAATAATTTATCTTTTCCATAGATTTGAATTACACGACTATAAAAATCTTTTAAGTAAGCTTCTTGTGATTCTAATAAGTCTAAACCATCTTGGGTAATGATAAGATACGTTCCATTTTCACCATGTCCATCATGCGTCCAAGTCACATAGCCTTTATCGGATAAAGGTGCAATGATTTCCGATAACTTTTGATATGAAATTTGCATGGCATCCGCTAAATCTTTTAAGTAGATTTTATCACCTGGACAATGATTTGAGATTTCTTTTAATGCAACGTATTCATTCATTGTTGTACGATCAAAGAAATCACGAATTTCATTTTGATTTTCATAATATTGATCAATTATTAATTTATTTACCGTATTCACAAATTCCTTCTGCATACAAACCTCCTATTAGTTCAAAATTGAATAATTTCATTTTGAAGTATTTAATTTTAAAAGTCAATTCATAACAAAAAAAAACACGAAAAATCGTGTTTAATAAAAGATAGGCCAAAGCGCAAAGGCAACGGCGATTCCCAAAAAGAAACCACCTACAACCTCAATTAATTTGTGCCCTAAAATTGTTTTAAGTTTTTCATGATAAATCGGATCATCAAAACGCAAATTGGTGATTGTTTTTAAATCTTTGATAAGCTGTTGCGTTAATTCAATATTTTTTCCAGTATAGTAACGAACATGACAAGCATCGTACATCACAATAAAAGAAAAGACACAAGTAATCGCAAATAAAGAAGAATCAAATCCATGTTGTAAACCAACTGCAACACTTAAGGTAGTAACGGTTGAACTATGCGAACTCGGAAAACCACCACTGGCAAGCACTTGTTCTAAATCCCATTCACCAGTACGATAATAATACACAAACATTTTTGATACTTGAGCAATCAGGTTACTAATTAAGGAAGCAACGAGTAAATAAACAGAATCAGGCATAGATCCTCCTTTCGTGTTTTTATTATATCATGTTGTCCTTATTTTTGTATTACTTTTAAATAAGGTATATAATGAACACATGGAAAATAAAGAAAGTATGAAACAAGTATACCCACTAGGATTTGGGGAAGAAGTAGGAAATTGTATTAGCCATGGTGTTATGGGACTGTTATTGTTGTTTGCATTACCATATTATGCCATTCGAGCATACATCCAACAAGGTGCTTTACACGCTACGGGTATTTCCATCTATATTATATGTATGATCTTTATGTTCATGGGCTCTTGTCTTTATCATTCAATGCCACATGAAACAACGCACAAATATGTATTCCGTAAAATTGATCATATTATGATTTTTTTGTAAATTTT
>JAQYFP010000169.1 GCA_028723085.1 Erysipelotrichaceae bacterium | reverse complement strand
TACTTGGATGCTTTAGAATTAGAGATAAAAACACATGGTGTTCATGATATTGATACTTTGTATTTTGGTGGAGGTACACCAAGTTCATTATCAATTGATCAGTTAACACGTTTATGTTCTTTTTTTAAACCATATTTGAATAATTCGTATGAATGGACGATTGAATGTAATCCTGATTCATTGGATTTAGAAAAAATCAAATTGTTTAAGGAAATGGGTGTAAATCGCATTAGCTTGGGAGCTCAAACATTCGATAACACTTTATTAAAACAAATAGGACGAAGACATAGCGCTCAAGATGTTTTTCGCTGTATCAAAGAATTAAGACAAGAAGGAATTGAGAATATTTCTATTGATTTAATTTATGGTTTACCCAATCAAACCATAAATCAATTAAACAGTGATTTATCAATGTTTCTACAATTGGATTTGCCACATATTTCAATTTATTCATTACAAATAGAAGAAAATTCTGTTTTTGGTAAAAAGAATGTTCAACCCATTGATGAGGAATTAGAAGAACAAATGTATGATTTAATTTGTCAACGACTTTCTGAATATAATCACTATGAAATTTCGAGTTTCTGTAAAGAAGGAAAACATTCTATGCACAATTTATGTTACTGGAGTGATAATGACTTTATAGGCTTTGGATGTGGTGCATCTGGAAAAGAAAATAATGTTCGTTATGACCATGTGTTTAATATAAATGAATATATAAATAATCCATTAGCGAAAACATGGATTGAGGAATCAAGAGAAGAACAAATGTTTGATGCGATTATGATGTCGCTAAGAACTTCGTTTGGATTAGATATTGATAAGTTTAATAAGAAATATCAAACTGATTTTTATTCAAGATATGAAAATGTTATAAAAAAATATATTTCTTTTTTTGATTGTACTAAAAAACGCATTGTTTGTACGCAAAAGGGAAGAGATATTTTAAATACGATTCTTATTGATTTTATGGAATAAAGATGTTAAAATATTAAAGCTTTTGGACTGAGAATATGGACACTCCGACCTTATTCACGGTTTATAAAGGTCATGCTTATTAGGAGGAAAACAAAATGTTATTAAAAGCAGAAAAACAAGCAATCATGAAAGAATATGCTCGTCATGAAGGAGATACAGGTTCTCCAGAAGTTCAAATCGCAGTGTTAACAGCTCAAATCAACCGTTTGACTGACCACTTCAAAGAACACAAACATGACTATCATTCACAACGTGGATTGATGAAAATGGTTGGACGTCGTAAAGCTATGTTATCTTACTTAAAAGATGTTGATTACGATCGTTACAAAGAATTAATTGCTAAATTAGGATTAAGAAAATAATCGAGTTTACTCGATTATTTTTTTTGTCTTTTTTCATCGAGTATGCTATAGTTTAAAATGTCGAAAAATGAGGTGAAAAATAAGATGAAACAAACGTTTCAATTTGATTTCTGTGGTCGGGGGATTACAGTAGAAACAGGTGAAATTGCAAAACAAGCTGATGGTGCTGTCATTATTCGTTATGGTGATACAGTTACGATTTCTACAGCTTGTGCATCAAATCAAGCAAAAGAAGGGATTGACTTTTTCCCTTTAACAGTAAGTTTTGAAGAAAAGTTATATTCAGTAGGTAAAATCCCAGGTGGATTTTTAAGACGTGAAGGAAGACCAAGTGAACATGCTACCTTAACAGCACGTATGATTGACCGTCCAATTCGTCCATTATTTGCGGAAGGATTCCGTAATGAAGTACAAGTTGTTAATACCGTTTTAAGTGTGGATCAAGATTATTCACCAGAAATGGCAGCAATGTTTGGAGCTAGTTTAGCTTTGTGTATTTCTGATATTCCTTTCAATGGGCCAATTGCAGGTGTTAAAGTTGCTCGTGTCAATGGAGAATTAATTGCCAATCCAACAGTTGCTCAACAAGAACAAAGTGATATTGAATTAACTGTTGCTGGTACAAAATATGCTTTAAACATGGTTGAAGCAGGAGCTCAAGAAGTATCAGAAGAAGATATGTTAGAAGCTTTAATGTTTGGTCATGAAAAAATTAAAGAATTATGTGCTTTCCAAGAAGAAGTAGTAAAAGCATGTGGTAAAGAAAAACGTGAAGTTGCTTTATATGCAGTTGATGAACAATTAGATAAAGATGTTCGTGAACATTATGAAGCAAGTATTCGTCAAGCTGTTTCTATTAAAGAAAAATTAGAAAGATATGGAAAAATTGATGAATTAACTGAAGAAGCTGTTGCTTATATTGAAGGAAAAGAATTCGATTCTGAAAAAGCTAAAGAAGAAGCAATTAAAGAAACACGTGAAATTTGCCGTGGAATCGAAGCGGATGAAGTTCGTCGCTTAATTATTGAAGATAAAGTTCGTCCAGATGGTCGTAAAATAGATGAAATTCGTCCATTAAATTCACAAGTTGATTTATTACCACGTGTACATGGATCAGCTTTATTTACTCGTGGGGAAACACAAGTATTATCTACAACAACTTTAGGAGCATTAAATGATAATCAAATTATCGATGACTTAACTGTTGTAGATTCTAAACGTTTTATGCATCACTACAATTTCCCTCCATATTGTGTAGGGGAAACAGGACGTATGGGAACACCAGGACGTCGTGAAATTGGGCACGGTGCCTTAGGAGAAAGAGCTCTTGCTCAAGTTCTTCCTTCGTTAGAAGAATTCCCTTATACAATTCGTACAGTTGCAGATGTAATGGAATCAAATGGATCTTCATCACAAGCAAGTATTTGTGCAGGAACAATGTCATTAATGGCAGCTGGTGTTCCTATTAAAGCACCTGTAGCTGGTATTGCGATGGGATTAATCATGGATGATGAAACAGGAAAATATACTGTATTAACAGATATTCAAGGTATGGAAGATCACTTCGGTGATATGGACTTTAAAGTTGCCGGTACAAAAAATGGTATCACTGCTCTACAAATGGACATTAAAACAACTGGTATCACTCGTGAAATTTTCCAAGAAGCTTTAGCTCAAGCTCACAAGGCTCGTCTAGAAATTTTAGATAACATGCTTGCATGTATTCCTGAACCAAGAAAAACTGTAAGTCAATATGCTCCAAAAATTGGAATGATGCAAATTAAACCTGAAAAGATTAAAGATGTAATCGGACCTGGTGGTAAAATGATTAACGAAATCATTGCCCAATGTGATGATGTTAAAATTGATATTGATGATGATGGTAAAGTGGTAATTTATCATATGAATCAAGAAATGATTGATAAAGCTAAAGATTTAATTTTCAACATTGTACGTGAAGTTAAAGTTGGAGATGTATATGCGGCTAAAGTTGTTCGCATTGAAAAATTTGGTGCCTTTGTTAATTTATTTGGAAATACTGATGGATTATTACATGTATCAAAAATAAGCCATAATCGCGTTGAAAAAGTTGAAGATGTATTATCAATTGGTGATGTTATTGATGTAAAAGTAATGGAAATTGATAATAAAGGTCGTATCAATGTAAGTGCTAAAGCTTTACTTCCTAAATTGAAAAAAGAAAATGAAGCTGAATAAGGATATCGCAAGATATCCCTTTCAGACTGTTGACAAAGTGGTCGACAGTCTTTTTAAATTCTGATATTATTGTTGTGGCAGAAAGTGACTCCGTTGACCCAAGAAAATGACGAGCTTTCTGCCTTTTATTATGCTTAAAATGGTATAATAGTAGTGGG
>JAQYFP010000168.1 GCA_028723085.1 Erysipelotrichaceae bacterium | reverse complement strand
TGTAATCAAACTTATCTACAGCTTTAATTAATCCACAATTTCCTTCTTGAATTAAATCAAGAAACAGCATACCACGACCAACATACTTTTTAGCAATGGACACAACCAATCGTAAATTCGCATTGATTAATTTTTGTTTTGATTCTTTTCCTAAATCAATGATTTGTTGAAGTTGTTCTTTCTCATTTTCATCTGTACAATCTTTAATTTTCTCTTGTGCTTCATTTCCATCTTGAATTGCCTTGGCAATAATAGGTTCTTCTTGAGGACTTAATAATGGAATTTGCCCAATTTCCTTTAAATACATTTTTACAGGATCACTTGTTTTAGCTTGAGAATTAGCAGCGAACGATTGTTCTAATTCAGAGATTTCATTCTCAATCGAATTATCATAATCATCTAAATTATCATCTAACTCATCAACTTCTTCCATTTCATTGTCTTCTTCGTCAATAAAAATCACATTATTTTGCGTACTCCATTCAAAAAACTCATCAATATCATCATCTGTAGATTGTATTTCTGTTAATTTATCAACAACATCTACTTGTGACACTTCAATATCTTCTACTCCTTGATTCAAAAGAAATGATTTCATTTCTTCAATAGAACCAAATTTTTGTTTTTTTACATCAATGACCATACTACCCATCCTTTCGACGAAGTTCAATTTTCTGTGAAATCAACTCATTTTTTTTCATAGCTAATTTAGCTTTTTCAATTGGATTAGATAAATTTGAAATTTGATTATTTAATGAATCAATCGCATCTTGAAGAGCACATTCTTTAATTTTCAATAAGCTATCATTAAACAAATCTTCATTATAAACAAAATCAAATTCATTCATTAACTCAACAAGTAGATTTCGAACATCTTCTTCTTCAATTCTAGACAACAACGAATCAATATCAATTTGATTGTTTTGTCTATATAAATCATAACAATATAAAGATAGCTGATTACAAACAGAATCAGAAAAGAACCCAATTTCATTTTGAAATTGTTCGGCTGCTTTTTTACTAGAACAAATCATGGCCATAACCGTTTTTTCAGCGGAAATACGACCTGATTGTAGTTCATTAAAATAAACAGGACGATACTCTTTTTTAGTCTGTTTTTTATTTTCTTGTGTATTATTAAAATCAAAACCTGTTTCGATTTTAATTCTTTTTAAGTACATCCCAATTTCATATTCATCACAACATTTCATTACATAAGAATAAATCTCTTGGGCATAATTTTTCTTATCTTCATAATTACTCAAACTATATACATTTTTTAAATAATCAAATAAGAAATCAACAAAAGATATAGTATTCGATAATTGACTTACTAACTCATCTTTACCATATTTTTCAATTAATTCATCTGGATCTAACAAAGTTTTGTTTTGCACAATTTGAAACTTAAGGCCATTTTCAACAGCTAATTTACCAAATTTATAAGTTGCATTCTGACCAGCTTGATCTCCATCATAAGCAACCAAAATAGGCACTTGTAGTTTCTTTAAAAGGCGAATTTGTTGAGAAGTACAAGCCGTTCCTAGACACGCTAGAGCTTGTTCAATACCAGCTTTTTCATATGCCAATACATCCATTGCTCCTTCAACAAGGATGCAACGATTCATTTTGCGTGCACTTTGTTTAACACGATGGTAATTAAAAATTAAATTTCCTTTTTCATATAGAATAGTTTGAGGTGTATTAATATATTTAGAAACATCTTTGTCTTCATTTAATCTACGGGCAGTAAATCCAACCGGATTTCCGTTTTCATCATGAATAGGAATCATTAAACGATTACTAAAGACAACATAATCGTTTGTTTCATCATATAATAACCCAACTTCCTTTAAATCCTCATTTGAAATTTGTTTTCCAGATAAGAAACGATAACTGACATCCGAATTGGGTGCATATCCGATTTGAAACTTTTCAATTAAAGATTTTGAGATGTTTCGTTTCTTTAAGTAAGACAAACAAGATTGTCCATCTTCACTATTTAATTCATATTGTGTAAATTGGATAAAATTAGAAAGAATATCGTGGTATTTTTTATTTTTATCTACTTTTACACTATCATATTGATGAATAGAAAGAGGATATCCAACCATGGATGCGACTTTAGAAACAGCTTCAGGAAATGAAATTTTTTCTATTTTTTGAACAAAGGTAAAGACATTTCCTCCTGTACCACAGACAAAACACTTAAATATTTGTTTTTCTGTGTTAATCTGCATACTAGGATCATGGTCATCATGGAATGGACAAATACAACGATAGCCTTTGCCTTTTTTTTCTAAAGCTAAATATTGTCCAATTATATCAACTATATCCGCTCTTGAACGGATTTCTTTCATATCCTCTTCTTTAATCCAACTCAAAATAACTCCTTATTAAAAACGAACTCGTTTTTGAATATATTCAACTAAATCTTCCAATTTAATTCTTTCTTGTTCCATTGTGTCACGATTACGAACTGTTACACAACCATCTTTTTCTGTTTCATAATCAATTGTTACACAATATGGTGTACCAATTGAATCTTGACGACGATAACGTTTTCCGATATTTCCCGCTTCATCATAAGTACAAGAGAATTCCTTTGATAAAGTATTGAAAACATTCATAGCACTTTCACTTAATTTTTTAGTTAAAGGAAGAACTGCTACTTTATATGGTGCTAAATATGGATGTAATTTTAATACAACTCGTTCTTCGTTTTCTAATTGTTCAACAGTATAAGCTTCACACATAACTGCCAAAATTAAACGTTCTACACCAACACTTGGTTCAATAACATATGGAATGTATTTTTCACCTGTTTCTTGATCAAAATATTCCATGCTTTGTTTTGAAGCATTTTGATGTGCTGTTAAATCATAGTCTGTACGCGATGCGATTCCCCATAATTCTCCCCAATTAATTGGATCACCAAACATGTATTCGATGTCAGTTGTAGCATTCGAATAATGGGCTAATTCTTCAGGATCATGATCACGTAAACGAATGTTTTCATCTGATAATCCCAAGTCTTTCAAAAATTTAACGCAGTTTGAACGATAATAATTAAACCATTCTAATTCTGTTCCAGGTTTACAGAAAAACTCTAATTCCATTTGTTCAAATTCACGAGTACGGAAAATAAAGTTTCCAGGTGTAATTTCATTACGGAAACTTTTTCCAATTTGGCCAACACCAAATGGAAGTTTCTTTCTCATTGATCTTTGAACATTTTTAAAGTTCACAAAAATTCCTTGTGCTGTTTCAGGACGAAGATAAATTGTATTCTTTGCGTCTTCTAATACACCTTGGAAAGTTTTAAACATCAAGTTAAATTGACGAATTTCAGTAAAGTTTTTGGCTCCACATTTTGGACAACAAATATCATGTTCTTTAATATAGTTTTCCATTTCTTCATTTGTCCATCCACCACAACTAACTTCATGATTCGTTGCTTCTTCAATTAATTGATCCGCACGATGTCTAGATTTACATTCTTTACAATCCATTAGTGGATCTGAGAATCCACCAACGTGACCACTAGCAACCCATACATTTGGGTTCATCAAAATTGCACTTTGTAATCCTACGTTATTTGGATCTTCTTGGATAAAACGTTTCCACCATGCATTCTTAATATTATTTTTTAACTCAATTCCTAAAGGACCAAAATCCCATGTATTTGCTAAACCACCATAAATTTCAGAACCTTGATAAACAAATCCTGAATTTTTCATATGGGCAACGACTTCATTAAATGACTTTGTACTCATAAAAAAAACCTCCTGCATTTCAAATTCTATTATACCCTAAATAAAAAAAAATCTAAAGCACTGGGCTATAGATTTAAGATTGATTGTAAAAATATAAAAGAATTTAATTGAATTTGTTCATGATGACAATACCATTTCATTAAAAAACAAAATTGATTCACATCAAATGTATAATAATCTATAAATTCAGATAACTTTTCTTCTTTAAATTGAAACAAAGAATAATACTGAATTAACTCATTTTTGTGATAACGAGGATGATTTTGAATGTTGCAGCTACAACACAAAAAACCTCCATCATCAATTGAAATTGTTTCAATATTTTTCTTTGAATGACACAGCACACAATCTGTTACATGCATCGCAAATCCATCTTGTTTTAAAATATCTTTTAGACAAACACAAGCCATTGTAATGGCTTTAGGATTGTTTTCATGAAACATAGAGAGCATCTTTTTAAAGTGATTCAATATTTCTTTTGTTGGAACAGATCTTATCAAACAATCTTTTAACACATTGCAAATGCATTGTGCTTCTAAATTTTCCTGAATTCGATAAAAAGATTCAATAACATGTCCATTTGTCAGAACAGGAAATTTAGTTTGAGTAAGCGATATATGCACATATGAAAAAGGATGAATCAAAATACGATTTTTCGCATTTTGTTTTAGTGCACCTTTGGCAATAAAAGAAATAATTTTATCTTCACATGCAATATGAACAATACAATCATTTTCTTTGTATTCCATTGAAGAAAGGATAATTCCTTCAACTTCATCAATCGAAGTCATCGTTTAATTCATCCAATCCAAATTCTTTGATTTTTTGTTCGTGATTACGCCAATTCTTTTCTACTCGAACATATAATTCAAGTTCAACTCGACAATTACACTTTTTAGATAATTCTTTTTGCGCATCTAAACGAATAGAACGAATCATATTTCCTTGTTTTCCAATTAAAATTCCCTTTTGACTATCACGATCCACAACAACCATCATTTGAAGTTTCATTCCCTTATCCGTAATTTCTTTTTTCTCTAAAAGAACGGCAATGCTATGTGGGATTTCATCATGTGTTTTAAATAAAATCTTTTCACGAACAATTTCACACATTTGGAAATTTAAATCATGGTCACTTTTCATTTCTTCTGGGAACAACATGGGTCCTTCTGGTAAGTATTTATAAAAAACTTTTAATAATTCTTCTATATTATTTTTCTTTAAAGCCGAGATGGGTACAATTTCATTAAAATCAAATTTAGATTGCCAATTTAACAATTTTTTCATTAATTTTTCTTTTGAAATGCAGTCAACTTTATTCACAATTAAAATAACTGGTTTATGAAGAGATTGAATACGACTTAAAATAAATTCGTCTCCTGAACCAAATGACTGTGTAACATCAATAATCCATGCGATACAATCACAGTCTTCCATAGCAGTATAAGCATTTTTATTCAAAACTCTTCCTAATTGTTGTTGAGGTTTATGAATTCCTGGTGTATCTACAAATATATATTGTGCATCCTCATTCGTAAGAATGCCCGATATATTATTTCTTGTTGTATTTGGTTTGTCCGACATAATCGCAATTTTTTCTTTTAAAAGAGCATTTAACAATGTGCTTTTACCTGCGTTAGGTCGACCAACAATAGCTATAAATCCTGATCTATATTCCATTTATCTTTTTCCTTTCTATCTTTTTACTATATCATCTAAAATTAAATCTTGTAATGAAAACATTTCTTTTTCATCTTCTGGTGTCATATGATCATAACCTAGTAAATGAAGAACGCCATGACAGAATAAGAAACACGCTTCTCTTCTTAACGAATGTCCATACGATTGTGCTTGATCACGAATTGCCTGAACATTAATAAAAATATCTCCTAATTCTTCTTCCACTTCCTCAATTTCAAATTCAGACATATCGTCTTGTAAAGCAAAACTAATAACATCGGTTGCACGATCAATATTGCGGTATTCGCGATTAATTTCATGAATTCTTTCCGGTGTTACGAAGATAACACTTAAAACGGAATTAGTATTACGATTTAATAGTGTTAGAGCTTTTTCAAAAATTTTTTCGTAGTCTTTTTTATATCGATAAACTGATTTATCTTTTGCTTCATTAATAATTACAATTTCCATACCCATAGTATACATAAAAAAAAACTTGAATCCAAATGGAATCAAGTTATTTTGTTGTTTGTCTAGGAATCATAGAGAAATTTTGTTCAATAAAACGATTTTTTCCCGGTTGATCCATTAACATCTTTTGTAATAATCTCATTGCGATAGTTCCCATATCGTATTCCGGTAAAGAATAAGAAGTAATATTTGGACGAACCATAGTTAAATATTTATTATTTAAAATACAAATTAACTCACTATCTTCTGGAACAGAATATCCAGTTTCTTTTAAAGAGTTCATAACCGCAACCGCTTGAGAATCACGGAATGTTACGATTAATTGACTTGGTTTATTTTTCTTAAAATAATTTGATAGATAGATATATGAGTTTTTATATGTATCATCAAATGAAATATAATTTGTGAATTCCATTCCACGTTCACGATAAGCTTTTTCAAATCCCGCTTTTAAGCGATCCATCATATACATATTTAACTTATCTTCTACTAACGCAATATCAGTAATTCCCTTATCAAAATACGAATTGACTAAATTATACGCAAGTTTTTCAAAGTCAACGTATACATTGGCAACATTTGGAAGTTTTGTTTCTTCAATTTTACTTCCCACTATAACAATTGGAATTTGATAAACAAGCAATGCTTCCATTTCATCTTGACTAAAATCGTCATTAAATAAAATAACTCCATCAACATGAGTTTTGATAATTGATTCAACAATATCACTCATTTCATTGATTCCCTTAGAAATAACATGGAACATGATATTGTAGTGATAAGTACTGGCAATATTCATTAACCCACTTAAAATTTTAGCATTGTAAGCAATCAATCGCTCAGACATTACAATTGAAATTGTTGTAGTCTTTGACAATGCTAGACCTTGTGCAATAGCATTTGGTTTATACCCTAATTTTTCAATTGCTTGTTGTACACGAATACGTGTGTCCTCACGAACAACATTGCTATCATTAATAACACGGCTGACAGTAGCAAGAGAAACATCAGCCTCCTTCGCAACATCATAAATTGTAATTCGTTTCATTTAATCTACTCCTTCCCTATTATTTTAATTAATCTTTATCACGATTAAATTTAGATTTAAGTTCATTGCCTTTTTCTTCTATTGCTTGTTTCCAATTATCTTTATTGTCATTCACAAAAGATTTGATTGTTGTAATACTGTCTTTAGTTGTATCTACAACGTTTTTACAAGCTTTTTTTGCCCCTGCATGCATTTCATCTACACTATGAGAAATGTCTTGTACGGTATTTAAAGGGTCATCAAGTTTTCTTACTTGTTCTTCAACTGTTGACATTGTCTTTGTCACTTCTTTCAAAGTAACAATTAATTCTTTCACAAATAAAATCAAATAAACTAATAAAACAACACCAAACACCGGAAGCAAACACTTCGCAATGAAAGAAACCATATATAATAATTGATCCATTGTCATGTTTTTCACCTCATATTGATTATAACACTTTATAGCTTTTTATCCTATTTGTTTTTGAAAATTTTTTCAAAAATGAAAAAAGATAGAATTATTTTTCTATCTTTTCTTTTAACATATCTTTTAATAAGTATATATCTTTACTTGACATGAATACAAATACCGCTGGTGTCATCTCATATAACTTTTCAGCACTCTTTTCATCAATGTCTAATAAAATAGAATTAGGACATCTCTTTACTAGATCATCGATAGTAACAGTGATACTTTCATCTTCTCGTTTCGCGTTTTTAGGAAAATCACAAAGCACAACTTGATCTGCAGTATTTAAACTAGCAGCAAAATCATCTAAAAAATATTGCAAACGTGAATATCGATCAGGTTTATACAAGGCAACAATTTTCTTTGAAGGATATTTCTTACGAGCTGAATCAATCATATAACGAATCGCAGTTGGATGATGCGCATAATCATCAATTAATACACTATCTTTTACTTCCTCAATAACGAAACGTCTAGCAATTCCTTTGTATTCTTTTAATCCCTCAACAATTTCTTCAACAGAACATCCCATTTCATGAGCTAGTGCAAAGGTTCCTAATGCATCCTGTAAAAAAGGATCTCCTACTTCTGTCAGTTCAATATGTGTCAAAAATTCATTGTGACAGTAACAATCAAATTGCATTCCTTGTTCACCTTGAACAATATTTTTTGCTACATAATCATTATTTTCACCTAATCCATAAGTAACATATGGAACTTTATATGATAAGTTAGGAAGATATGGGTCGTCCCCATAAATTATAACTTTCTTTTTAACTTGATTTACAAATGATTGATAAGCACTGACATAATCATCGATGTCTTTATAATAGTCAATATGGTCTAATTCAATATTTGTGATAATCGCATAATCAGGATGATAGGCTAAAAAATGACGTTGAAATTCACATGACTCTAAAACAAAGTTTTTTGCTTGATCCGGCATATATCCATGTCCATCACCAATCAAATAAGCTGTATCTTCATGTTTTTGTAATACTGTTCCCAACAAACCTGTAGTAGTACTCTTTCCATGACAACCAGCAACGCATACAGATACATAGTCTTGAAGCAATACCCCTAAATATTCATTATAGTAATAACATTTAACATTTGGATTATCGTGTGCTGCTTTTACTTCCACATTAGAATCATCAAAACTCAATCCAATAATAACAGTATCACCATCATGAATATTTGACGCATCGAATGAATAAAAAGGAATTCCTCTTTGTTCAAGTCCATCTTGGGTAAATATGTATTTATCAATATCAGAGCCTGTAACAACTTTATGTTGATCATGTAGAATACAAGCCAAAGCTGCCATACCAGTTCCTTTAATTCCTATAAAATGATAAGCCAATCTACTCACTTCCTATTCTTCATCAAATAATGACTTTTGTTTTGTATCTTTTTTATCAGGAGAAGATAACATATCTTTTAATGTATATTCAGATTGTACATTTTCTTTTTTCACAACTCTTTTAGGAGGAATTTGTTCAACCGGTTTAGGAGTTGGAATATCGTTTCCATACATTGGTGAAATCACTTTTGTGAATGTAAAATCATCGCTTGGTTTCTTTAAATCCACAGCATTATGTACTTTATCAAATTCTTTCTTTTCTTCTTGTGCATTTCCAAAAATTGGAGAAATGACCGGTGAATATTCAAAATCTTCTTTATTTAGATTTTGTTTAATTTTAGAACGATCATAATGATATTCTGATTTTTTAGGTTTTTTTCTATTTTTATCAGATGAAACTTCATCATAACTCATTCCATCAAAAATACTAGCTTTCTTTTCTGTCTTTTCTTTTTTTGTATCATCAAAAAAATCAGGAATTGATGCATTGTCAGTACTAATTGGTTTAATTTTAGGCTCTACAAAAGTAGGTTGTTCTTGTACTTCTTCTTGCACAGGCAATTCTACTTTTGTCTCAACCACTTCATCTTCGTCTTCTTCGATTCCTTCATTTAAAATCGCATGCATTAAGTCTTTAACTTTAGACATTTTAGACCCTCCTTACTTAATTTCATTTAAAAAATCAACAATCTCTTCTTTAGTTTTACGTAAACTAGAAACAAAACGCGATATTTCTTTTCCATCACGGTAGCACACAAAGCTTGGAATTCCCATAATATCCATTTCACGTGCTAAGTCCATGCATTCGTCACGGTCGACTTCATAAAAATTAAATTGATCAAATTCACTTTCGATAGAAGGAAGAAATGGCTTAATATAAATGCAGTCTCCACACCATTTCGTCGTAAATAAAAATACTTGTGTTCCTTCTTGTTTTGAAACTTCTAAAAATTCTTCTTGGTTATTTATTTTTTTCATATCTTTTTCCATACACAGCGATAAATTGGCTGTTCTTTCTCCACAAATTTTTCTTCATATTCTGTCATGACATCTTCATCATGAGCTTCGCGACGATAATCAACACTAAAATCAATCATCGTAAATCCATTATTTTGAAATTCAAGAACAGAGTATTCAAATAAAGAACTGTTATCCGTTTTCATCTGAATTTGTCCTTTTTCACTTAAAATCATTCGATATTGATTTAAAAAGCTCTTTGAAGATAATCTTCTTTTCGCATATCTTTTCTTTGGCCATGGATCGGAAAAGTTTAAATGAATCACATCTACTTCGCCTTCTTCAAACCAGTTTACTATTTCACTAGCATCCCCACGAATAAGAGCTAAGTGTGCTTCTGATTCATTTTCATCAAATTTCTTAGCCGCCATTCCTGCCGCACTTTCATTTTTTTCAATTGCAACATATCCTTGTTCAGGATATTTGATTGCCATATTCAAAGAATAATTACCTTTTCCACAACCAATTTCAACATGTAATTCATTGCAGTTTAAATACTCTTTCCATCTTCCCTTTAAAGAATCAGGACTTGTGACAATATGGGTACTTTCTGTTAAATAATCAACAGCCCATTTTACTTTACGCATTCTCATATTAACTACACAATGTCACAATCGCATCCGCATAAATTGCAATTGCTTCAATTAATGAAGACAATTTAATTCCTTCATCAGCTTGGTGACATCCTCCTACGATTTGGTCTGTTTCCACTTGTTCCCATGGTTTTTCTGGTCCATATGAAACAAAGTTTTCAAAATGACGAGCATATGTTCCTCCTCCAATAGTCATTGGACCATGGAATGTATCTTTTGTATATTTACGATATACCGCCATTAAATCTGTTACTAATTGAGAATTAGGATCTACAAACAAAGGTTTTGAATCACTTTCTTTTGTAACTTCAATATGTGATTGTTTCGCAGCACATACTACTTTAAATTGATCAATAATTTCATCTCCTGTTACATCATTAGGATAACGAATATCAATTAAAACTTGGCTATGTCCATTTTCAATAGTAACAAAACCTGTACTCATTGTTAAGCATGAGAAATATGTTCCTTCAACATCAATTCCAACTGGTTTTCCCATCCAATCTTTTAATAAAGAGTAGTAATCTTTACATAAAGTATCATCATACGCTGAACCAATATAATTCAATAAATGTAAAGCTGCATTTACTCCATTATAAGGCCACGCCGCATGCGCTGGTTGTCCTTCAATGTGAATTTTAACTAAATCTCCACGTTCAATAGAACCTTCAATTTGATTAGATTGACAATAGAAATTAAATAAAGCTTCTTGTTGTTCACTCATTGTTTCTACATAAGCATCTGCTTTTCCAATTACAATATTCATTGCTTGTCCAGCAACTAATTTTTTCACAACCGTTTTATCATCAGATTGTAAGCCAACATGTAAACCACCTTTTTCACCATAAATACAAGGGAAATTTGCATCAGGTACAAATCCCATATCAGGGATTTGAGCGTGTTTACAATAATAATCCATGCATTGCATACCTGATTCTTCATCACATCCAACAATAAGCATAACTTTTTTACGAAGTGGGATGTTTAATTCTTTGATGATTTTTAAAGCATAGTATCCAGCTAAAGCAGGACCTTTATCATCCATTACTCCACGACCAAATACATAACCATCATTATAAGTAACTTGAAGTGGCTCTTTTGTCCATCCTTCTCCTAGAGGTACAACATCTAAGTGTCCAAGAACACCAAATGTTTCTTCTCCTTCTCCGTATTCGATTACACCAGCATATCCATCAATATCTTTTGTCATAAACCCATCTTGTTTTGCCATATCTAAACAAGCATCAAGAACTTTACGACAATTATCACCAAATGGTGCTTGTTCTTTAGCCGTTGAATCGTCGCGTACAGATTCAATTTCAACTAATTTATTTAAATCCTTTAGGAATTCGTCTTTTTTTTCGTTTGCGTACTTTAAAAAATCCATAAAAATCTCCTTTTGTGATATTTTATCATTATTTGACTAAATAAAAAAGGGATATCTTGCGATATCCTTACAGTTTGTTGACAAACCCCTCGTTTTATTTTATTCGAGGGGTTATATTTTGCCAATTTTTCACCATTTTCTAAAATTGTAAAAATTTGGACAT
>JAQYFP010000167.1 GCA_028723085.1 Erysipelotrichaceae bacterium | reverse complement strand
AAAAATGATCACTATGAAGACATAAAAAAAGTGTATTCGATATGGATCATACTGGATTGTTTCAAGTATCGAAATAAAAACAGTATTGTTGCCGTAGATAAATATCCTAGAATCCTAACTGGAAAACCACAAATGATAAAGAAACACTATGACAATCAAACACAAATCTACATATTCATGGATGAAGAAAGTATCAATCAATGTGAAGAAGAATATAAAGAAGTGATTATGATGATCTATGAATTATTTATTCAAAAACAGGATCTAACACAAAAGAAAGAGGTATTATTAAAATATGGTATAATCGACATAGAAGAACAGGAGATGATGACAATGTGTAATTTATCCTATTATTTTGAACTTAAAGGCGAAGAACGCGGAATCAATAAAGGAATTAGTCAAGGAATCGATATTGGACGAAGTGAAGGAATTGATATTGGTCGAACTGCAGAACGTAAAGAAACAATACAAAATCTGATGTCATCTTCTAAGCAAAGTTTTGATAAAGTATATGATTTATTGAATTACGATAAAAATGAAAAAGAAAAGTATCGTAAACTCGTAACAAATTAATATATTAAAAGAGATAGCACAAAGCTATCTTTTTATTTCACATTCAAATTTTCTAATTTCTTATGTTTGCCATTAATGGATTCATAGACACGTATTTCACAGTTATGTGGTTTTGGACGCCATTTAATGCCATTTTTTTTGTCTTCTAAATACCCACATAAAGAACGAATAATACCACCATGACATGAAATTAATACATTTTCATAGCCTTTTTGTTCCAGTTCTTTTAGAAAACTAGTACTTCTATTCACCATAGAAGAAATAGGTTCTACACTTTTCGGTGCTTTAAAAATTTCTGGTAAAGCCCAAAACAAGGAGAAACGAATCCCAAGTAAATAATATTTTTTTAGTTCATACTTACCAAAATCAACTTCACGTAAACGAGGATCAATGATTACATCTTTTTTATCTATACCTGCCATAATGCTAGCTGTTGTAATGGCACGATCTAAATCAGATGCATAAACCGCATCAAAGTGAATGTCCTTAATTTGTTGATGAGCTAGTTTAGCTTGTTCAATGCCGGTTTCATTTAATGGTTCATCGGTTAATCCTTGCATAAGATGAAGTTTGTTGTATTTGGTTTGACCATGACGAGTAATATAAATTTTCATGGCTTCATTTTAACATTGTTTTAAATAATTTTGTACTCTTGTGATTTTTTGTTTATAATAACTTACATGATAGTTGAAAAATATGGTGGAACAAGCGTTGCAGATGTAGATAAAATCAAGGCGATTGCCAAACATGTGGCAGAAGTTAAAAAAGAAGGAAAGGATATTGTGGTGGTTGCCAGTGCAATGGGAAAAACAACCAATGCCCTTATTCAATTAGCCAAAGAAGTTGGATATGCGACAAATGATAGAGAAATGGATTCTTTATTATCAACGGGAGAGCAACAAACTGTTACTCTTCTTGCCATGGCAATTGAAGCACAAGGGGTACCGGCTATTTCTTTAACGGGATATCAAGCTGGTTTTATCACAAGTCATCATCATGCGCATGCTCGTATAAAAGATATAGATCTAACAAATTTAAAGAAACATTTAAATGATGGAAAAGTAGTTGTTGTAGCGGGTTTCCAAGACGCAACGGAAAATGGTGAAATTACTACACTTGGACGAGGTGGCTCAGATACAACTGCGGTTGCCTTGGCAGCTAAACTAGGCTGGGATTGTTACATTTATACCGATGTGGATGGAGTTTATACAACCGATCCTCGTATTTATCCACAGGCAAAGCGTTTAAAAGAAATCACATATAATGAAATGATGCAGATGGCATCACTTGGTTCAGGGGTTTTAGAAACGCGTTGTGTTGAAATTGCGAGTAAATACAACATTCAATTGTATTTAGGAAGAGCATTGGAAACAGATTTAAGTAAAGGAACATTTATTATGGGAACAAAACATATTGAAGACATGCCAATTACTGGTATTTCTATAAAAGAAGACTATGCGATTATGCGTGTTGTGAACATTGAAAATGATGGCGTTTATTTAGGAAAATTATTTAAGTTAATTGCGGATTTAAACATTAATATTGATACTATTTCCCAACAATTAGCGAATGACAATAAAACGAATTTCACTTTCTATTGTAATGAACACCAAAGTGATTTAATTTTACAACACTATAATGAACAAGAATATGGATATAAAATTGAACGTATTTTAGGTTTTGTGAAGTTAAGTGTTGTTGGGGTAGGAATTTCAACACATAGTGGAATTGCCTCTACTATTTTAAATACATTGACACAAAACGGAATTAAATACTATCAAATTACTTCAAGTGAAATTTCCATTTCATTGACTATTGAAGCACAAGACAAAGAAAAAGCAGTTCGTGTATTAGCACAAGCATTTGATTTATAAAAAAAGCGGCTAGGCCGTTTTTTTATGTTTTTGATAGTATATAAAACACAATAAAATTTGAATAATTGTTGAACAAGGAGTAGCCAATCCAATTAAAAATAAATTAGAAGTGAAGCGACTCATAATAAAAGAAACAGGAATACGAACAAGGAAGGCTCCAATAATTCCTTGTATCATGACAAAAGTTGTTTTTCCACATCCATTGAAATATCCTGTAAAACAAAATAAGAAGGCTACAAATAAAGTATCAATGGCATAGCCTTTTAAATATTGAGCGGCTGCTAAAATAACTTGGCTATCATTAGAGAAAATACCAGCTAAAAGGTTTCCATGGAAAAATGAAAAATAAGAAATTACAATTCCAACACCAAAGGAAATAGCCATTCCATAGTGCATGGATTTACGTGCTCTATCGTTTTTACCGGCTCCAATATTTTGAGCCACAAAAGCCGATAAAGATTGTCCAAAACTAGATGGAACCAACATAATAAACCCGCATATTTTTTCGGCTACACCAACACCTGCTGATGCGATTAATCCAAGGGAATTCACAATGGATCCAATGGCTAAAAAGGAAACATTTACTAAACCATCTTGTAAAGCAATGGGAAAGCCTAAATATAAAATACGTTTAATTAATGATGAATGAAATCCGATGTCTTTCATATTAAAAGAAAAAGGGAGTTTTTTATTTTTTATAAGAAATAAACTAATCACAACACTAATGGCTTGGGCTAAAATAGTAGCTAAGGCAGCACCAGCGGTGTTCCATTTAAAATAGCCTACAAATACCAAATCCAATACAATGTTACAGATACAAGCAATGGCAACGGTAATCATAGGTGTTTTAGAATCACCGATTCCTCTAAAAATACTTCCAATGACGTTATAGGCAACAATAAATAACGTTCCAGCTGAACAAATTCGAACATAACTAACGGTTTTATCAAATGCTTCTATGGGAGCGTTCATAATGGATGTGAAAGGAGCAGATAGGATCATCATTAAAATCGTAATGATTATAGCTACAATCACAAATAATACAATAGTAGCTCCAATGGTACGACTCGCTTCTTTGTCTTGTTTAGAACCAATGAATTGACCCAATAAAATAGTAGAACCCATAGCGAGTCCTGTAATGACACAAGTAATCATATGCATCATTTGAGAACCTGTGGCAACTGCACTTACATCTGCACTGCTTCCAAATTGTCCAACAATTAATAAGTCAACAGCTCCATAAAGAGATTGAAGAAATAAAGCTAGTAAAACCGGCAGGGCAAAAGTGATGAGTGGTTTAACGATTTTTCCTTCTGTGAATGTATTCATATCTTTCCTCCCAATATTTGTTAATAAGCCTATGTATTATATCTTAATTTGTATTAAAATCAAGGTAACAAAGGGGTGTTTTATATATGCAAAAGATAATTGCATTTGAAAAAGCAGATGAATTATTCATTTATATTGATGAATCTAAAAGTAAATTATTAAAAGAACATATTAATAGTCATAAAATGGCTTCATTTGAATTATATCCTCAATTTTATTTATGTAGTTTTAACTGGTATGACATCAATAGCCCAGAAACCAATACAAATCGTGTTATTATTTATTTTGATTTAGAAGATCTTTTAATATTTTGTGAAAACGAACAAACCAAACAAAAGCTTCAACCTTTTTTGGCTTCTTATTCTCAAAATGATAAAACTCTCCATCATTTTCTTTTTTCTTTATTAGAAAATGACATGGATTATTTAGATGACTATGAAGATGTGATTACGGATGCCGAAGATGAAGCTTTAAAAGGACATTATCGCGGGTATTTAGAAAAAATCCAAGAATATCGTAAAGAGTTATTGCGATTGAAAAGGTATTATACTCAGCTTCAAGTTATTTGTGATGGTCTAATTGATAATGAAAATAATTTAATCAGTGAACATGAAATGATTCATTTTAATATTTTACATAATCGTGTGGATCGTTGTTATGCGGCTGTTTTAAATCTCCATGATTATATTACGCAAATGCGAGAAGCCTACCAATCCCAAATTGATATTGAACAAAACCAGTTGATGAAATTCTTTACTTTGGTTACCGCTTTATTTCTTCCTTTAACGTTAATGGTAGGATGGTATGGAATGAACTTTAAAAATATGCCAGAATTAAGTTCTCCATTAGGGTATCCAATATTTATTATTGTGAGTATATTGATTTGTGTGGCCTTATTGATTTATTTTAAAAAGAAAAAATGGTTTTAATGCGACAATAACCAATTATTTGTTGAATTTAAATCACATCATTAAATATTGATGATACAAACAAATAGAATAAAGAATAGAGCGACGTGAATAGCGTCGTTTTATTATACATAAAGTACATATAATACATTCTAAATATGTATTATTAATATTGATAAAAAAAGAGTATACTGTATCCCGGTTTAAGGAGATTTATGTATGAATAAAGATTTAACAGTGGGAAATCCTGAAAAAGTATTGTGGAAGTTTTGTTTACCTTTATTTGGAAGCATTATCTTTCAACAAATATATAACATTGCCGATAGTTTAATCGCAGGTAAATTCATTGGTGAACAGGCTTTGGCAGCCGTGGGAAATAGTTATGAAATCACATTAATTTTTATTGCGTTTGCCTTTGGATGTAATATAGGATGTTCTGTTATTGTTTCGCAATTCTTTGGAGCAAAACAATATAAAGAAATGAAAACAGCGATTAGTACGGCTATGATTGGAAGTGCTATTCTTTGTGTTGTTTTAATGGCAGTGGGAATCATAGGCAGTGGATGGTTATTAGAATTAATTCACACGCCCGCTAATATTTTTGAAGATTCAAAATTATATCTAGACATATATGTAGGATCCATTCCTTTTGTTTTTTTCTATAACATCGCAACAGGAATTTTTTCAGCACTCGGTGATTCTAAAACACCATTTTGGTTTTTAGCTATTTCTTCGGTTTCTAATATATTTGTAGATATCTTATTTGTGAAAGAATTTCAAATGGGAGTAGCCGGAGTCGCATGGGCAACTTTTTTATGCCAAGGAATTAGCTGTGTTTTAGCGATAGTGGTTGTATTTAAAAGACTCCGTAAAATTCAAAGCGAGAAAGCATCGGTATTTTCATTTGACTTATTCGTAAAAATTGGATACGTTGCGATTCCTAGTATCCTACAACAAAGTTTTATTTCTGTAGGAAACATTATCATTCAAGGAATTATAAATGGCTTTGGTTCGAGTGTTATAGCTGGGTATTCTGCTGCAATCAAATTAAATAATTTAGTCATCACTTCCTTTACAACCCTAGGAAATGGTATTTCTAATTATACAGCGCAAAATATAGGAGCTGGAAAAGAATATCGCGTGAAAGAAGGCTATAAAGCGGGAAGAAAGATGGTTTGGTTGATTTGTATTCCTTTGGTTTTCCTTTATTTGTTTGCCGGAAAAGGCTTGATTTCTTTCTTTATGGACAATCCATCTAGGCAAGCACTTCATACTGGAATTGTGATATTACGAATTTTTGCACCGTTTTATTTTGTTGTTTCGTTAAAATTAGTGGCCGATGGTATTTTAAGAGGATCGGGTATGATGAAGCAATTTATGATTGCGACGTTTACGGATTTAATTTTAAGAGTGGTTCTTGCCTTTGTGTTATCAAATACAGCTTTATCTTCAACAGGAATTTGGTGTTCATGGCCAATTGGATGGACAGTCGCAATGATTTTGTCGATTTCGTTTTATCATAAACAATATGATAAGTGTTAGGAAAGGAAATGGAATCTGTGTTTCGTATCATGAAAGCAGATTCCTCTTTTTTTTATTTGACTTAAGTACGATTTCGTACTATTATTAGTACGAAATCGTACTTAAGGAGAAATTATGAATCAAAATCATTTTGATAAACTACAACAAATTAATTTATTGACATCAGAAATTGATGGTTTATATCATCGTTTATCACTAAAATTAGGACTAAACGATAGTGAGTCACGGGTTTTATATGCTTTGTATACAAATGGAAATTCATGTTTATTAAACAAGATTTATACTGATGCGGGAATCAGTAAACAAACTGTAAATTCTAGTTTACGTAAATTAGAAAAAGAAAAAATGGTTCATTTAGAGCCATATCATGGCAAAGCAAAGAAAGTTTTTTTAACTGAACAAGGAATTGAAAAAGCAAATCAAACTGTTTCTAAAATTGTTAAGGCAGAAATTGATGCTTTTGCGAATTGGGATGAAGAAGAAATAGAAGTGTATATAAAATTCACTAAAAAATATGTAGAAACTTTTGGTATTGAAGTTAAGAAAATAGAACAGGAGTTGATGGAATGAATATTCAACTTTCGGATCACTTCACATATGGAAAACTCATAAAATTCACAATATCATCCATTGCGATGATGATTTTTAATTCAATTTATGGAGTTGTCGATGGTTTCTTTGTATCAAATTATGCAGGTAAAATCCCATTTGCGGCAGTAAACCTTATTTATGCCTTTTTTAATGATTGTTGCTACTGTTGGTTTTATGTTTGGAACAGGTGGAAGTGCCTTGGTTGCTAAGACATTAGGAGAAGGAAATAAGAAAAAAGCCAATGAATTATTTTCTTTGTTCGTGTATGTTTCATTTCTTTTAGGAATTGTTTTCGCTATTTTTAGTATTGCGTTTATAAGACCCATTGCCATTGGCTTAGGAGCCAAAGGATTACTATTAGAAAACTGTGTAACCTATGGACGCATTTTTTTGTGTGCACTTCCTTTTTATGTATTACAACTCTTATTTCAGTCTTTCTTTGTTACAGCGGAAAAACCACAACTTGGTTTGTTTGTTACGATATTAGCTGGGATAACGAACATGGTTTTGGATGCGGTATTAGTAATGGGACTTCCCCAAGATTATAAATTAATAGGAGCGGCATTGGCTACGGCAACAAGTCAAGTGGTAGGAGGAAGCATTCCTTTAGTTTATTTTTTTAGAAAAAATAGCAGTACATTATGTTTAGGAAAAACAAAATGGGATTTAAAAGCTATAGGAAAAGCTTGTTTAAATGGATCTTCGGAATTTATGAGTAATATTTCTATGAGCGTTGTGGGAATCATTTACAATAAACAACTCATGGTTTATGCTTTGGAAAATGGGGTAGCTGCCTATGGATTTATGATGTATGTAAGTATGATTTTTTCAGCGGCTTTTATAGGTTATTCTGTGGGAACTGCTCCTGTAATTGGTTTTCATTTTGGCGCTCAAAATAAAAATGAATTAAAAAGTATTTTAAGAAAGAGTTTAATTTTGATTGGTTGTTTTTCTATATTAATGGTTTTTTTATCTGAAATTAGTACAATTCCTTTGGCTAAAATATTCGTAGGATATGATAAAGAATTACTTGAATTGACGGTATCAGGTTTCCATATCTTTGCGTTATCGTTTTTATTTATGGGATTTTCTATTTTTGGATCAAGTTTCTTTACCGCTTTAAATGATGGACTAATATCGGCTTTGATTTCTTTTTTAAGAACTCTTGTGTTCCAAATTCTATTTGTCTTAGTTTTACCGATAATATTTGGAATTGATGGTATTTGGTTTTCAATTGTGATTGCGGAATTTATGTCACTTGTATTAACTTTCTTTTTCTTAAAGTTTAAACAAAAGAAATATGGATATTAAAAAATCGTCGATTGACGATTTTTTTGTTGTCTACATAAAACCCCCAGATATTCTGGGGGTCAGGAAAAGCTTTAGCGGAGTGATAATGAAAAAACCTCCGAGTATAATTAATTTGTGGTCTGCGAAAACTACAAATTAATTAATACGAGGAGGAAATATCATGA
>JAQYFP010000166.1 GCA_028723085.1 Erysipelotrichaceae bacterium | reverse complement strand
TATGAGAACAATTATTATTCAAAACATTAGAATTTAAAATTTATCTATTTTATAAGTCCTTTTTCTTGACGTAGTACCATCGGTTTTATTCGTATATGTTATAGTTGGGCCGGAAACATCACGAGAATAGTATTCATAGTTTTCTGCAACAGCAAGTTCATTTACTGCAAATTCTATAGAAAAATCATCGCAATCATATAAAGTTCCTGAGTCAAAGAGAATGCCATTTTCAGTATTATCTGTAATATTGTTATCTTTTAATGTACGAATTTTATTGAGTAAAATTTCATCTTTAGTTTCTCTATTTCTCATACCAATAGAGGATTCCAAATTAGGCTTTTCGATTAGCCATTCCAATTTAATATAACAATCTTTTTTTGGATTTAATTCATCCACATCCGATGAAATTCCAGTTACATCATCTAAACTGGAATCAACTTCTAAATCATCAATATCTTATTCTAGATAATATTTTTGATGTTCAGTTAATGCATCTGGTGAATCAAATAATTGAAGGCACCCAGAACATCTCCATCTTGTTGGCGTGTATTCAACCCAAACTTCTCTTACCAGCACCTGCTCAGTATGAGTTGCCGTATTATGATGAATAACATCTGTAACTTTCTCCTAGTTATGCTTGTGTTCTTCTTTTTTCTTGTTTTACTCCTTGATCATTAGATGGTTTGCTTACTGTGTTTTCTGCCTTGTTATTATCTTGTTTCTGAGTTGAAGCCTCTATTTTATGTGAGGCTTGTTGACTACTGCTTGATGTTTCAACAACTTTTTTAGTTTCTACAGATTCTTGTTTTGTGCTGCTTTTGCTTCACTTTCAGCAAGCTCTTTAGCTTCTCGAACTTTTTGTTCGTTTTTCTTAATTTCTTCTTTCTTGGATTCTTTTTTTCTTTGAATCTTTCTAAGTTTTTTCTTGTGCCTTTTCTGTCTTTTTTGTATTTACAGGAGCACTAGAACATCCTGTAAGTACAGTAGTTAATACAACTGCTCCACATAGTAGTTTAATCGTTTTCATTTCCTATTTCTTCTCCCTTTATATGTACACATTTAGCGTATAATATCGACATTTAGCTTTGTGTCTCAAATGACACATATGGATTAAATGTTATTGATTTTACCATAAAATAATTCTAATTGGTTAGATTTTTTATTTATTACAGTTGGAATGTTATTTTTATATGCTATAATCACTTTGTTAGACAAGCTTTAACGCATAATGAATCTTAAGTCCATATTTCTTATAATTTCTTGTCTAACTTCCGTCATGGGAACTAGCATTTCCTACACTCATTTACGCTAGTTCTCTCCTATGTCTCATTAAAATGATTTACTTTTAATAAAGTAGATCTTTTTTTATTTGAACACAAGAACAAACTTGATAAAACATTTATATAAAAGGACATTGCTACGAATTTGTATACAAATAGTTGGATTGTCTATTCTTTTTCTTCCATATGTAATTTGTTAATGCATTTCAAAAAATGGATATGATATAATTTTTTTAAGTAAAAAGTTGATTTATTTATGGGACGTGGGCTGTTTTCAGACTTCTTTATACAATATGATGTCCGGTCATTCGTATAAGAAGACATGCATTATTAAAGATTCATGATGTGAATGAAGAAAATATATACATTTTAAAAGATGGTGTCGTAAAAGTTAGTGTTTTTATGCTTGATGGACGTGAATTCAACATCACCTATTTAAAAGGATTTGATGTGATTTCTATGCTTAAAGATGCAGTGAACAAAAGTGATTTTTCTTCTTTGCTGATTCGTGTTGAAAGTGATGAAGCAAGTTTTTATCGTATCCCAAAAGAATTATTTATGGGGTTTGTGAAGGAAAATCCAAAACTGCGAGAATATGTGAATTCATATTATCGCAAGAAATTATCAGAAACAATTTCAAGACAAGAATTAATGGCGATGAATGGAAAGAATGGTGCTGTGTGTGCTTTTCTATGGTTTCAATATTTGGATAAAAAGTGCGTGATGGAATTTTGATTGATTTAAAGATCACAAACGATGATATTGCAGGTTTTTGTGGTATATCCACGTGTAATAGTGTCATCGCATTTTACGAGGATTAAGAGAAGAACATGTCATTCGTACGGTGTATAATAAGATATTGGTTTTAGATGTTGAATATTTAAAACAATACGTTGATATTAAGGTGGATTCGTAGATTCGCCTTTTTAAATACATAAAAAGAGCCGACTTAAAATGTGGGATGTCGACTCTAAAACTGGTTTATTATAAGTTGTATGAAGGACAATCATGAGTTGGTTACATGACGACCAGTTTCTCTAACTATATCATCTATATCATGATTAACATAACGAAGAAAGAGCTAAACTAAATGATGTGGCAAATGGTTCAGCTCTCTACACAGAAGACTGGATATGCAAATTACAATATGAACAATATATCCAGCAACCAAAAGTATACCATCTTGTTGTGCATAGCCCAAAACTTTTGTGCATATAAAAAGCTTTTAGATGAAATTACGAATATATAAAACTGGATAGGGATAAATCAACCTCTAAAAGTCATAGGAATTTTAGTTCTGAGAAAGAAATAAGTTTTTAACACTTTTAAAGTGAACTTTTCCTATCGTCTTGTTACAATATTTTTAGAAGGAATTGGACGTTAAAAAAGATATCTCAAAGCAATATAATTCACTCAAGATATCTTAAATTTTTATAGATAAAAATGTACTTTTATCTATCCATTTCAATTGTGTCAACGATCTTTCTATATTTGGTATAAACTTGGTATAAAACAAGTTTATATTTTTTGATTTATTCTTTATATAAAGACTTTTTCTATAAAATGAATATATTGCCATGACAGATAAACATAATTTTCTTCATATTCAAATTAAATCTCCTTATACCAGATTATATCAGGTTATGCCTATAAATATAG
>JAQYFP010000165.1 GCA_028723085.1 Erysipelotrichaceae bacterium | reverse complement strand
GCATTACATCATTGGCTAAATTGGCTAAAGATGGAAATAAGATTGATTCAATTAGAACTTTAGAATTTTCAAATACACTTCTTGAAGATTTAACGATTACTAAACAGGTTAATGGGCTTGATAAAACTACTCAAAAATTTTATTTTGAATTAACACTGAATAATGGAGAACAGCCAATAACTGGTGAATATCAAGCTATTATTTCTTCTAAATCAGATCCTAAAAAAATTACTTTCAATGAAGAAGGAAAAGCAAGTTTTGAGTTATTAAAAGATCAATCCATCACAATTAAAGATTTACCAAAAGGTGTTTCTTGGACGCTTACAGAAACTAATCCAGATGGGTTTATTGTAAGTTATGAAGTTGGGAATGATACAACCAAAGGAAATACATCACAAGGTAGTGTAGATGGTAATAATGTTACTTGTATTAATAAAGCAAGTTATAGCTTACCTGGTACAGGAGGAAGTGGAACCACATTGTTTACTATAGGAGGTGTGTTGTTAATATCAACGGCATTAATTCTATTGTATACAAAAAATAAACGAAGAAAGGAGGAAAATACATCTTGCTAAGATTCGTACAAATCATAATAAAAAAGAAATGGAATTTTGATAATTAATAAGGAGAGAAGTACATGAAATTATTAAAAAAATTAACAAGTCTATTAGCTACTTTTATAGTTTCACTATTTATGGTAGCTACACCAGTTATGGCAGCAGGTGACAATTCTATTACAGTTAATGAAGCAAAAAAAGGTGAAACATATAACATTTATAAAATGTTAGATTTAAAAGTTAACGCGGACAAAACTGCCTATAGTTATACCATCAACGTAAACTAGATTGAATTCTTTGGTGAAGAAGGCGCTGGTGCGACATATGTTACAATCGATAATCAAGGCTATGTGACTTGGAATGAAGATAAAAAATCAGCTGCTAATATGGAAAATTTTGGGAAAGCCGCTGCACACTTTGCGAGAGCAAATAAAGTTAGTGGTGCAGTAGATGCTATAAAACCTACTTCAGATGGTTCTATTACTTTTAGTAATTTAGAGAGTGGTTATTATCTAATAACATCTTCAAATGGTACACTTGCAATGGTTTTAACAACACCAAAAAATCCATCTGCTAAAGTAAATGAAAAGAACCCTACACCATCATTAGATAAATCAGTACAAGAAGATAGTACAAGTAAATGGGGTAAAGAAAACAGTGCCCAAATTGGGGATACTGTTAACTTCAAAGTAACAATCGGTGTGCAAAAAGGTGCTAAAAACTATGTAATGCATGACGTGATGGAAGATGGTCTAACTTTTAATGCAAATAGTGTTGCTATTAAGGAGCTTACTAAAGGAACTGATTATACTGTTACAACTTCAGGATTAACGGATGGTTGTACGTTTGAAATTAGATTTGATCAATCTTATTTAGACAAAATTACTGAAGCACATGATCTTGAGGTTACTTATTCTGCAGTTTTAAATGAAAAAGCAGATATAACAAACGGAGAAAAGAATGAAGCTATATTGACATGGGGAGATAATGGTTCAACGAAGTGGAGTGAAACAGTTACTAAAACTTATCAATTTAAGGTTTTAAAATATGATGCTAAGGATAACGAAAAGAAACCGTTAGCTGGAGCTACATTCCAATTAAATGATGCAGCTGGAAATGTACTGAAGTTAATTAAAGTTTCTGATACCGAATATCGTCTTGCAAATGGAGAAGAAACTGGAGCAGTAGATTCATTTACAACTGTTGGTGCTGGAAAAATCATTATTAAAGGTGTTGATTTAGATCAATATCGTTTAGTTGAAACTAAAGCGCCTGCTGGATATAACACATTAAAAGATGCAACAGTAGTTAACGTTACTGCAGGAGATACTGTAACGGTAGAAATTGCTAACCAATCTGGTGTAGAACTTCCTTCAACAGGTGGTATGGGTACTACATTGTTTTATGTAGCAGGTGGAATCTTAGTTATTGGTGCTATTGTGTTATTGGTTACTCGTAAAAGAATGAATTAATTGAATTGATTTCTATAACAGGAAGGAGTTTCTCCTTCCTGTATACATATGTTGTAGTAAGGAGATGTTTACATGAAGAAGAAAAAGAATCATACCACATTGATCTTAGTTTTAATTCTTTTAATGGGACTGTCTTTACTATTGTATCCTTCAATATCGGATTATTGGAATTCCTTTCATCAGAGTCGTTCTATTATTGAATATACTCAAAATGTATCAACTTTAGATACAGAAGAATATAAAAAACTATGGAATTTGGCGAGTGATTATAATTCTAAATTAATTGAAAAAAATAACGAATATGTATTAAGTTCAGATGAGAAGAAGGAATATGAGTCATTGTTAAATGTGTCAGACAATGGAGTCATGGGTTATGTTGAAATTCCTAAGATTAAGTGTAATTTACCTATTTATCATGGAACCGATGAATCAGCTCTACAAGTTGCGATAGGACACTTAGAATGGACTTCTTTACCAGTAGGAGGAGAAAGCACACATTGTGTTTTATCGGGGCATAGAGGGCTTCCTAGCGCCAAGTTATTTACGAATTTAGATGAACTTGAAATAGGGGATACATTTATGCTTCATGTTTTAGATGAAACTTTAACATACGAAGTAGATCAAATTTTAATTGTAGAACCACAACAAACAAAAAACTTAAAAATAGTTGAAGGAGAAGATCTGTGTACATTGGTTACATGTACACCCTATGGAATTAATACACATCGATTATTAGTTCGTGGACATCGTATTGAAAATCAAGATAAAAGTGTATTTGTGAATGCGGATGCACTTCAGATTGAACCTATGGTTGTAGCACTTGGGTTGGCTATTCCGATTTTAGTTATTTTATTATTGTTTGTATTTTTAAAAGGTGATGATTGATTATGAAACATATTGAAGTGGGATATCAATTTGGAAAGTTGAAGGTGATTGGAAAAACAAATAAAAAGAAAAATAATTATAGCGTATGGTTATGTAAATGTGAGTGTGGAAATACCATCGAATTAGATACCCGGACCATTCAAAGGCAAACAAAACTAGATTGTGGTTGTAGCTCAAAAGTCATAGGAAATCAAAAAGATTTAACCAATAAGCGGTTTGGTAAATTAGTGTGTATAGAACCTACTTCACAACACGGTAAAAATGGTGGCATTATATGGAAGTGTCACTGTGATTGTGGTAATGATTGTTTGGTTGAAAGTGTATTATTAACACATGGATCAAAGAAAAGCTGTGGTTGTTTAACTCATATGAATTTAATAGGACAACAATTTGGACAATTAACGGTATTAAAAAAAGATGCTTCTCAAAAAGTATCACATTGGATTTGTCAGTGTTCATGTGGCAATCAAAAAAGTATTCCTCAGGCTAATTTATTAAGTGGTAAAACAAAGAGTTGTGGTTGCCTTCAAAAGTCACAGGCAAAAAAGAATTTAAAACTAGTGGATGGTACTTCAATCACAAAATTAGAACATACATCGAATCGTTTATCTTCTAATAATAAAAGTGGTTATAATGGTGTTTATTGGCATTCTAAAAATAATAAATGGATTGCTCAAATTACTTTTAAAGGAAAAACAAAATACTTAGGTTCTTTTGATTCATTGGATGCAGCTGTACAAGCTCGTAAACAAGCTGAACAATTGTATCGTGATTTTTTAAATACACATAAAGGCGAACAATAAAAAAAGCATCCGTAGATGCTTAAATAGTAAATCCAACTTTTTTATAGACTTTACGAATCTTTTTATCGGCGATAGCACTTGCTTTAGCTGCACCTTCTTTAAGAACTTGATCCACTTGTCCACTTTCAATGATTTTATTATATTTTGCTTGTAAATCGGTTAAGAAATCAAAGACAGTTTGACCAATTTCTTTTTTAAGTTCACCATATCCTTTTCCTTCATAACGATTGACAATACTTTCAATAGATTCACCAGATAAAACAGATTGAATTGTCAATAAATTAGAAATTCCAGGTTGATTTTCAGGGTCGTATTTAATAACTCCTAGGGAATCTGTTACCGCTGACATAATTTTTTTACGAGCAACAGCAGGTTCATCTAATAAATCAATTGTTCCTTTAGGATCTGTAATTGATTTAGACATTTTTTTAGTTGGATCTTGTAAAGAACAAATTTTTTGACCAACCGAAGTTGTTAATGGCTTTGGAATTTTAAAAGTAGGTGAATAACGATTATTGAATCGTTCTGCTAAGTCACGAGTTAATTCAACGTGTTGTGTTTGATCTTTTCCAACAGGTACATAATCCGCATCATATAAAATGATATCACCAGCCATTAAAGGTGGATAAGTAAATAAACCAGCTGTGATACCAGATTCACCTTTTGCGGTTTTATCTTTATATTGTGTCATTCGTTGTAATTCGCCTACATAAGAAGTACAAGTCATGATCCATCCTAGTTTGGCATGAGCATCTACATCACTTTGTAAGAATAAAGTCGTTTTATTTGGGTCTAGTCCGCATGCTAAATATAAGGCAATTAAGTCTTTAGTATTTTTTCTAAGTTCTTTGGCCTCGATTGGAACTGTAATCGCATGTAAATTCGCAATGAAAATAAATAATTCGTATTCGTCTTGATATTTAATGAATTGGGAAATGGCACCAATGTAATTTCCTAAATGTAATCTTCCAGTTGGCTTGATTCCACTAACCATTCTTTCCATATTATATCCTCCCTTTTATCTATTGATTATATCATTAATTCAGATTACTTTAAAGACTAATTCCGTGTTGACACACATATAAAACCATGTTATTATTAGCAGGCAGAGAGGATGAGTGCTAATTTCGTTGAAAGGAGTGAATTTATGGTAATTTTATATACATCACCAGGATGTGCAAGTTGTCGTAAAGCTAAACAATGGTTGAAAGATAATAATATTGAATTTGTAGAAAAAAATATATTTACTTCGATCTTAGATAAAGATGAAATTAAGTATATTCTTTCTCGATGTGAAAATGGAACAGAAGATATTATTTCCGTTCGTTCTAAAGCTTTCACAAGTTTGAAAAAAGATATTAATGATCTTTCTTTAAATGAACTTGTTGATTTAATTCAAAAGAATCCATCTATTTTAAAGCGACCAATTATGATTTCTAAACAAAGTTTGGTTGTTGGATATGATTCTGATGAAATCACAACAATGGTTCCACCTGAATTACGCAATATTATTTCAGATTCTTGTACTTCAGATTGTCCTAGCTTTGAATTATGCGGAAGTGTACGACAAGAATGTACGGAATGTTGTTAGTTGTATTGAACACTTAGACAAATGTCTAAGTGTTTTTTATCACTTTAAAAAGAAACCGCTTACATTTTTAATTGAATTTATGAATTGATAATGCTATATTAAATAAAGGTAGTATCATATGAGGAGGATTTTATGACAAAAAAATATGTTTACCTCTTTAGCGAAGGAAACGCTTCAATGCGTGAATTATTAGGAGGAAAGGGAGCTAACTTAGCTGAAATGACTAATATTGGCTTACCTGTTCCACAAGGATTTACGATTAGTACAGAGGCATGTACGCAATATTATGAAGATGGTAAAATCAACGATGAAATAATAGCTCAAATTGAAGAGGGCATCACAAAAATGGAAGAAATCACGGGTAAAAAATTCGGTGATTTAGAAAATCCTTTATTAGTATCTGTTCGTTCAGGAGCCAGAGCAAGTATGCCAGGAATGATGGATACCATTTTAAATTTAGGACTAAACGATGAAGTTGTGGAAGTCATTGCTAAGAAAACCGGAAACGAAAGATGGGCAAGAGATTGTTATCGTCGTTTTATTCAAATGTATTCTGATGTTGTAATGGAAGTTGGAAAGAAATACTTTGAAGAATTAATCGATGAAATGAAAGCTAGTCGTCATGTTACAGAAGACATTGATTTAACAGCAGATGATTTAAAACAATTAGCAATCCAATTTAAGAAAGAATATAAAGAAAAAGTTGGAACAGATTTCCCAGATGATCCAAAAGAACAATTATATGGAGCCATTAAAGCTGTATTCCGTTCATGGGACAATCCACGTGCTAACGTTTATCGAAGAGATAATGACATTCCTTTTTCTTGGGGAACAGCGGTAAACGTACAAGAAATGGCATTTGGTAACTGGTCTGATGAATCAGGAACAGGGGTCGCCTTCACTCGTGATCCTGCAACAG
>JAQYFP010000164.1 GCA_028723085.1 Erysipelotrichaceae bacterium | reverse complement strand
ACAATAATATATTCATGTATCAATTTTAACATAACTATAATAAAAAAACCAATGATATATTCATTGGTTTATAAACAATGGTGCCGACTATAGGACTTGAACCTACGACCTACGCGTTACGAGTGCGTTGCACTACCAACTGTGCTAAGTCGGCATAAAGGATTGTATCATACAATCCTTATTCTTGAATTTGAGCTTTTAACGAATCAATCTGTGATTGCAATGAATTAATTGTTTGTTGCGTTTGCGTAATCACACTATTATTCGTATCAATTTGACTTTGGATATCAGCTACATCCAAATTATTTGTTTTCGCATATGCCAAATCAGATTCTAATGAATCTGCATATGTTTCCAATTCTTGAAGATTTGCCTTTTCACTATCTAATTGTTCTTGTAAAGAAGCAATTTGAGCTTCATTTCTTTGTTTTAAGATTTCGAAGTATTCTGAATACAATGAAGTATATGATTTTGTACAATAAGTACGAGCAACATCATCAATTTTCTTTTGAAGAACAGAATTTAAATCATCATATGTTGCTTTATAGTTGATAACACCTAATTTTTGTTCATCACTGTAACTGTCCCATGCTTCTAAATATGCTTTTAAAGACTGGTATCCCTCATTCGATTCATCTTCTAATTCTTGTTTTAACTTTTCAAGTTCAGAAATCAAACTTGTATATGTTTTTCCAACATGGTCTTTATCTTTAAAATAAGCATTCAATTCATCTTTTTGTTTATCTAATAACCCATCATAATCATCTTGCATATCAAGCAACTCAAGTTTTTCTGAATCAGACATCATATCAAATTCATCAGCATAATCTACTAAACGATTATAGGCATCAATTTGTTCTTGGGAAGCAACATTTTGAGGATCATATACATAAATTTTATAAGCATATCCTCCCATCAGACAAACACCTAAAACAACTAAACACATAATGATTTTGGTTGTTTTTGAAATTCTACTTTTCTTTTTTTCTTTTGGTTTATCTTCATCTTGTTTTACAACTTCTTCTTTTTCAGGTTCTTCCTGTTCTTTTATTTTTTCTTCAACTTGATTATTTACATCTGAATTCAAAATATCTTGAACTGCCTTTAAAGAAGCATCCTCATCTTTTTTAAACAAATTTTCCGTTAATTTTGGATCCAATGTTTTGTCTAATTCTTCTTTTAAAGAATACTCTTTTTCTTCTTCTTGAATTGTTTTTTGTCCTCGCTCTTTACGAAGCATGTCCAATGCTGATGACATTGTTTCTTCTTTTTTTAATCGTTCCAATTCCGACATTGGTTTAGGACTCGCATCTTCTTCTAAATCTTTATATATAGCCATTTCGGTCTTCTTATCAAGTAGTGCTTTGGCGAAATCATCTATTTCTTCATATTCTTGCTTTTTTCTTCCAGCTCTTTTCACTTTGATTCCCCCTTAGAATATATTATACAAAAAAATAAAAAAATTTGAAGGGATAGTGCTTAATTATTGAAAACAATTTGTTTTTTAACTATAATTTAAGCATGACTGAAGATGAATTAATTAAAGAATTGGCTGAGCCAATCATAAAACAAATTGAAAAAATTGCACAAGAACATGGAAGTGAACTACCTGCCATTCCTCGTGTTGAATTTGTAGTAGATCCAAATAGTCTACCTAAAACAATTGAAGGTGTCGAAATCACTTCTGATTTGCTAAAGAAGCTGCAAGAATATCTTGAAGATGAAATCGAAATGATTTGTGCACCAACAATTTTACATTAATGCTTGCATCCCTTTTAATTTGTGATATAATTATTAGGAATCCGGGTGTGGTGAAATTGGCAGACACGCTAGACTTAGGATCTAGTGCCTAAAGCGTGCAGGTTCGAGTCCTGTCACCCGGACCATTTAAAAAAATTAGCTCTTACTTATGTAAGAGCTTTTTTATTTCCTCATTTATATATATTCCAAATTGTTCATGCCCCTTTTGACTGAAATGAATACCATCATATGCCATATCTACTTTTATACTTGGAATACAAGGTACTCCCAATTTCTGATATAGATCATTTAATGCAATGCATTTTTCTTTAAATTCTTTCATTTCAATAATTACAGGACAAATAATTACTGCTTTCCCATTCACATTTGACAAAAAATCTTTCATTTCTTTTATGATTGTACTGACACTAAAATTTTGTAAAATATCATTAGTTCCTAGCATTATAAATACGGAATCATATGCATTTGGAATGAAATTTACGATATCAAAAACGCGTTGCCCATTTACGCCTGCATTTTCAAAAGTACATCCTTCGATATTTAAGTAATCTGTCCAAACTTTAGCATATCTTCTTCCTAAATAATCCGATGGATCAAATCCATATGTATTGGAATCTCCTATTATAATATATTTCATAAATTTAAAATTTTAGGTACAGAGACGCAATTCACACCTAATCGTTGTATTCCCAGGTCAATTAATTCTAAAAAATGCTCGCGTGTTCGAATACAACCGCTTCCTTTCACTTTAATTTTTCCTTGAACTTCATCCATCATTATTTGAATTACTTCATTCGTAGCTCCAACATTTTCATGCCCCGTTAAAAAGCCTGTACTTGTCTTAATCCAATCGGCATTTCCATTTATAACGGCATGACATGCCTTGCGAATTTCTTGTTCAGTTAGTGCATCTGTTTCAATGATCACTTTTAATTCTTTATTCTTTTTGTGACATACATCTGCTACAGCTTGAATTTCTTTTGTGACTTGATCATATTTACCAGATCGTATTAACCCATAATTGCAAACCATATCCACTTCTCCCACATCTTCATATTCTAATACGATTTTTGCTTGAGCAACCTTAGAAGCAAGCGAACTTGTCCCAAATGGAAAATCACACGTTGGTCCTAGTTTAGTTTTTGTTCCTTTCACTAGCGGTGCACATAAATCCATATAAGCTGGATTGATACAAATTTGTGCAACGCCTAATTCAACTCCTTTTTTACACAAATCATAAA
>JAQYFP010000163.1 GCA_028723085.1 Erysipelotrichaceae bacterium | reverse complement strand
AACCAGTTATGGAAAAATAAAGTTTTCAGTTAATGAAATGTATTGGATAGGGTATATTTATAGATATCTATCATATGTTTATCAAATTGATAGTAAAAATGCTTATAAGATTATAAAAGGTACAGAGCTAAGACATTTATTCTTTGCATATCATTCCCTAGATCCAATGAATGCAATTGATAGAATTTTAGAAGCAAAATCATTAGTATTAGATAAAGATAGTTCCCAATTAACCAAAGAGGGGGTAAAAATACTGAGAAGCATAAAAAAATTGAAGAATTAAGTGTTAAGTAAATAATTTAGCAAACTATTTGAGTTGTGTTAAAAAAATCGGCAATGCAACAAGTAAGCAACAAAAAGGTTGTAAAACTTTAATATTATAGGGTTTCGAAGTTCTCTAAACGTTAATTTACGTATAGTGAGACAAATATTAAGATCATCTATAATAGATGGTCTTTTTATTTTATCTAAATGAAAAAATTATTAAATTGATTTTCTGTACTAGTTCGATATGCATGAAATAAAAATTATCGCTTGTTTTTAAAACAAGCGATAATTTTTATTATTTAAGTCTATAAGTTCTATTTTTATTGTTTCCAAGTGGTTCGATTTCATCCATGTCACTGAGTATTACTCTAGTTCTAGATTCGCTTAATCCTATAAATATAGCTATATCAACGCATTTTGAACGCCCATTATCCTTTAGATATTCCAATATTTTTTGTTTATTCTCTAATGTTTTTTTTGATTGCTTTGATATGTTTATCGGATTGTTATCGCTTGATTTTATCGCTTGTTTTTTTTCAAACGATAAAATTAAGTTTGTACGATCAGGATCGAATTCTTCTTTAATCAAAGGTTCTATCATTCTTTCGTTTTCCCAAATGTTTAAAATTCGAGGAATTCCACTTCCAGCACGCTCACCTATGTCAATTAGATTAAACATTTTCATCATTCCACGATTACGCGGATCTGAAACACCTCCACGCTTCATTTGTTGAATTCCGGTTCTACTATAACCAGGATTAGAAAATGTGATTTGATAAGGTTCTAATGTAATTACGATACCTCTTGAACCATAATAATCTGCATTTACTAAACAATTCACAAGAGCCTCTCGAATACCTTCATGAAGTGGTGTATCGTCAATGCGAACACCATTTGATATTTTAAATGGCAATGGTAATGATTGTTTGATTTTGTTATAGGTCCTGAAATAAAAATCAAAAATATTTCCTGACCAATCACCTGAACTTGATTGAATTCTGTCTGTCCATCGCATATTTGGGTCTAGTTTTGTTTTAAAATCTAAAAAATAATCTGGAAAATATCTTACTATATCATATTCATTTCCAAACATAAGCAGACCAGCAGCAGTTGGATGCAAACTTTTGTCATTATCAGATATAGCTAAAGCACCAATACTTCGTAGAAATTCATCATCATTTAATCTTGTAAAGGGATGGCCATCTTTAAGGAATGCAAACATATTTCTATATCCTCTAATGGAGTCTTTGTTAAAGATATTGATATCAACATTATCAAGAATGCTCATGTCAATTGTATCGTCCGCTTGATCACGTAGCATTGTTTTAACTTGAATTCTTGTACAACGATAGTCACCTTCAAAATTTCTTCTGTAGGTTCCATTAAAAATATCATTATTGATATAAACGGGCTTTTGTTCACGATGAGCTGCTGGAACGTGTATAACCATAATTACATCATTGTTTTGATTATACATTTCTACATCATCTTCTCGTAATAAATTAATACTTATTTTTTTAGTATTATTTATTGTGTCCCAAATTTCTTTTTGAAGTTTTGAAGGATTTTTTAGACCGGTTGTATACCAACTACCATCGTTATTTTCTTTAACTCCCAGGATAATGACACCGCCATAGCAATTTGCAAAAGCAGAATATGTTTCCCAAAGGGAGAGAGGGAGACCATCACGTGCTTTTTTTACTTCACGTCGATTATCTTCACGATATGCATTAAATTGAGAAATATCAAATAAATTTGTCATAAAGCATTCCTCCTATAAATTTTAAAACACAAGATAATTTACACATAATTTTATTTTGTACATTTCAATATAATTATAACATATATAAAATAGCAATCGTTATACTTTCGGGAGTTTGAATTAAAATTATAAATTCAATCTTATTATAGTCTTTATTTATTGGCAGACACTTTAATAATGCATTTTTATTATATGAACATTAATAATCCGTAAGGTAGCACTAAGAAAGCAAAAGACAGCAAATAAAATTTCATATACTCAAATTTGTCTTGAACAAAGGAGTTTATGAAGACCACAATTCTCAATAAATTCAGTAAACGTTAATCAAACGACAAAAATCAAAGAGAAGAAAAAGACTCAAAAGTCACAAAAACATCGATTCTATCGCTGTTTTGGGCCTATGGGTCTTTTCTTTTGTTTTATTTAAAATGTACTGCTTTTAATTGATAAGACAGCAGAAAGACAGCAAATATTCTCACCCAAAATGTGGTGTAAAAATGATGCATTGCTGTCTTATTTTTGTATTGGCTCCTAATTTTCTAGGTATTTTGGAAATGATTATTCATACAGCAGGTAAAAAAATATGTAACATCAAAGGATGGTATGTACCTGGAATCGTTACGGGATGGATTATGGGAATTGCATCAATCTATAACATTTATGTATTAAATACACTTTATACTATTACAATTTTAGATTATGTGATAGGAATTGTATTTGTTATTTTGGTTATGGTGTTGCTTCAAGTGATGGTACAAAAATCCGCTAATTATTCAATTTCAAAGATGATTAAAAATATGAAAAATACTTTATTTAAAAAATAAATCATCAGTTTATGTTATAGAATTAGAAATTAATAATGTAAAAAATTGAGGATATAACAGTTAAGTGTTTGTTATTTAATTGTTATATCCTCAATAATTTTATTTTAAAACAATAATCCAATTGCCTAAGTACTTGGCCAGTAAGGCAAATATCAGTAGATGAGCAGGATAAAATACATAGAAAAAGTATTTAATTCCTTTACCTCGCTTCCCAT
>JAQYFP010000162.1 GCA_028723085.1 Erysipelotrichaceae bacterium | reverse complement strand
GAACTAGGAGTGAATGCTTTAGATGCTGTTCAATTAACGTTTGCTGGAATTAATGCATTAAGACAACATATGAAAGCCGATGCAAGAGTAGCTGGAATTATCACCGATGGGGGAATGGCATGTAACATTGTACCGGATCATGCTAGTTGTCAATTTTATATTCGTGCAGCTCAAAGAGAATATGTTCAAATATTAACAGAAAAAATTATCAACTGTGCTAAAGGCGCTTGTTTAATGACAGGTTGTGAAATGGATTATCGCTTTTTTGAAAACAGTTTTGATGATTTAGTATACAACGAAGAACTTCGTACTGATTTGAAAAAATCGTTAAATGAATTAGGAATTTGTTCTTTCGTTGAAGATGATTCACAAGCTAGTGGAAGCAGTGATATTGGAAATGTTTCTCATGTTTGTCCTACTGTTTATTGTGAACTAGATACACAGGCAAACCCAAAAGTATATGCTCATAATGAAGATTTCTTAGAATATGTTCATGGAACAAATGCTGAAGAAACACTACACATTGCTTGTAAAGCAATGGCAACCACGGCTTTACATGTATTAGAGGGAATGAAATTATAAAGAATACCGTCAACCATGTAGTTGACGGTATTTTTTTGGAGTAACACCATATTTTTCTTTAAAACGCTTAAAGAAATAACTATGACTTTCATAGCCTACAGCTAAAATGATTTCATCAATGGCTAGATTACTGTTTAATAATAATTCTTCAGCTTGATAGAACCGACGAGATTGTAGAAGTTCTTTGAAAGTTCGTCCTGTTTTAGTTTTGATCAGTTTGCTTAAGTTATAATCATTTTGATGAAGCAGAGAAGATATTTCATGTAAATTCGCATTTTTATATGAAATATTAATATATTCTAATGTGTTTTCAATAAGTAAATCTTCGAAGTTTTGAGAACTTCCTTCTTTTATGCACTCAATATTACGAATTAAATATAAAAAGATAAGACTGAGTGTAATTTGGTTTTCTTTTGTATTTCCTTGTTGATCAAAAAATGATTGAACTAAGTTTTCAATTAGATTTTGAATTTGGGAAATATTCAAAGTATTGAAAATTAAATATGAATTTTCCTTGTTGCGAAGTAAGTCAATAAGAAATAGGGCAATGAAGTTATCGTATCCAATCATTTCATAAACAATATTAAAAAAAGAAGGATGAATGACGATGCTTACCGCAATATCATCTTTGGTGCATTTTGTAATGGCATGAGATGAATTATGACTTAAAAGTAGTAAATCTCCTTTTTTTAAAACAATTTCTTTATTTTCAATTTTATGTGTAATTATCCCTTGTACAACATACATTAATTCTATGCCATCGTTTGTATGAAAAGGATAATCGATAAAACGAGGTAATATTTTTATATTAATGCTGTTGTCATTAAACAATACCTCATTTTCATCTATTTCAGAGTTAACAATATTTGTTTTACGATTTTGAAGAATAAATTGTTCTTCGTTTGATATTTGTTCTAATTTAGATAATAAGTTTTTATTCATATAAATGTTTAATCAAAAATAAAAAGTGATTATCACAATCACTCTTCATCAATTGGTTTTTCTATTTGAACGGGATTTTCTTTTTCGCGAATGAAGTCTTCATAAGTTGTGACACAACCATTATCTTGAGGATCTTCATGGCCATCAATTTCGGTGATTAAATTAGACAAAATATCTGTTTGTGTTAATTTTTCGCCCACCTTATTCATTTTAAATAAAGTAACAGGTCTATCGATGATCATTAACATTGTTTCTAGTGTTGCGAATTGGGCAACGTGTGTTTTTTTGGTAAAGTATTCCAATTCTTCTAAGATTTGAATACAAAAGTTTTTAACTTGTTCTAATTCAACATTGTCTTTAAAGATGACAAATACCTCTTGATCATTAGAAACAGTAGTAGGACATGACATTGTGAATTGATGACAAATGGCTTTCATCGCTTCTTTACGAATTTGGTCCATGTATTCGCAATAATAAGGTTCTTGTTCTAATTCTTTTGTGTTTTCAATTTTAAAATAAACAGTTGGATAAATACCACAGTGTTTATAAAAACGAGAATTAATTTCTTTTACGTATAAAACTGGGTATAAAGTATTTTTTGACATAATTAAAGTCTCCTTGAGAAATCATTATAATACAAAATATTTTTTTTTAATAATAAAACGCATAAAAAAAAGCTCTGGCGAGCTTAATTTTAAAAAATGGTGCCCCAGGCCGGACTCGAACCGGCATGGTATCGCTACCGGTGGATTTTGAGTCCACTGCGTCTACCAATTTCACCACCAGGGCATTGCTTGATTATTATATACAATATTTATATACTTTTCAAGAAAAACTTAAAATAATTTGTTGAATGAAGTATAATAGAAATAATGGAGGATTTTAGTATGAAAGTTTTGCTTGGATTAAGTGGCGGAGTTGATTCTGCTATTGCAGCTTATTTATTGAAAGAACAAGGATATGATGTAACTTGTTGTTTTATGCGAAATTGGGATTCGTTTGCTAATAATGATATTGAAGGAAATCCGACAATTATGGATGATACATGTCCACAGGAACAAGACTATCAAGATGCCTTAGCGGTTGCGAACCATCTTGGGTTAAAACTTCTTCGTGTTGATTTTATAAAAGAGTATTGGGATCATGTCTTTAAAACATTTTTAGATGAATATGAAAAAGGAAGAACACCCAATCCAGACATTTTATGTAATAAATATATAAAGTTTGATTCTTTTTTTGAATTTGCTTTAAAAAATGGATTTGATGTTGTAGCAACAGGGCACTATGCATCTACTACCAATATTGATGGTTTTAATTATTTGACAAGAGCAGCAGATACGAATAAAGATCAAACATATTTCTTGTGTCAAGTAAATAAAAATGCGATACAAAAAACAATGTTTCCATTGGGAAAATTAATTAAACCACAAGTGCGTCAATATGCTGCAGACTTGAATTTGGAAAGTGTTGCGACTAAAAAAGATAGTACAGGAATATGTTTCATTGGAGAACGTGATTTTAGAAAGTTTTTAACAAATTATCTTCCAAGTAAAGAAGGTAACATTGTCGATATTGATACTGGAAAAGTAGTAGGACGCCATATTGGGGTTCTATATTATACAATTGGACAAAGAAAAGGACTCGATATATCTGATTGTGCTGGACCTTGGTTTGTGGTAGGAAAAGATGTAAAACAAAATGTTTTGTTTGTTTGTCATAACTCCCATAAAGAATGGTTATATTCAACTAGTTGCATTGTCAGTGGTGTAAACTGGATTTTACCAGACTCTTATAAAATTCCTGAAAAATGTACAGCTAAATTTAGATATCGTCAACCTGATCAAGATGTATACTTGAAAAAAATTGATGATACCACAATTTTGTTGTCTTACCCTCAAAAAATTTCATCGGTTACATGTGGACAAGAAGCTGTTGTTTATGATGGAAACATTTGCATGGGTGGAGGTGTCATTGATCAAGTATTTATCAATGATGAAGATTTAAACGAAAAAATTCTACTTACTTATCAGGAGAAGTTGAATGGAAACCATTGATGCGATTCTAGAATATGTAGTTTTTGAAAACGAACAAAATCATTATATAGTCGCTACTTTTTCACAGACAGATACATATCATAAATTTACGGCAACAGGAATTGTTCGTGATGTTAGTGAGGATATGGAATACACTTTAACAGGTGATTATGTCCATCATCCTAAGTATGGTGAACAGTTTCAAATTAAGAGTGCAGTTCGTAAGTTGCCAACAAATGAAAAACAGATTGTCCGTTTTTTAAGTGGAGAAAGATTCAATGGTATTGGTAAGAAAACAGCAATGGAAATTTATGAGTCATTTGGTGATAATTGTCTGGAATTAATATTACAAGATGATAGTATTTTGTATCAGATTCCATCCTTAAATCAAAAGAAAATCAATACAATAAAAAAAGGAATTCAAGAATTTTCGAGTTTTAATGAATCCTATGTTCAACTTATAAAGATGGGTTTAAGTGATGCCAAAATTGAACTGTTGCAAAAACATTATGACAATCCTGTCGAAGTGATTCAAAAAAATTGTTTTCAGCCTTTCTATGAAGTCAATGGATTTGGGTATAAAACGAGTGTATCTTTGGCTAATACATTAGCGATGGAAGCAATGGATTCTAGACGACAAGATGCTTATATATGTAATGTATGTCGTGATTTAGTTATGAATTCAGGAAATACATTTTTATCACTAGCTAGTATTTGTGAAAACACAAAAGTTCTTTCCAAACAACAAATAATAGAGGCTATACAGCGTTTAAAGAAAAATGATATTTTAGAAATACAGAATGATAGAATATATCCTTTTCATTTATTGAGTGATGAAATGACAATTTCAAATGATGTAAAAGATCATATTTTTAAGGTAGATCAAATTGATGAATCTGTTTTGGATACTAAAATTCGTGAAGTTGAATTTAGTTTAAACATTGAATATGATGATAAACAAAAAGATGCGATTATTTCCTTTTTTAATCATTCGTTTTCTATTTTAAATGGAGGACCGGGAACTGGGAAAACAACGGTTGTTAAGGGAATATTGAACATTTGTACACAATTATATCCTGATCGAACGATTCAATTATGTGCTCCTACTGGAAGAGCATCGAAACGATTATCACAGTTATCAGAATGTGATTCTCGTACGATTCATTCTTTATTACAATGGGATTTACATTCTAATACATTTGGAAAAGATGAAAATAATAAAATTGATTGTGATTTTTTAATTATTGATGAATTCAGCATGGTTGATACACATCTTTTTTGTCAATTATTAAAGGCTCTTCCTCTTCGTTGTCGTATTTTATTAATAGGAGACGAAAATCAATTGGAAAGTGTAGGACCAGGAAAAGTATTTGAAGATTTAATTGATTCTTCTTTATTACCTGTAGTTCATCTGACAAAAATATATCGCCAGGCAAATGGTTCGGGTATCGTAACTTTGGCAAAAGAAATCCGAGAAGATCAAAAGTGTAGTTTTGATGATGGTGTTACATTTATTGAAGCAAATTCTTTTGAGATTTTAGAGCGCATTTGTGAATTGATAAGTCAACAAGACATTCAAATATTAGCTCCTATGTATAAAGGAGTATGCGGTATTGATGAAATAAATAAAATGATGCAGGAATTAATGAATCCTAAGTCAAAATATAAAAAAGAAATAAAAGTTGGCCAAGTTGTTTTTCGTGAAAAAGATAAGGTCATGTTGCTTAAAAATATGGCAGAAGAAGATGTTTATAATGGTGATATGGGAACGATTATTCATATTGAAAAGACAAAAGACAATGCGATTATTGAAGTAGATTTTGGTAATCAGATTGTTCCTTTTGACCATGATTTCTTATATTTTCTAACGCATGCGTATTGTATTTCTGTTCATAAATCACAAGGAAGTGAATACGAGAATGTTATTTTTGTAGTGGATAGTAATTCGACGTATATGCTAGAAAAAAGATTGATTTATACGGCTATTTCACGTGCAAAACATCATTTATATATCATTGGAAACCAACAATTATTTGAAAATCAAGTGAAGTTGAAACAAAAACGGATTCGTCAAACATCATTAAAAGAAAACTTAGGAGGTAAGCTATGATAAAACCGATTGTAACGGATGAAACCTTTTTATCACAAAAAAGTGGAAAATGTAGAAGAAAAGATTTACCAATTGCTCAGGATTTATTAGATACAATTAAAGCATATGAATATAAATGTGTAGGAATGGCGGCAAATATGATTGGTTACTCAAAGCGTATGATTGTGATTCAGACACAATTTATGCATGTAGTTATGATTAATCCCGTTATTTTATCTAAAAAAGATCCATATACTACTATGGAAGGATGCTTATCTTTATCTGGTGAAAGAGAAGCTGTTCGTTATAGAGAAATAGAGGTTGAATATTTAGATACGGAGTTTAAAAAACACCATCAATTTTTTTATGATACCGAAGCCCAAATCATTCAACATGAAATGGATCACTTAGAAGGAATTTTAATATAAAATGAAGGTGAAAAAATGATTTCTTATTTAATTAATAAATTTGTACCTAATGCCCAAGATACTAAAAATCAACAAGTTAGAAGTCAAGTGGGGCGTTTATGTGGATGGATTGGAATCTTTAATAATATTTTATTGTTTTTGATTAAGTTTATGATTGGAACAGTTGTTCAATCTGTTTCGATTCAAGCAGATGCGATTAATAACTTGACAGATGCTATTAGTAATATTATTTCAATTATATCTTTCCGTATTTCTAATAAACCAGCCGATGCGTCTCATCCATATGGACATCAAAGAACAGAAACAATTGCTTCGATGTTTGTGGGATTGATTATTGTTGTCCTTGGTTTTGAATTAGCAAAAGAAAGTTTTACTAAAATCATTCACCCAGGTGTTATTGATTTTAGATGGGTAACGATTTTTATTTTATGTATTTCGATTGCGATGAAGCTTTGGATGTATAGCTATAATAAAGCTCTTTCTAAAAAATATGAATCATCTTTATTGGAAGCAACGGCTCTTGATTCTATTTCGGATGTACTTGGAACAACTGCTGTTTTAATTTCAACTATTTTATCACCTATATTTCATTTTAATTTAGATGGTTATATGGGGGTTATCGTTTCTGTTATTATTTTAATTAACGCATACAATTTGATTAAAGATGTTATTAATTCATTGTTGGGAATGGCTCCGGATGAACAATTAGTAAAAGATATTAAAGCTTTTATTTTACAGAGTAATCAAGTGTTAGGTGTTCATGATTTTATTGTTCATAACTATGGACCTAATAGAAACTTTGCAAGTGCTCATGAGGAAGTGAATAGTCAAAATGATATTTTTTAAAATAATGATGAAATTGATAATATTGAACGACAAGTTAAAGATAAATTCCAAGTGGAATTAGTTCTTCATATGGATCCTGTGAAAGTGAATGACCCTGAAACAGATGAATATAAAGCGATTGTTTCAAAGGCAATTAAAGAATGTAATGAACAATGGCAGTTCCATGATTTCCGTATTGTATCAGGTCCGACTCATGTGAATTTGGTATTTGATTTAGTGGTTCCATTTGATGAAAAGAAAACTAAACAAGAAATTGAACAAGAAATAATGTCGCATATTAACGTTTCAAAAGAAGTTTATTTGGTTATAACCATTGATTATCCATTTGCCTAAAAAAGAAATTGAAATTTAGATTCTTCAATGATAAAATTACTGTGTTCACGTTGAAAAGAATAAGTAGATTTATAATTGTTTTTTTTAGAGAAGAAGTGGTTGGTGAAAACTTCAAAAAGATTTTAAATTGAAGCTATCTTGGAGTGAAATCGTATTTCGGCGTTATTCGATAATTAAGGGCACTAGCAATAGTGAACTAGGATGGTACCGCGTAACTTTACGTTCCTAGATATAGGAACGTTTTTTTTTATGGAGGAAAATTATGAAACAACTAACAGGAAATCAAGTTCGTCAAATGTTCTTGGATTATTTCAAAGGTAAAGGACATATGATTGAACCAGGAGCAAGTCTAGTTCCTAATAACGATCCAACTTTATTGTGGATCAATGCAGGGGTTGCGGCATTAAAGAAATACTTTGATGGTTCAGAAAAACCTAGATGTAATCGTATTGCCAATGCGCAAAAGAGTATTCGTACAAATGATATTGAAAATGTAGGACGTACGGCAAGACATCATACTTTCTTTGAAATGTTAGGAAACTTCTCAATTGGGGATTATTTTAAAGAAGATGCGATTCCATTTGCTTGGGAATTCTTAACAAGTGAAGAATGGATGGGAATCGATAAAGATCGTTTATATATTACTGTGTATATTGATGATGAAGACGCATATCGTATTTGGGCTGAAAAATGCCATGTAGATCCAAGTCATATTTTAAAGACAAAGGAAAATTTCTGGGAAATCGGTAAAGGACCAGGTGGACCAGATAGTGAAATTTTCTTTGACCGTGGGCCTAAATACGATCCTGAAGGATTAGGAGAAAAATTATTCTTCGAAGAAATGGAAAATGATCGTTATATCGAAGTATGGAATATTGTGTTCTCACAATATGATTGTAATCCAGAAGTAGATCGTAAAGAATATAAAGAATTACCTCAAAAGAACATTGATACAGGGATGGGACTTGAACGTCTTGTCGCATTGATTCAAGATGGAGAAACAAATTTCGACACAGATTTATTCTTGCCAATTATCCATGCGACTGAAAAAATGGCTAAACACCCTTATGAAGGTGAATATAAAATGGCATACCGTGTTATTGCCGATCACGTTCGTACAATTACGTTTGCTTTAAGTGATGGAGCAAATTTCTCTAACTCTGGTAGAGGATATGTACTTCGTCGTGTTCTTCGTAGAGCTGCTCGTTTTGGACTAAAATTAGGATTGGATGAACCTTTCTTATATAAATTAGTTCCTGTTGTAGCGGACAATATGAAAGATTTCTATCCATATTTACAAGAACACGTTGAATTTAATCAAAAATTAATCAAAATCGAAGAAGAAACTTTCCGTAAAACATTGAAAAATGGACAAGCTCTTCTTGATGAAGAAATGGCTAAAGCGGATGGTAAATTAAGTGGGGAAGTTGTATTTAAGTTATATGATACTTATGGATTCCCATTTGAATTAACACAAGAAATTGCCCAAGAAGCTGGTTTAGAAGTTGTTCGTGAAGAATTTGATGAACAAATGAATCAACAAAAAGAAAGAGCTCGTGCTGCGCGAAGCAATAAAGAATCATTTGCGAAACAAAATGAAGAATTGATGAACTTCACCGATGCATCTGAATTTATTGGTTACGATCAATTAACATGTCAAGCAAAAGTTATTGCTCTTTTCAAAGATGGACATAGAACGGATTCATTAAGTGATGAAGGACAAATTATTTTAGATCAAACTTGTTTCTATGCTGAAAGCGGTGGACAAGTATGTGATGCTGGTACAATTACAGCGGATGGATTTGATGCTCATGTGACAGATGTTCAAAAAGCACCAAATAAACAACACATTCATACAATTGAAATCGAAGATGGTGTGATTACTGAAGGTATGATGGTTACTTGTAAAGTGGATGTTACTCGTCGTCAAAAGACAATGAAAAATCACTCTTGTACACACTTACTTCAAGCGGCTCTTCAAAAAGTTGTGGGTTCTCATATTCACCAAGCAGGTTCATATGTATGTGATGAATATTTACGTTTTGACTTCTCACATTATGAAAAAATTTCTAATGAACAATTAGCACAAGTAGAAGCATTAGTAAATGAATATATTACCAATGGATATGATGTTACTAAAGAAATCATGCCTATTGAAGAAGCTAAGAAAACAGGGGCTATGTCATTGTTTAATGAAAAATATGGTGACTTTGTTCGTGTTGTTACAATGGGTGATGTTACTAAAGAATTCTGTGCTGGATGTCATGTAAATAACACAAGTGAAATTGGAATGTGTAAAATTATTTCAGAAGAAAGTATTGGATCGGATTCAAGACGTATTACTGCTAAAACTGGTTTTGAGGCTTATAAGGAAGTTGCTCATGAACACGAAATGCTTGAAAATATCGCCGCTACAGTTAAATCAAAAGGTATTAAAAACGTTGATGAAAAAGTTTCAAATGTCTATGATCAATTAAAGGCCATGACAAAAGAAATGGAAGACATGAAAAATCAAATTAATGGTTTAAAAGCATTGGAATACTTAAAAGATGCTCAATCTATTAATGGATTAAATGTAATTATTAAATGTAGTGAAGGACTTGATTCTAAAGCTTTAAAAGATATTGCCTCAAATATCAAAGGACAAGATGAAAACGCTGTATGTTTCTTTGCGAATGTGAATAATGATAAAGTCGTTTTTGTTGCTGGAGCAGGTAAAAATGCTATTAAAAATGGTGTAAACAGTGGACAACTTGTTAAAACAGCTGCACAAATTTGTTCTGGAAATGGTGGAGGAAAACCAGACTTGGCACAAGCTGGTGGTAAAGACGCTTCTAAAGTACAAGAGGCATTGGAAGCAATTCGCTCTCAATTATTAAAATAATAAAAATAAAAGACAAAGATGAAATCTCTTTCATTTTTGTCTTTTATTTTGTATAATGAAATAAGTTAAGGAGTTGATATTATGAAAGACGTTACTGAAACAATGACTTTTACTACAGAAGATATTCGAAGAGAAAATATCAAAATGATTCTGAAAGAAGTTAGTGCTGCACTGGAAGAAAGAGGATATAATTCTGAAAACCAAATTGCCGGTTATCTTATCAGTAATGATCCTGCCTATATTTCTTCTCATAAAAATGCTCGTAATTTAATTCAACGCATTGAACGTTATGAAATTATTGAAGAGTTAGTTCGTGCATATTTGGAGAAATAATGGGACGTATTATTGGACTTGATCTTGGAAGTAAGACTTGTGGAGTTGCGATTAGTGATTCAACGGGATTTCTTGCAAGAGCATTAACGACAATTCGCTTTGACCAAGACGACTATGATGATTGTTTTGATCAACTTCTTGAACTTCTTGAAAAAGAAAAAATTAAAGAAGTTGTTTTAGGACTTCCTAAACACATGAATGGTGATGTTGGAATTCGTGGTCAATTGTCAATTGATTTTGCCAATGAATTGGAAAAAGAAGGATATCATGTGACTTTATGGGATGAGCGACTCACAACTGTAAGCGCCGAGAGATTATTAATTCAAGGGGATGTTTCGCGTAAAAAGCGAAAAAAGATTATTGATCAAATGGCAGCTGTACAGATTTTACAGAATTATCTGGATAGTAAAAATAGGGGGTAATTTTTGGATTACCCTCTTTATTTTAGAAAGGAAAAAATTATATGTTAGATTCAAATTGTTTATACGTTAAAGATGAAAATGGAAATGAAAAGAAATTTATTATTTTATTTACATTTGATAGCGATGAAACAAAAAAACAATATGTAGTGTACCAAGACCCAGATGGGGATCCTAGCGATGTGTATGCTTCTATTTATGACGAACAAGGGAATTTATATCCAATCGAAAGCGATGAAGAATGGGATATGGTAGAAGAGGTTATTAACACATTCGTTGAGGATGAAGAAGATGTCGAAGAATAAAGGCAAGAAAAAAATAGGATTAATTGGTCTTTTAATAGTTTTATTGGTTATTGTAGTTACTTTTTTTGTTTTTTGTTTAAAAAACGCAAGTGCTTGTGGGGATGGAAGTAAACAGGAAACATTAATAGTGCATGAAGGTGAAAGTTTTAATGATGTATTGAGTGATTTAGAAAAAATGGAATTAATTCATAGTCAAAGGTTTGCGAAAATTTTCTCTAAAACTAAGGGTGATGTATCATATTACGCTGGTCAATATCAATTGAATGATGGTATGAACTTACAAGAAATATTTGCTTATTTGTCAAATCCTTCAAACGCAAAAGTGGATAGTGTAACAATTACGATTCCTGAGGGTAAATGGGCTAAAGAAATTGCTGAAATTATTGCCCAAAATTTCGATTATACTAAAGATGATATTATTTCTTATTGGAATGATGAAAATACTTTACGCACTTTATGTGATCAATATGAATTTTTAAATTTTGATGAAATTAATAAAGCGGAATACAAGATAAAATTAGAAGGATATTTATATCCAGAAACGTATTCAATTCCAACTGAGGCATCATTAGAAGAAATAACTAAAATTTTATTAAATCAATTTGATTGTATGTATCAAGAATATAAAGATGATTTTAATAATTCAAGTTATAGTGTGCATCAAATAGTTACGTTGGCAAGTGTCGTTCAATTTGAATCTGGATATGCTTCTGATATGCCTACGATTGCTAGTGTATT
>JAQYFP010000161.1 GCA_028723085.1 Erysipelotrichaceae bacterium | reverse complement strand
TTTGGTATAAAATTGTGTTTGTGGATGAAAAAACAATTGATCAAAAAAATATTTATCGAGCATGTCAAGATGCGATGTTTGAAATTGCTAAAGAAGCTGAAGCATCAGTTGTATTAACAGATGCTATGCCACTTCCTAATTTGGAAAAAGAAGTACATGCCATTGTCAAAGGAGACCAGCAATCAATTTGTATTGCGGCTGCATCGATTTTGGCAAAAGTTTCTCGTGATCATTACATGGTGGAATTAGATAAACAATATCCTGAATATGGATTTAAAAATCATAAAGGCTATCCAACGAAACAACATTTACAAGCTCTTGAAACTTATGGGGTATTGGAATGTCATCGTAAAAGTTATGGTCCTGTTCAAAAACAACTACAAATTAAATTATTTTAAGAGAAATGAGAAATCATTTCTTTTTTTTTAAAAAAATTTTGCGTTTTCTCTGATTTTGTCGAATATATTAATATGAAAGATTTAAAGTATAGAATTTTATATTATGCGATTCAATACAATGGAGACTGGAATCGCATTGCTAAAGCCATTCATAATCAAGAACCATATAAAATTATTGAATATCCATATGATTATGTAACCATTGTTGATGAACAATATCCTGAGTGCATGAAACATTTGCGATATCCTCCTTGGATATTATTTTATATTGGAGATTATTCTTTACTCAAAAAGAAAAGTATAGGAATAGTAGGGGCTCGAAATTGTACGTCACAAGCACTTCAAAATACGAAAACAATTGTCAATCATGTAAAACAAAAATATTGTATTGTTTCCGGATTGGCAAAGGGCATCGATGCTATGGCACATCAATGTAGTATGGACTCTGATACAATTGGTATTATTGGATGTGGAATCAATCGCATTTATCCAAAAGAAAACACTAAACTATTTTATGAAATGAGGGAAAAACAATTAATTATTAGTGAATATCCTATGAATGTAGCACCTTTAGCTTATCATTTTCCATGGCGAAATCGCTTGATTGCAGCATGTTCTAGTGCTTTAGTAGTGATTGAGGCAAAGGAAAAATCGGGAACAATGTTGACGGTAAATGAATGCTTAGAATTATCAAAACCTGTTTATTGTTTACCAACAGCTTTTGAAAATAAAGAATACATGGGATGTAATACTTTAATATTTAATGGAGCAAATATATTATTAGATGAAAAAGAGTTAGATGATATTTGACAAATGAATTATTTTTTGCTTTTATAGAGAAACATGGGGGAATAACATGAAAAAGAATTTAATTATTGTTGAGTCACCATCAAAATCAAAAACTATTGAAAAATACTTAGGAAGCGATTATAAAGTTGTTTCAAGTAAAGGACATGTTTGTGATTTGGCAACAACAGGAAAAGAACGACTTGGGATTGATGTTGAAAATGACTTTCAACCTACATATAAAATAAGTAAAGATAAAAAAGAGACAGTGGAAGAATTAAAGGAACTTGCGAAAAAAGCAGATAAAATTTATTTAGCAAGTGACCCGGACCGTGAAGGAGAAGCTATTGCTTGGCATTTAGCTAGAGTCTTAGACTTGGATATGGATACAACACAACGTATTGAATTTCATGAAGTAACTAAACCTGCGGTTCTTGATGCTTTAGAACATCCTCGTAAAATTGATATGCGCTTAGTTCGTTCTCAAGAAACTAGACGTTTCTTAGATCGTATTATTGGATTTAAGCTTAGTAAATTATTACAGAAAAAAATCCATTCTAAATCAGCAGGGCGTGTACAATCGGTTGCGCTTCACTTAATTGTATTGAAAGAAAGAGCTATTCAAAAATTTAAACCAGAAGAATACTGGGAAATTAAAGCAGATATTAAAGAAGGAAGAAAAACATTCCAAATTGAGCTTTCTAAAATTGATGGAAATAAACCACAATTAAAGACAAAAGAAGAAGCTGATGCGATTTTAGAACGTTGTAAAAATGATTTTACAGTTGTGGACGTTTCTAAAAAAGGAAAGAAAAAACAACCGAAGCTTCCATATATCACATCAACTTTACAACAAGATGCAAGTACTAAATTAGGATATGGAGCCAAACGTACGATGAGTATTGCCCAACGTTTGTACGAAGGGGTAAAACTTGGAGACCACATGGAAGGTTTAATTACTTATATGCGTTCTGATTCTACGCGTTTATCGGATATCTTCGTTAAAGATGCTAAGGCTTTTATTGAAGAAGAATATGGAAAACAATATGTTGGTAAAGCCCATGAAAAAAACAATAAAAATGCGCAAGATGCTCACGAAGCGATTCGTCCAACAAATATTATGAATACACCAGAACGTGTAAAACCATACTTAACATCAGAAGAAAATCGTCTATATGCCATGATTTATTATCGTACCCTAGCGTCTTTAATGGCACCTAGTCAGTATGATGTAACTACGATTGTATTTGATTGTGATCACATAGAATTTAAAGCCACAGGTCAAGTAATGACTTTTGATGGATACTATAAAGTATTTGGTAAATATGAAAAAACAAGTGAAGAGTTATTACCGGAAATTGAAGTAGGTAAAGTATATAAAGATGTACCAACTCATGCTTCTCAACACTTTACAGAACCACCTGCTCGTTATACAGAAGCTAGCTTGATTAAAGAATTAGAAAAACAATCGATTGGTCGTCCGAGTACATATGCAACGATTATCGATACACTACAAAAGCGTTTATATGTATCGATGGAAAAATCATCGGAATCAAGTAAAACAAAAGTATTTGTTCCAACGGAACAAGGTTTTTTAACAGATGAAAAACTACAAGAATATTTTCCAACTGTTATTAATGTTAAGTATACAGCGAGTATGGAACAAGCATTAGATAAAATTGCTGAAGGCGAAATCGATAACATTGCCTATTTACATGAATTCTATGATACTTTTAATCCATTGGTTGAAAAAGCATATGGAGAAATGAAGGAAGTAGAATTAGAAAAAGTGGGTCGTAAGTGCCCAGAATGTGGTCAAGACTTAGTTTATCGCAATGGTCGCTATGGAAAATTTATATCTTGTATTAGTTTTCCTAAGTGTAAGTATACGGAATCACAAGAACAAGAAGAAATCACGAAAGACAGCAATGGACAAGAAAAAACGTGTCCTAATTGTGGAGCGTACATGGTGATTAAAAAAGGACGATATGGACCGTTCTGGGCTTGTTCTAAGTATCCTGAATGTAAAACAATTGTACCTTTAAAAGAAAAAGCAAAACCAGAACCAATTGGGGAAATGTGCCCAGAATGTGGTAAAGAATTAGTGCGAAGAAAATCTCGTTTTGGTACAACGTTTATTGGATGTTCGAACTATCCAAAGTGTAAATATGTAAGAAAAGAACCAAAAAAGGAAAAATAAAATGAAAGAAGTAACAATTATTGGAGCAGGACTAGCTGGTTGTGAAGCAGCATATCAATGTGCTAAAAGAGGAATTCACGTTCACTTAGTTGAAATGCGACCTACTAAATATCCACCTGCTTTTCATACCGATCAATTTGCGGAATTAGTTTGTTCGAATTCCCTTCGTTCAAATAGTATGAACAATGCCGTTGGTATATTAAAAGAAGAATTAAGAATTATGGATTCATTAATTATGAAATCAGCGGATTTACATGCAGTACCAGCTGGTAGTGCATTAGCAGTTGATCGCCATGAATTTTCGAAATATATAACGGATACAATAAAAAATCATCCTAATATTGATATTGAATACAAAGAAATTACTAAAATTCCTGATGGACCATGTATTATTGCCACAGGACCATTAACTTCTGATGCATTTGCACAAGAGATTGTTGATTATCTACAACAAGATACATTTCATTTTTATGATGCAGCAGCTCCTATTATTGAAAAAGATTCTATTGATTTTTCAAAAGCGTATTTTAAATCAAGATATGATAAAGGAGAAGCAAGTTATATCAACTGTCCTATGACACAAGAAGAATTCATGAATTTCTATAATGAATTGATTCATGCCGAATGTGCAAAAATGCACGATGGGGTTGAAGATATTAATGTGTTTGAAGGTTGTATGCCAATTGAAGAAATGGCTTCAAGAGGGCCTAAAACAATGTTGTTTGGTCCATTAAAGCCAGTTGGATTGGAATTAGAAGGACAACATCCTTATGCGGTTGTACAACTTAGACAAGATACCGTTGCCGGGTCGTGGGGGAAGCTCGGGGGATGTCAAACCCATTTAACATGGCCAGAACAAAAACGTGTTTTTTCTATGATTCCAGGTCTAGAAAACTGTAAAATTGTTCGCTATGGAGTTATGCATAGAAATTCATATATTTCTTCACCAATGGTTTTAAAAGAAACATATCAAACAAAAAAAAGAGAAGATTTATTCTTTGCGGGACAAATTACAGGCGTTGAAGGATATGTTGAAAGCTGTGCGAGTGGTTGTATTGCTGGTATAAATATGGCACGTTTCCTACAAGGTCAAGAATGCATTGAGTTTGGAAATACATGTGTTATGGGATCGCAAGCGTATTATATTACTCACTGTGATCCAAAGCATTTTCAACCAATGAATGCTAACTTTGGAATTATGTCATTGAAAGAAAAGTGTAAAAAGAAAGAGCGAAAAGAAAAATTAGCGAATCAGGCTATTTGTCGAATTAAGGAAATTGAGGAAATTATTAATGGATGAATATATTAGGCGTTTTCTAGATTATATAGATCGCAAGAATTCACAATCCATAAAAACTCGGGAAGCGTATCAAAGGGACTTAAATCAATTTAGGGATTATCTGCAATCTCAGGCCATTGATTTTGAACACGTTGATCGTATTGTATTATTGAATTATGTAGTTCATATTCGTACGCTTCCAGATGGAACTCAGGCAAAAGATGCGACAATCGCAAGAAAGCTATCTTCGATTCGCTCTTTTTATCGTTATTTGAATGAATATATGGGATTTAATGTATCGGCTATTGATTCGCTTCCATCTTTGAAGAAGCAAAATATTCCGGAATTTCTTTTTGTTTCAGAAGTAAAAGAATTTTTAAATACATATGATATTAATGATTTAAATCAATTAAGAGATAAGACGATGTTTACAATGTTATATGCTTGTGGACTACGTGTGAGTGAACTTGCTAATTTAAAATGGAATGACATTCATTTAAATGAGCGATATGTTTGTGTTGTTGGAAAAGGGGACAAAGAACGATTGGTGCCTTTTTTTAAAGGTTTTGAAAAATTACTTGTTCAATATAAACAACAATACTGGCAAATGAAAACGAAAACAGATTTTGTGTTTATCTCTAATCGAGGAAATCAATTAACATCGAGAGGAATACAATATTTGATGCAAAAACATGCCGATGATATTAACTTTAATATGAAAGTACATCCTCATATGTTTCGGCATAGTTTCGCAACGCATTTATTAGATAATGGAGCGGATATTCGTGTGGTACAAGAATTATTGGGACACTCTTCTTTATCAACAACACAAATTTATACGCATGTATCAATGAATCGTTTAAAAGAAGTATATGAAAGTGCACATCCACTTGAAAAGGAAATAAAATGGAAAAAGTAATATTAGCAGGACCTCATTTACCGGAAATGATTCACTTTGAAGAAGAAATAGAAGAAATGATGCAATTGATTTTGGCATGTGAGATGGAAGTAGAATGCGTGATTACACAGAATTTACGTTCCATTAATAAAAAAACATGTTTAAATCAAGGAAAAATTGAAGAAATAGGGCATCAATTACAAATTAAAGACATTCATGTTGTGGTATTTAATTGTGATTTATCGCCTAGTCAACAACAAGAATTAGAAAAAACATGGCAATGTGAGGTTATGGATAGAACCTATCTTATTTTGTCCATCTTTCAAAGAAGAGCTAAAACTAAAGAAGCTTTTTTACAAGTTGAGGTTGCGACTTTACAGTATTTTCTTCCTCGTTTAAAGGGAAGTTATACACATATGGATCGTCAAAAAGGTGGAAATCGAAATAAGGGAATGGGAGAAAAGAAAATAGAAATTGATTCTCGTACGATTTCTAAACAAATTCAAAGAGCTAAAAAAGAATTAAAAGAACTTGAAGGGCAAAGAAATCTGCAACGCAAACAAAGAAATAAAAATGGGATTAAAAAAGTTTGCTTAGTGGGCTATACCAATACCGGGAAATCTTCGCTTTTAAATGCTTGTAGTGACAAACAAGTATTTGAAAAGGATATGTTGTTTGCGACTCTAACAACGAATACTAGAAAAATAACATATAATAATCATTCATTTTTATTATCGGATACCGTTGGATTTGTTTCGAATTTACCGCATACGTTGATTGAAGCTTTTCATTCGACGTTAGAAGAAGTACAAGAAGCGGATTTATTGATTCATGTTATGGATGCTTCCAGTTCATCTTTAATACAACAAAAATTGACAACCCAAGAAACTTTAAAAGATATTCATGCGGATTCTATTCCGGTTTTAAATGTCTACAACAAATGTGATTTAACAGATATTGAATATCCTCGCAAAGAAAATGATCAATTATATATTAGTGTAAAAGAAGATGTATCTGTATTACTAAAAACAATTGATGAAATGTTGTTTTCAAGTAAAATCGTGAAGTTAAAAATACCGTATGGAAATTTAATAAACGATATTAATAAAGGTAGTAAAGTCATTGATGTAGAATATCAAGATGATGGTGTTTTAATGGAAGTCGAAATGGATGAAAAAACTATTTCTTATTATGAAAAATATCTTGAATCCTAGGATTTGACTTGGTATAATACATGAGCGCGAGTGCGCTTTGATAACACACACCATGAATTCGATTGCCCGTGCACTTAGTGTTGCTTTCGTTGGAAGTGGTGGAGGAAGAACGGAAAGGTAGGACTATTATGTCAATTGTATCAATGAAAAAACTTTTAGAGAATGGTGTACATTTTGGTCATCAAACTCGTCGCTGGAATCCTAAGATGAAACCATACATCTATACCAGCCGTAACGGAGTCTATATCGTAGACTTAGAACAAACACAAAAACAAATTGAAGATGCTTATTTAGAATTAAAAGCAATTTCAGAACGTGGTGGAAAAGTATTATTTGTAGGAACTAAAAAACAAGCTGCTGATGTTGTTGAAGAACAAGCTTTACGTTCTGGTTCATTCTATGTAAACAAACGTTGGTTAGGTGGTTTATTAACAAACTTCCGTACAATCCAAAAACGTATCAAACGTTTAGTTGAAATTGAAGAAATGGAAGCTAGCGGAAAAATCGAAGTTTACACTAAGAAAGAACAAGCTAATTTACGTAAAGAAAAAGAAAAATTGGAAACTTCATTAGGTGGAATTAAAGAAATGAAGAAGCTTCCAGATGCAATCGTTATCGTGGATCCAAAAGAAGAACACAATGCTGTTGCAGAAGCTAAAAAATTAGGTATCCCTGTATTCGCAATGTTAGATACTAACTGTGATCCAGAAGATGCTGATTATCCAATCGCTTCAAATGACGATGCAAATCGTTCAGTACGTTTAGTTTTAACTATCTTAGCTGATGCTATCGTTGATGCTAAAGGTGGTTTATTAGAAATTGCTTACTTAGATGAAACTGAAGATGATGTAACAATGGAAGACGTTATTAAAAACGTTGAAGCACAAATCGCTGAAAACGAAAGACGTCGTCGTCAACGTAATGAAGAACGTAGAAAACGTAACTTCGAACGTAAAAACAACGGAAATCGTCGTTTCAACAGAGCTCCTAAAGCTGAAGAAGAAAAACCAGCTGAAAAAGTAGAAGAAAAAGCAGAATAATCAAACAGGAGGACACAATCATGGCTATCACTGCACAACAAGTAAAAGAATTACGTGAAAAAACTGGTGCCGGAATGATGGATTGCAAAAAAGCTTTGTCTGCTAATGATGGTGACATGGCTAAAGCAGTTGACTGGTTACGTGAAAAAGGAATCGCTAAAGCAGCTAAAAAAGAAGGACGTATTGCTGCTGAAGGTTTAACTCGTGTAGCTGTTTCTGGAAACACAGGAATTTTATTTGAAGTTAACTCAGAAACTGACTTCGTAAGCAAAAACGAACAATTCTTATCTTTATTAGATAAAATTCAAACTGCTGTTTTAGAAAATAAACCAGCTGATGTAGAAGCTTGTTTAGCTATTTCTACTCCTGAAGGAACAATCAATGATTTAATCACAAACGCAACTGCAAGTATCGGAGAAAAAATTTCTTTACGTCGTGTTGAAGTTGTAACTAAAGAAGACAACCAATTCTTCGGAAGCTATATGCACATCGGTGGAAAAATTTCTGCTTTAGTTGTATTAAGTGGAAAAGAAGATGCTACTGTTGCTAAAAACATTGCAATGCAAGTTGCTTCAATGGCTCCAGCTTATGTATCTCAAGCTGATATTCCAGCTGAAATCGTTGATCATGAACGTCAATTACAATTAACTATGATGCAACAAGATCCAAAAATGGCTAACAAACCAGAAAAAGTATTAGAAGGTATCTTAAAAGGTAAAGTTGATAAACACTTTAAAGATCAATGCTTAGTTGAACAAGAATACATTTTTGGTGACAAACAAAAAGTTTCTCAATTCTTAAAAGAATCTCAAGCTGATATCGTTTCATTTGTTCGTTATGCAGCTGGTGAAGGAATTGAAAAACGTGAAGAAAACTTTGCTGAAGAAGTAATGGCACAAGCTAACATGTAATTTTTCAAGGTTTTTTAAGGATGAAACGAGAGCGTTTCGTCCTTTTTTTTGAAATGAATATAGTGTATAATTGCTATGGAATTATAAAGGAGAGCAAAATTTTATGTATAAGCGTGTATTATTGAAATTAAGTGGAGAAGCTCTTTCTGGGGATGGTAAATTACTCAATCAAGATGTACTAGCTCGATTGGCTCAGGAATTAAAAGTTATCCAAGAAGAAGGTGTACAATTAGCTATCGTTGTAGGTGGTGGAAATATTATCCGTGGTAAAGAGATGGCTGAACTTGGTGTTAAGAGAACACAAGGTGACTACATGGGAATGTTGGGAACAGTCATTAATGCTTTAGCGGTTCAAAATGCATTGGAACAAATTGGTGTGCAAACACGTGTTCAAACTGCTGTGGAAATGCAAAAAGTAGCGGAACCATTTATTTTAAGACGTGCAGTTCGTCACTTGGAAAAAGGAAGAATTGTGATTTTTGGAGCCGGAACAGGATCACCTTATTTTTCAACTGATACGACAGCAGCTCTTCGTGCCTCAGAAATTGATGCAGATGTTATTTTGATGGCAAAAAACGGGGTAGATGGTGTTTATGACTGTGATCCAAAGAAACATCCAGAAGCAAAAAAATATGATCGCTTAGGATTTATGGATGTTCTAAATGAAGGGCTACAAGTAATGGATTCAACGGCTATTTCAATGTGTATGGACAATGACATTGATTTAGTTGTATTTAATATGAATGAACCAGGAAATATCATTAAAGCCGTGAATCAAGAAGTTGATGGTACAATAATCTCAAGGAAAGGATAATTATCATGGCAGAATATTTAGAAATTGCAGAAGAAAAAATGATGGATACCCTTGATAATTTAGAAGCAAACCTACGTGTCATTCGTACAGGTCGTGCATCTGCTTCTTTATTAGAAAGAGTTCAAGTTGAATATTACGGAGCAATGATGCCAATTAATCAATTGGCTAAAATCTCAGTATTAGAAGGAACACAATTGGTTGTTAAACCATATGATCGTTCAATTACCAAGGCAGTTGGACATGCGATTGCAGCAGCTAACTTAGGATTGAATCCTTTAACAGAAGCTGATTTAGTTCGTATTAATGTTCCTCAATTAACACAGGAACGTCGTGAACAATTAGCTAAAGAAGCTCATAAATACGGAGAAGAAGCTAAAGTAGCTGTTCGTAATATTCGTCGTAATTGTAATGAAGCAATTAAGAAAGATAAAGAAATCACAGAAGATGATCGTGATGGATTATTAGAAGATTCACAAACATTAACAGATACATATATTAAGAGTATCGAAGATGCTGTGGATAAAAAACGCAAAGAAATTTTGAATGAATAAGCCCCTAGTTGGGCTTTTCTTTTTTGGTGTGATATAATGCAACTATATTTTAGAAAGATGTGTTAAGAATATGAAAATACCTGAAACTGTCGCCATTATTATGGATGGAAATGGTCGTTGGGCCAAAAAAAGAGGATTACCAAGAACAGCTGGGCACAAAAAAGGAGCGGATATGATTCGTGAAATTGGTTTGGCTGCTAATGAATTAGGAATTAAAAAGTTGATTTTATATGCTTTTTCAACCGAAAACTGGAAACGACCAGAAGAAGAAGTTGGCTATTTATGTAAATTGCCGGGATTATTTTTTGATCGTTACATGAAAGAATTAATGGAAAACAATATTAAAGTTACTTTTGCTGGAGAACTTGATAAATTTCCACAAGAAACACAAAACGTTGTCAATAAAGCAGTTGAACAAAGTAAAAATAATACAGGATTAAATCTTTGTTTGGCTATTAATTATGGTGCTCAAAGAGAAATTACTTTGGGAATCAAAAAATATGCTCAAGAAGTTGTGGACAACAAACGAGCAAATGATTTATCAGAAAGTGAGTTTTCTAAGTATTTATTTGTTGAAGAAGACATTGATTTAATGATTCGTACAAGTGGAGAACAACGCTTATCGAATTTTTTATTGTGGCAAGTAGCTTATGCGGAATTTATTTTTACCCCTGTTTCTTGGCCTGAATTTGATAAACAATGTTTAATTGACTGTATTAAGGAATACAATGAAAGAGATCGTCGATTTGGAGGAATTAAGTAAATGAAACAAAGAGTTATTACGGCCATAGCCATTATTGCCGTTGTATTTTTTCCAGTATATTTAGGAGGAATTCCTCTTGAATTATTAGCGCTTGTAATAGTAGCAGGTGGATGTTTTGAATGGATGAATGCACATAGACAAAATCGTAAATGGCCAGTATGGTTTATTCCATTGTGTGCAATCGTAGTACTTGTTTCTCGTTTTATTCCAAGTACGTTCTTATATGCATATTATGCATTTGTTGTTGCTCTGTTATGGGCACTTCCTATTTTCTTTCCGGAAATCACATCGCAAGATTCTTTTACAGCCCTTGCGTTTTTTATGATTTTTTCTTTGATTTATAAAGCTATTGGCTTGTTACAAATTGAACATCGTTATTTATGGACAATTGTGTTCGCAACTTATGCTTCAGATACATTTGCGTATTTAGTAGGAAGAAAATTAGGAAAACACAAAATGATTCCTCGTGTTTCACCAAAGAAAAGCTGGGAAGGATTTATTGGGGGCGTTATTGGTGGATTTGCGCTTAGTCTACTCGTTTCTTTATTGTATATAAAACATTTGGATGTATTATTGACAGTCAGTTTATGTATTATGTGTCCAATTGTTGCGGAATTAGGGGACTTAGCTTTTTCGGTAATCAAACGTAGTACAGGAAAGAAAGATTTTTCGAATTTACTTCCTGGACATGGAGGAATTTTGGATCGCACAGATTCCTTGTTAATGAATATTTTATTATTTGGAATCTTAGTAACATTAATTGGATAAGGAGTGAAGAAAATTGAAGGCATTGCTTGCATTTGTTTTCATGCTTAGTTTTATTGTGGTTATCCATGAATTTGGTCATTTCATTGTAGCTAGACATTTTGGTGTTTACTGCAATGAATTTTCTATTGGAATGGGACCATGTATTTATCAAAAGAAAGGAAAACAAACAACATTTTCAATTCGTGCCATTTTATTAGGTGGATATGTTTCAATGGCAGGAGAAGATGATGGAACTCAAGATGAAGAGTCTTGGGATGCACAAATTAGTGAAGATCAGAAATTAAATAATAAACCTGTTTGGCAACAAATTTGCGTAATGGCAGCTGGAGTTGTAATGAACTTTTTATTAGCTTGGATCATGATGATTGGTATTACTATGGTTCAAGGAAGAGTGGTAGAATCACAGCAACCTGTTGTTTACGAAGTTCAAGAAAATTCAAATGCTCAAAAAGCAGGATTAGAAGTTGGAGATCAAATTGTTAAGGGATATGCTGGAAAAAAAGAAATGGCAATTGATTCCCAATCGGATTTATCAGAGTTTATTCAATACTATCATGATGGATTTACTTTAGAAGTCTTACGAGATGGTAAAGTTTTAGAATTAGAAATGGATGCTTCTTATAACGAAGAAGTACAAGGATACACAATTGGAATTGTATCGAATGTTCAAACAAGAAAAATTAAATGGTATGAAGCATTTAAATATGGAACAATTGAATTGAAAGATACAACATGTTCTATTTTCCGTTCTTTGAGTATGTTAATTCATGGAAAAGGACTTGAAAATTTATCGGGTCCCGTTGGTATATATTCAGTTACAGCTCAAAGTACGAGTTATGGATTAATGTCATATTTATCTTTATTTGCGATGATTTCGGCTAATATTGGTATATTCAACTTAATTCCACTTCCAGCTTTAGATGGAGGAAGAATTCTAATTTTACTGATTGAAAAAATTAGAGGTAAAAAAATTAGTCAAAAAGTAGTGGAAAACGTCATTTTAGCTAGTTTTATTTTATTGTTTGGTTTAGTTATATTTGCGACTTACAATGATATATTGCGTTTATTTATGTAAGAAAATATTTTTCAATATGAAGTTAATATTTTCAAAAATATTTCAAAAATACTTGAAAATATTTTTCATTTGATTATAATCTTTTACATAAAGGTAATGAAGAGAAGAAGTACAAAGATTTTTCTTTTAATAGAGAGATAAGTCAGGTGGAAATTATCAAAGGAAAACTTTGGAACGTGTCTTGGAACCGCATTGACGAAACTTTGTGAGGCAATGATCGTGATTCGCGTTAAGAATGAGGTGTCATTCATATTTGATGAATGGAATTAAGGTGGTACCGCGCATAATACGTCCTTTTGAAAAAAAGGGCGTTTTTTTTTATTACGAAGTAAATACCACGCGCTATGTGCGTGGTACTGTACCTTTTAGTGTAAAAAAAGACAACCTCCTATACTATAATGAAATTGGCCCGCCAGCCGAATCAAATAGTAAAGGAGGTTGTCATATGAATGA
>JAQYFP010000160.1 GCA_028723085.1 Erysipelotrichaceae bacterium | reverse complement strand
TTGAAGATGGTCTTTGATTTTTACTACATCAATATTTGGATATGAACTATGCATGATTATCTCTTGTATAGAAACAATACAACTTTGCATAAAATAAGTACGATAGTTTTCGTCGTTAAATATCGTTTTCGCACAATCTTTTATTTGCCATAGAACTTGTATTTCAATTTCTAATGGGGTATTTTCACAATCATTAACAACTAATTTATTAATACAATACGAACAAACTTTTAACGATAATTTCTTTGATTTCGTTTGATCTTCCATATTTGTTTTACGACTTGGATTATATCCACGAGCAAAGGGATTGATAAAAAAGAAACCTTCTTCTTTCCTTGTTCCAACATAAGAACCAAAACAAGTAAAAACAAGAGCTTGATTTGGTTTTAAACTATGAAGTCCCATAAACAATATCCAAGCAGTTGTTAAGTAGAGAATAGAAATCACTAAAACAAAAATATTAAAGTGTATGATTGAAAATATAAAAGAAATAAAGGCTAAAATATATCCAATAATAGTTAAGAATAAAACAATATAGCCGTTGTATGATTTTAATAATTTATCTTCCATATAAATAATGTATCACAAAAAAAGAAAAATAGTGACTTTAAGCCACTACTTTTCCTTTGTGAGAGAGTTTTCAATATATCGATGCACAGATTGACTGGAATCAAGATTAACAATCTGTTCGATACTTTTCTTCTTGGAGAAGATTTCCAAAACATCATTTAAGATGCCAAAGTGCTTTGTTTTGTCTTCTGCACATAAAACAATTATGATACGTGCCTGTTTGCCATTTGGAAAGTAAACCGGTTTTTTAAATGTTGCTAGGGAAACATCCAAACGCTTAACTCCTTTTTCAATAGCGGTATGAGCGAGAACTAAATCATCCGCAAGGAACATATGAAGACCTTTATCGCGTTGATCTTCAATAATGGAGTCGACATATTCTTGGGTAATTGAATCATCTTCAATTAATGGTTCACAAGACAAGCGAATGGCTTGTTCCCAATCGACTATATTTTTGACACATACAATGTGCTTTGGATTTAGATAATTAATAAGACTATTGCCTTGTTTCTTGTTGTAGACTTTATTGACTTGTAAAGAAGAATAATATTCTTGTAGATTCTTTTTAAAATTGTCAATTTGATCAGGGGCAATATAGTTTTTCGCAATTTGAATAATATCATCTATCTGCATCTTCGCTCTTGGTTCCGTTGACATGCAATTACGAAGAATGGCAACACGATCTTGGTCTGTTAAAATCGGATGAACCACGATTAAACGCTTTTCATTGACTAGAACAACAGTGGAAATGACAACATCAAAATCATGGTCTGGTGTATAACTACTTAATGGTAAATTAGTAATTTCCGTTGCCTGAGGAACTAAGTTGGCAACTTCTTGTCGTAACATATTACCTGTTCCAATTCCATTTGGACAAATAATTAAAATACGAAATGCTTCTTGATTGCGTTTCTTTTGTGGCATGAATGCTCCAAAATGAAGTGTTAAATACGCAACTTCCGCATCAGAAATCAAACAATCCAATTGATTCTGCATAGAAATACAAGCTTTTTTTGTTAAATAAAATAAATCTTCATATTCGGTTTTAATACTATCTAACATTGGATTTCCTAATTGAATTCCATAACGATAACGATATAAAGATGTTTTTAAATGCGCTGAAATCGCATTGATTAATTCTTCTTCCTGATCGTAATAGAAACAAGAAATACGTTCAAATTCCTTTACTAAATTCTTAGCCATGACATAGGTTTCACCATGTTCTTTCATGACATTAACAGGAATGGTTTGTAGTCGACTACCTAATAAATGTAAAGAAATATAAATTTGTTCACTATTTTTTAAGTTAGGAAAATATTGATGAACATATTGATATTCTTTCGTTTCGACAATTTCTTCCACATCCATGTCACTAAAATTAATTTCATCATTACGATTTTCAATACTGGAAATAAAGATAGCTAAGGAAGGAAGAATACCAGTAACGTATTCAGCTTCTAGTTTTGCCTCAATTTCTTTTAATAAACATAAATTATGTTTTACTTTTTTATCATCTAATTCAAATAATTGATTCTTTTCTTGATAGTTCCATAATTGATTTGGAAAAATCATAAAGAATAAAGCACGTTTTTTAATGATATCACCCGTAATTCGATAACCAGATTTAATATCATATGTTAGTTCTAGGTTATATTTTGATAATAAATTATCGGCACTTTTTAAATCATTAATAATGGTATTTCGACTAACTTGGCATTCACGAATAAAGTCGTCTATGTATAAAGGATGAGAACGAATAATAATGTGACAAATAATAATCATCATTCGTTCATCAGGTGTATAGATTTGATAAGTGTCATTGTTTTGGGTATTCAATGCTCTTTGAATTAAATTGGCTTGTTGTTTATTGATGAACAATCCTTTTCCTCTTTCTTGAGTTAAAGGATCAATATCATTGGCTTCTAACCATTCATTTATTTTGGAAATATCATAGTATACACTACGCTTAGACACTTGTAGTTCATCTGCTAAGTCTTGGATTTTTAAGTATCCAGATGTATACATAATAATATTTAATATTTCCATACATCTTTTATCGAGATTATAATTAATAGCCATGTGAACGCCTCCTTACGCTAATAAATCTTTAATTTTTTTGTGATAAGGTGTTCCTTTTAAATTATTTTTTGCTTTATTTAAATATAAATTGGCATTTTTTGTATCATTTAAATACATATATTGCACACCAATTAAATATTGAAGCATTCCTTGATCTTCTTTTTCTGTTTTATCTTTCAATAAATTCTGAAGAAATTCAATGTCTTCTGATTTATTTTCAATTAAAATACGATAAAGCATTTTATCATAGGCAATTTCATCTTGATCACCAGAAAATTCAATATGATCCAATAATTTATCACACATTTCTTTATCTTGAGCTTCTAAAAAATAAAAGAACGTTAAACTACTTACTTGATAAGCTTGTTTATGATTTAAGTTCATGTGAAGTAGTTCTGTGCAAGTTGATTTCACTTTTTTATCATCTTTAGATGAAATATATGCACGAAGGAAGTTGTATTTTCTTTCATATTCAGAAAAGAATAATTTATATAGTGAACTAGTTTCCATCTGGTGCAAAGCTTCTTTGAAATTTCCTTTTTGCATTTTCTTAATAATACTGTTCCAAACAAAGCTTCGTACAACGAAAGGAATAGCAATTGCAATCAATATAACTGTTAATAAAACGAGCATCCATAATATATCCATACGGTATATCCTCCTCTATATTTTATATAATAGCAATGCGATTTGTTTTAATCGAATCCATTTTGTTTCAAATTATCGTGCAATTTTGTATGAAATTTATACACTATCTTTGTACTTAAGACAATAATTGCACAAACTTATGAAACCGTTTGCACTCATGCAACACATTGTGCAAAGTGTTAAACCCTTGCACAATGAAAAGAAAAGTTTTGGCCTTGTGTTTGAGTAATATTTTTCGGATAATGCAAGTGACAAGAGGAGATGAATGAGTATGATTAGTGAATTGCTTAAGAAAGAAAATTGTTTTATCAAAGAGAGTGTTGAAGATTGGAAAGAGGCAATCCATGTTGCTTGCCAACCAATGATCGAACAAGGTTATTGTACACCAGAGTATGAACAAGCTGTATTCGAAAGTACAGAAAAATTTGGGCCCTATTATGTACTATGTGAAAACTTGGCTTTGATTCATGCAAGTGCACATGCTGGAGTAAATGAAACTCAAATGGCAGTAACGGTTCTTAAGAATCCAATCAAATTTTCACCCGATGGATACGATGTAAGAATCCTGGTGACTTTGGTGGCAAAAGACAGTCATTCTCATATGGAAGGCATTGTTGCTGTTTCAAATATCTTCTCTGACGAAGAAAAAGTAAAGACGTTATTAAATGCGAACGATGGCGAAACGATTTACAGAATTTTCGCTGATAATGTTGATTCGCAATAATAACCTCGGGAGGAGAAAAGATGTTAGATTTTATTGTTAATATTTTATCTACACCTGCAGTTTTAGTTGGTTTAATGGCTTGCTTAGGTTTAGCATTACAGAAAAAACCAATCGAAGAAATTATTAAAGGTACAGTTAAAACTACAGTTGGTTTCTTAGTATTGTCAGCTGGTGCTGCATTCTTACAATCCGGATCATTAAATGCATTCGGTGACTTATTCAACTATGCATTCAATATGCAAGGAGTTGTTCCTAACAACGAAGCAATCGTATCATTAGCTTTAAATGATTTCGCTACTGATACTGCTTATATTATGTTATTTGGTATGATCGCTAATATCGTATTAGCTCGTTTCTCTAGATGGCACTACATCTTCTTAACAGGACACCATACATTATACATGGCATGTATGTTAGCTGTTATCTTAAGTATTGGTGGATTAAGTGGTGTTGCATTATGGATCGGTGGAGGATTATTACTTGGATTCATCATGTGTGCTTCTCCTGCATATTGCCAACCAACTATGAAAAAAATTGTTAAGACAGACGAATTAGGATTCGGTCACTTTGGTGGATTAGGATACTGGTTCTCTGCTCAATGTGCTAAATTATTCGCTGGAAAGAGTAAATCTACTGAAGAAGTTAACTTCCCACAACGTTTAACATTCTTACGTGACACTACAGTTGCTATCGGGTTAACAATGGTTGTATTCTTCTTAGTTGTTACTGCAGTTGCTGTTGGACGCGGAATCTTAGATGCAGATCCAAATGTAATTTTAGCTACTTACTCTAATTTAGGTGGATTATTAAACGTTGGTGCTGAAACTCAAACTCATTGGGCTGTATGGGCTATCATTTGTGGTTTGAACTTCGCTGCTGGTGTTAACATTATCTTAAGTGGTGTTCGTTTAATCGTTGGTGAAATCGTTCCTGCATTCCGTGGTATCGCTGAAAAATTGGTTCCAGGTGCTATCCCTGCAATCGACTGTCCAGTTGTATTCCCTTATGCTCCTAACGCTGTATTAATCGGATTCTTAGTATCATTCTTAGGTGGTATCGTTGGATTATTTGTATTAGCATTGATTAATAAATCATTGATCCCATGTGCATTAATTTTACCAGGTGTTATTCCTCATTTCTTCTGCGGTGCAACTGCTGGGGTATTCGGAAACGCTGAAGGTGGATTAAAAGGATGTATCTTCGGAAGCTTTATGCATGGTTTATTAATCACTTTCTTACCTGCAATTTGTATGCCAGTAATGGGAAGCTTGAACTTCGCTAACTGTACATTCTCTGATGCTGACTTCTCTTGGATGGGAATCGTATTCGGTAATGTTGCTCAATTAGTTCAAGGAACTGGATTATTAATCGTTTGTATCGTAGTATACTTAATCCCAATTATCTATAACTTTGTTGCTCCTAAAAAAGAAGCAAAAGCAGCTTAGTATTTAATAGAGTAATCTATTAAAAATAAAGGAAAGGAGACATTTAAAATGGCTATTCGTAGCATTATGTGTTGTTGTGGACAAGGACTTGGAAGTAGCATGATCGTCAGCATGAACGTTGAACGTGCATTGAAAAACTTAGGTATTTCTGGTGTAAGCGTAGATCATACTTCTTTAAATGAAATTTCTCCAAACTGTGCAGATTTATTTGTTGTTGGAGCGGACTTAGCACCTCAATTAGCTAGTTATCCAAACAAAATCATTCTTGAACAATTAATGGACATGAATGAAATCACAACAAAATTAAAAGAAGTTTTTGATAAACAATAATAATTTGAAAAAGAAGGTTTTATCCTTCTTTTTCATTAGAAAAAATAGGAGGGACTATGGAAAAAAATACATTAAATCAATTGGAAATCTTAGCAGCCAAGATTCGATATGATGTTTTAGATATGTTACAACATCGTGGATATGGACATTTAGGTGGGTCATTATCACTTGTTGAATTGATGAGTGTTTTGTATGGAAAACAAATGAAATACGATGCGAAAAACCCTAAATGGGAAGGAAGAGATCGTGTTGTATTATCGAAAGGACATGCTGGACCGGTTTGGTATAGTGCCTTAGCGGAATGTGGATTTTTTGATAAGGAATGGCTATATACATTAAATGATGGAGGAACAAAACTTCCTAGTCATCCTGACCGTACTAAAACACCTGGAGTTGATATGACAACAGGATCTTTAGGACAAGGTACAAGTACCGCAAGTGGAATTGCCACAGCTTTAAAGAAAAAAGGCTCTGATAATTATGTTTATTTAATTGTTGGAGATGGAGAATTAAATGAAGGTCAATGCTGGGAAGCATTCCAATATTTAGCTCACTATAAATTAAACAACTGTATCGTTATTATTGATGACAACAAACGTCAATTAGATGGATACACAAAAGATATCATGAATCCATTCTCTATTAGTAAGAAAATGGAAGCCTTTGGTTTCTATACACAAACGGTAAAAGGAAATGATATGGAAGCCATTGATGATGCCATCAATAAGGCAAAAGAAGTAAAAGACAGTGCTGTTTGTATTGTATTAGATACAATTAAAGGACAAGGAGTGCCTTATTTCGAACAAATGTTCTCTAACCACTCTGTTAAATTTAATAACGATGAAATCAATACGCAAACAAACCAAGCCAAAGAACAATTACTTGAATTCATCAACAAAGGAGGATCAACTAATGTTTAAACTAGTAGAAGATCGTAGTAAAAAGGGATTGGATTTATGTGTTACCGTTGCCAATGCCATTATGGATGAAATTGCTGTGAATGATAAAGTTGTTTATCTAGAAGCGGATTTAGGTGGAGCAAGTAAATCAACATTAGTTGAAAAGAAATACCCAGATAACTTTATTCAATGTGGTATTTCCGAAGCTAATATGGTAGGCGTTGCCTGTGGTATGTCTAGTGAAGGCTTTGTTCCATTTATTCATACGTTTGGACCATTCGCTACTCGTCGAGTATTTGATCAAGTGTATTTATCAGGAGGATATGCGCACAATACGATCAATATTTATGGATCTGACCCAGGATTTACCGTTGGACCTAACGGTGGAACACACACAACTTGGGAAGATGTTGCCTTGATGAGAACAATTCCAGGAGCTGTAGTATGTGATACTTGTGATGAAGTACAAACAGCCTGGGTTGTTAAAGAATTTGCGAAAAGCGAAGGTGTTCACTATTTCAGATGTAACCGTAAACCAGTAAGAAACGTTTATGAAAAAGGATCTACTTTTGAAATGGGTAAAGGAAACGTTATTCATAAAGGAAGTGATGTCCTTGTCATTACAGCCGGACAAATTGTATCAGATGCATTAGATGCAGCTGAAGAATTAGAAAAACAAGGAATTTCGGTTGAAGTTATTGATATGTTCTGCATTAAACCATTAGATGTAGAATTAATTTTATCAGAAGTTAAAGGTAAAAAAGCTGTCGTAACTTTTGAAAACCATTCGATTACAGGTGGACTTGGATCGGCTGTCAGTGAAGTCTTGATGGAAAATGGTGTAAGTGTTCCATTTAAACGTCATGGTATTAATGAATTATTTGGACAAGTAGGAACACCTGATTTCCTTCAAAAAGAATTCAAATTAACAGCTTCTGATTTAGAAGAAACAATTAAATCATTGTTATAAAAAAAATAATAGACTGTGAAAAATCACAGTCTATTTTATTATGACTTGAGAACGAACCGTATCCATTAGTAGTTTTTTAGCTTGTTTATGAATGGTTTCTTTATCAATGCCTTCATTTTGACTTTCATTGATAAAACCAGCTAAACCATAACACAAAAAAGCAGTGATCTGTCTAGGAGAATAACGCAAAGTGTGTTTATGGCTTTCTTCGATTGTATGGGTTTCAACGGTTTTCAACACGCAATTATATAATTGTAAAGCTAAATAAGGATTTTTTTCTGGGGTAATGTTTTTAAAGAAGTTGGGATATAGTTCAAATAAATATAAAATAACCTCTAGAATATTGACATAACTTCGTACAGATTCATTATTGGGGTTATTTTCTGTTTGTCTTTTTTGAAACATCGTGATAGCTATATCAGTATAATCGTTCATAATATCATTTACTAAATGATATTTATCTTCATAATGAGAATAAAACGTAATACGAGATATATTGGCTTGTGTACATATGTCTGTCACATTGATTTTTTCAAATGGTTTTTCGTTGAGCATGTCAATGAGTGTTTGTTTTAGTGTTAATTTTGTTTTATGAATTCTTTTATTTTCCATTTTTTTACCTATTATTTATACAAAATTCAAAAAGTGTAATTTGTATTAATTTATACATCTGTTAAAATTATAACACGTGTAAAGAAAAATAGGAGATAAAAATGACTAAAGTAGCTATTATGACAGATAGTAACTCTGGTATTTCCATGGAACAAGCTAAGGAAATGGGTTGTTTCATGTTGAATATGCCAATTATTATTGATCAGAAAACATATATTGAAAACGAAGATATCGATACCGATTTCTTTTATGATTCACAAAGTAAAGATGCCAATGTGACAAGTTCACAACCATCAATCGCATCGGTAATGGGAATGTGGGATGAAATCTTAAAAGAATACGATGAAATCGTATATATTCCTATGACAAGTGCTTTAAGTGGATCTTGTCAAAGTGCTATTGTATTTAGTGAAGAATACAATGGGAAAGTACAAGTCGTAGATAACCATCGTATTTCGGTTACACAAATGCTTTCGGTACAAGATGCTTTATATTTAAAAGATAAGGGATATGATGCCAAACAAATTAAAGAAATCTTAGAACAAGAAGCGTATGATGCTTCCATCTATATTACCGTAGATACATTAAAATACCTTGAAAAAGGAGGAAGAATCACTCCTTCTGTTGCGTTATTGGGTTCAATGTTAAAAATTAAACCCGTTTTAACAATTCAAGGAGAAAAATTAGATACATGTGCTAAAGCTCGTGGAATGAAATCGGCTTTTAAAACAATGATTGAACATCTAAAAGAAGACTATGAAACACGTTTTAAAGAATATGCCCAAAAAGGAGAATTAGCTGTTGGATTAGCTTATACACAAATGAGTGAAGAAGACGTAGCAAAATGGGCTGAAAAACTACATGAAGAATTCCCAGAGCTTCCATTATATAAAGCGCCATTGACAATGAGTATTGGATGTCACATTGGACCTGGTGGACTTGGAACTGGATTAATTCGCATTCATAAAGAATAAGAAAGTGTCTTATTCTTTTTTTTATGTTATTATTTACGTCGGGAGTGAAAAAATATGAATGAAGAAAATGTAATAAGAGATGCCCGTCAATTAGGAAAAGGGAAAATGTTGATTTTAGGAATCCAACATTTATTTGCGATGTTTGGAGCCACTATCTTAGTTCCTATCTTAGTTTCAGGGTATTTTCAACAAGCTTGTGGGCAACCACTAACTAGAGGATTAACAGTTGCGGTTACTTTATTCGCAGCTGGAATGGGAACTTTATTGTTCCATGTTTGTACAAAAATGAAAGTACCAGCCTTTTTAGGATCATCTTTTGCCTTCTTAGGTGGATTTAACACGATTGCCAACCTTCAAAGTGGAATCTATGCCAATATGCCAGTAGATGAAAAAGCAGCCTATGCCTGTGGAGGAATCGTTGTTGCTGGTTTAATGTATTTGGTTGTAGCTTTCATTATTAAAATTGTGGGTGTAAAACGTGTTATGAAGTTTTTACCACCAGTCGTGACAGGACCCATTATTATTTGTATTGGACTATCACTTGCACCAAGTGCCATTTCAAATGCCTCAACAAACTGGTTTTTAGCCCTTGTAGCTTTAGGTGTTATTATTGTCTTTAACATCTGGGGAAAAGGAATGACAAAAATTATTCCTATTTTATTAGGTGTTGTGATTAGCTATGGAGTTGCGGTATTTATGAATTCCATCGGTATGACAAACCCTGATGGATCTGCTATTATTGATTTTGCCACAGTTGCCCAAGCCAACTGGGTAGGAATTCCACCATTCCAATTATGTAAATTTGATATTACTTCGATTTTAGTTATGGCTCCTATTGCCATTGCTTCTATGATGGAACATGTTGGGGATATGTCAGCAATTTCGGCAACCGTAGGAGAAAACTTTATCGATGATCCAGGTCTACACCGTACATTAATGGGAGATGGACTTGCCACAGCTTTTGCGGGAGCTATTGGAGGACCTGCGAATACGACTTATGGAGAAAATACAGGGGTATTGGAATTATCAAAAGTATATGATCCTCGTGTTATTCGTATTGCCGCTATTCTTGCGGTAGGTTTATCTTTTGTGCCTAAATTCTCAGCCATTATTTCAACTATGCCACCTGCCATTATTGGAGGCGTTTCGTTCATGTTATATGGTATGATTTCTGCCATTGGAGTACGAAACGTAGTAGAAAATAAAGTTGATTTGACAAAGAGTCGTAATTTAATCATTTGTGGTGTAATATTTGTATGTGGATTAGGATTTAGTTCAGGCTTAACATTCACAATTGGACAAACATCAATTACTTTGACATCACTTGCCATTGCAGCAATTGCAGGAATTGTCTTGAATGCGATTTTACCTGGAAATGACTACGAATTTGGAACAAATCCTGAAGGAGACCAAAGTCGTGGTGTATACATTAAAAGCGAACAGAAAGAAGGATAAACAAATGAATTTTTCCGAAAACAAAAATATCACTATCTTTACTCATCCCTTAATTCAACACAAAATTTCTAAATTAAGAGATGAAAAAACATCAACCAATGAATTCCGTCATTTAGTTGAAGAAATCGCTATGTTAGAAGCATATGAAGCTTTATCGGATTTACCAATGGAAATGGTTGAAGTAAAAACACCTCTTGAAACAACAATGACACCTATGATTGCAGGACACAAAATGGCTGTTGTTCCTATTTTAAGAGCAGGACTTGGAATGGTTAATGGTATTTTATCTCTTGTACCTAGTGCTCGTGTTGGACACATTGGAATGTATCGTGATGAAGAAACATTTGAACCACATCCATATTACTGCAAATTACCTAAACCAATTGATCAACGTTTAATCGTTGTCACAGATCCTATGTTGGCAACAGGTGGTTCTGCTATTGATGCCATTGATCAAATCAAAAAAGAAGGTGGAAAACACATTAAATTTATGTGTATTATCGCTGCTCCAGAAGGACTTGAAAAATTGGCAACAGCTCATCCTGATGTACAAATCTATGTTGGATGTTTAGATCGTCAATTAAATGAACATGCTTATATTTGCCCTGGATTAGGTGATGCTGGGGATCGTATTTTTGGAACAAAGTAGCTTCGGCTACTTTTTTTATTGCTTTTAGGGGAAAGTAAGACTATAATACTTCAGAATTGAACTATTTTTTAAGGAGAGTATATGGAAACAAGTATGGATTTTGGGCATCAGCTCATTAATTCTTATAGTAATTTGTGTAAGCCTTTGTGTCATGAACTAAAGATTTCTCAAACCGCTTTTGATATTTTAATGTTCTTAGCGAATCATCCTAATTATACAACGGCAGGAGATGTAGTAAGAATACGACATATTAAAGCCAATCTAGTTTCAATGAATGTAGATAAACTTGTTCATGAAGGGTATTTAAATCGTATTTTAGATTGTGAAGATCGACGTCGAACAAACTTATTATTAACAGAAAAAGCACAAGAAATTATAAGAAAAGGAAAACAACTTCAACAATTTTTTGTACAATCGTTATTTAAAGATATTGATGAAAAAGAATTGACTATTTTCTTTGATGTGATGAAAAAAATCGAAGGAAATTTAGATGAAATTAAAGGAGGGAACATGCATTGACAATTTTAAAGATTTTACTCATTACTTTTTTTGCCGGTATGGGAGCCGGACTTGGAACTGGATTTGCAGGAATGTCAGCGGCAGCTGTAATCAGTCCAATGTTAATCGCATTTCTTGATATGGAACCTTATATGGCTGTAGGAATTGCTTTGAGTTCGGATGTTTTGGCAAGTGCAGTATCGGCTTATACATATGGAAAAAATAAAAACCTGGACATTAAAAATGGCTTAATCATGATGATTACAGTTTTATTGTTTACCGTTGTTGGAAGCTACGTAGCTCGTCTTGTACCAAGTCATACTATGGGAAATTTCTCAGTGTTTATGACACTTCTTTTAGGAATTAAATTTATTGTAAAACCTGTTATGACCACAAAAGAAAAAATGAACGAAGTCGATGCGAAAAAACGTGTGATTCAATCCATTGTATGTGGAATGATTATTGGCTTTATTTGTGGTTTTGTTGGTGCTGGAGGAGGCATGATGATGCTTCTTATTTTGACAAGTGTATTAGGATATGAATTAAAAACAGCGGTGGGAACTAGTGTCTTTATTATGACTTTTACAGCTTTAACAGGAGCTGTAACACACTTTGCCATTGGTGGATTACCTAATCCTTTTATCTGGATTTTATGTATCGTATTTACTTTTATTTGGGCACGAATTGCTGCTCTGTTCGCAAATAAAGCCGATGCCAAAACACTAAACCGGGTAACGGGAGCTATTTTAGTGATTTTAGGTATTGCGGTATTGTTCTTTTCATAGGAGTGTAAAGTGAAAAAAATAGTTAAACGAATCTTATTAGTACTACCAGCTGTTATTCTACAAATTCTATGGTATGTCGTCTTATTTGCCTTTATTAAAGATAAAATTCCTTTTATCAGTGAATTATTAACTTTTATGGCTTTATTCTTCGTATTGCATATCGTCAATGACCAAAGCCAATCAAGCTATAAAATGATGTGGGTTTTATTGATTATGACTTTCCCTGTACTTGGGGTTTGTTTATATATCATTGCTGGTAAAAACAGAACAAGTAAAAACTTAGATAAATATCTAACGAAATCAAAAGAAGAATTGAACTATGAATTAAAGACAAGTGAACAAGTTCAAAGTGAATTAAAAGAAAAAAATCTTCATTTGTCTCAAACCTTAAATTGTTTATCAAATTATTGTGGATCTCCTATTACATATATGAAAAACTATATTTATTATCCTTTAGGAGACAATATGTTTCCGGATATGATTCGAGCTGTTAAACAAGCTAAGAAGTTTATTTATATGGAATATTTCATTGTGGAAGAAGGAAGATTCTATAATTCTTTAATTGATATCTTTAAAGAAAAAGTAAAAGAAGGTGTCGATGTTCGTATTATTTATGATGATGTAGGATCGGTTTCAACGTATTCTTTTTCAAATGTGAAGGAATTAGAAAGCTATGGAATTAAATGTATTCCATTTAATCCTTTATTGACGATTAAAGCACAATTAAATAATAGAGACCATCGTAAAATGTTGATTGTCGATAACGAAATTGGATTTAGTGGAGGCGTCAATATTGCCGATGAATATATTAATGAAAAAGAACGCTTTGGACATTGGAAAGACATTGGCTTCTGTATTGATGGGGATGCATTGAATCATTATACGTATATGTTTATTGAAATGTGGAATGCGTTTAGTAAAGATAAAATTCAAAAAGAAAATTGTTTATTACCTGTACTTCATAACATTAATTATCAAAAAGGGTATGTGTTATCGTATTATGATTCTCCTGCCAAAGATGTTCATGTATCAAGAAGTTTATTAATGGATTTATTTCACAATGCGAATAAAAGAGTATGGATTTATACTCCATATTTAATTCTAGACGACTCTATGATGGATTGTTTGTCTTCTTTGGCATTTAGAGGCGTTGACGTTCGTATTATGGTTCCAGCCATTCCAGATAAGAAAGTCGTTTATCGAATTAGTTTATCGTATTGTAAATCATTGATTGAAGCAGGCGTTAAAATTTATACATATACCCCAGGATTCTTACATGCCAAAGCCGTTTTAATTGATGATGATATTTGTACAGTAGGAACTGTAAATCTAGATTATCGTAGTTTATATCTTCACTATGAATGTAATTCTGTGTTCTATCAATGTGATATTTATAATGATGTGAAAAAAGACATGGAAGATACAATGGAAAAGTCGCATTTACTTCAAAAAAATGAAATTAAAAACAGTTGGTTTTACAATGTAATCAATGAAGTATTACGATTGTTTTCACCGCTTTTATAAAGTTGAAAGTTGTACACGCTTTCAGCTTTTTTTTCTTGATTAATGTCAATATTTATGGATAATTATAATTGTGTGTTTATGAGACAAAAAGGTCTTTTATGGAGGAAATTATGGCAGGAATTAAAAAGACAAAAATTATTTGTACAATTGGTCCATCTTCTCAAAACAAAGAAACTTTGACAGAGATGGTTAAATCAGGAATGGATATTATGAGAATGAACTTTTCTCATGGATCTCATGAAGAACATCAAGGAAAAATTGATTTAATTCGTGAAATCAATGCAGAATTGAAAACAGATGTTTCTATTTTATTAGATACAAAAGGGCCTGAAATTCGTACAGGAGACTTCGAAAATGGTTGTGTTGAATTCAAAGGAAACTCTGATATCACAATTTGTTACGAAGACGTTGTAGGAACAAGTGATAAATTCTCAATCACTTACAAAGAATTATATAAAGACGTTCAAAAAGGATCTCATATCTTAGTGAATGACGGTGCTATTGATTTAATGGTTAAAGAAGTTGTTGACAAAGACATCGTTTGTCGTTGTTTAAACGATGGTGTTGTTAAGAATAAACGTGGAATCAACGTACCAAACATCAAATTAGGATTTGAATACTTATCTGAAAAAGACATCGATGATATCAAATACGGATGTGAACAAGGAATCGACTTCATTGCTGCTTCATTTGTTCGTCGTAGACAAGACGTTTTAGATATTCGTAAATTATTAGCTGAATTCAATCGTATGGATGTTAAAATCATCGCAAAAATTGAAAACCAAGAAGGTGTTTCAAATGTAGATGAAATCCTTGAAGAAGCAGATGGAATCATGGTTGCTCGTGGAGACTTAGGTGTTGAAGTTCCAGCTGAAATGGTACCAATGATTCAAAAAGACATTATCAACAAATGTAATGAAAAACGTAAATTAGTTGTTACAGCTACACAAATGTTAGAAAGTATGCAACATTCACCAGTTCCAACTCGTGCGGAAGTTAGTGACGTTGCCAATGCGATTTATGATGGTACTGACTGTATCATGTTATCAGGAGAATCTGCAAACGGTGAATATCCTGTTCAAGCTGTAGATATGATGGCTCGTATTGCTTTAATGACTGAATATAACTTTGACTATGAAGGATATTATAGAAAAGCTAAATTATCGTCTCCAAACAATAAATCAGAAGCAATCTGTTTGTCGGTAGCTGAAATGGCTTCTCAATTCAATGTAAAAGCTATTATTGCCTTCACAGAAAGTGGAACAACAGCTATGAAAATGGCTAAATATAAGCCAAAATGTTTATTAATCGGGGCTACACCAAATCCTGAAACATTCCGTCAAATCAATGCTTACTGGGGAGTGCATGCAGTTATGACTCGTGAATTCACTTCTACAGGTGGAATGAAAAACATCGCAACAATTATTGCGAAAGAAAATGGATGCAAACCTGGAGATACAATCATCATTACAGGTGGTACACCAGGTGTTCCAGGGGCAACTGATTACTTAAGAATCGTTGAAATTCAATAAGATATGAGTCAATCTCATATCTTTTTTTTTGTAGGAGGAGTATGAAAAAGTTAGTTGTTGATATTCATATGCACACATTGGCAAGCGGACATGCACTGGGTATTCCAGGAACCGTTAATTCTTTCTATTATTTAAATTGAAACGTGATTCCAAGAATAATAAAAAACATCGAAGTGATACATGGATGTGAAATTAATGTATTAAATAATGGAACATTATCATTAGAAGAAAAATATATTGATTATCTTGATTATGTTCGCTTAGTACAAGCAGCTAAACAATATCACGTGGCTTTGGAAGTGAGTAATAGTTCTTTAGTAAAAAAAGACAAACGACTAAATTGTTATGAGAACTATGAAAAAATGTTGACGTTATGCCAACAATATAAAGTACCAATTATTGTGAGTTCCGATGCCCATGATCCAAGTTGGGTTGGATATTTTGATTTAGCACTTGATTTACTTGAAAAATTTCACTTTGATGAATCGTTAATCTTAAACAATGACATCGATAAATTAAAACAATTCATAAAAAAACTTGCGCTATAGATAAACGCAAGTTTTTTTTGTTAGATATTTAATAAATCAGCGTAAACTTTTAAAGCACCATCGCTGTTTCCAGCTAATACTTTTTTCGCTAATACTTTACCTAATTGAACACCTTCTTGATCAAAACTATTTAAGTTCCATACAAATCCTTGGAACATAATCTTGTTTTCAAAGTGAGCAAGTAAAGCACCTAATGAAGCAGGACACAATTGTTCACCGATGATAATACTACTTGGACGACCTCCTTCAAAGTTTTTATTAGGATTTTCGTCTTCTTTACCACACGCAAAGGCAACGATTTGAGCCGCAACATTGGCATTTAATTTTTGTTGACTTGTACTATTTTCAATTAAAACATCTTTTCCAATTTGAGAGTTTTTGAAACCAACAAATTGAATAGGAATAATATCAGTTCCTTGATGTAACAATTGATAGAAAGAATGTTGACCATTTGTACCTGGTTCACCAAAAATTACAGGACCTGTAACATAGTGAATTGGTTGACCAAAACGGTTTACAGATTTTCCATTTGATTCCATGTCACATTGTTGTAAGTGAGCAGGGAAACGAGCAAGGGCTTGGGAATAAGGAAGTAATGTTGTAGTTGGATATCCTTGAACATTTCTTTCATATACTCCAATTAAAGCATCTAATAAATCAGGGTTTTCTAAAATATTTGGATTTGTCGCTAATTTATCTTCACTTGCCATTCCTTCTAGGATTTGGGCAAATACTTCTGGTCCAAAAGCTAGCGAAAGAACCATTCCTCCAACAGCCGATACAGAACTATAACGACCACCAATATAGTCATCCATAAATACAGCTGTTAAATAATCAGGACTTTTTGCTAATGGTGAAGTTTCACTTGTAACGGCTAACATATGTTTGCTTGGATTTAAACCAGCGTTGATTAAAGCATCTTTAACGAATTGTTCGTTTGTTAAGGTTTCTAGTGTTGTACCTGATTTAGAAACAACGATGAATAAAGAATGAGCTACATCAACTGAATTTAAAACAGCTGCCGCATCATCTGGATCGACATTGGAAATAAATTTTGCTTCCATTTTGAATGTATTATTTGCTTTGGCCCAGTTTTCTAAGGCAATATATAAAGCACGTGGACCTAAATCTGAACCACCAATACCAATTTGAACAACAGTCGTAAATGGTTCTCCATTTTCATTCACGATTTCACCAGCATGTACTTTGTTGGCGAAATCAGCGGCTTTTTGTTGTTGTGAAACATAGAATTCACGTTTATTTACTCCATCAACGATGACATCATTTCCTAATTGATTACGAGCTAAGTGGTGAAGAACTAAACGATTTTCCCCTGTATTAATAACAGCTCCATTATATAATTCCGCAAATTTTTCAGTTAATTGAGCTTCATTGCTTAATTCTTGAAGTGCTTTTAATACATCGGCATCAACTTGTTTACTCGCATAGTTATAATTTAGACCAGCGGCCATTTCACAATTATAATCTTTTACACGTTGTGCTCCTGTTTCACTTGATAATTCTTTTTTTACATCTACATGATCTTTTAAATTCATTAATTTTTGATATGAATCTAAAGTATCAAAATCTTTCCAAGATACCATTTTGTATATCCTCCATATTTTCTGAAATTATTATACTAACTAAAAAATGTTTTTTCAATAAAGCATAATAAATGGTCCTCACTCAATCAATCTAGTAAGGACCCTTTATAAAATAAAATTATTCTTATTACTATTTATAAATAACATCTATCTTTTGTTGTTCTCCTTTCCTTTTTCTTGTCTACATTATAAAAATGAATCACATATATGTAAATAAAAGTGGAAAGATTAGACGTAAAAATGGAATAATATGCTATAATTTGAAACATGAATGAAGTAAACGTATTAAAAGGAAATTTATTTTTATCAATTTTTAAATTAGCGATTCCCTTAATGATTCTAAATATTTTTAATTCACTTTATAGTTTAGTGGATACATTCTTCGTTGGACAAATTGGAGAATTAGCAGTAGGAGCTATTTCTTTAACATCTCCTATTGTCTGGTGTGCCATCAGTATTGCTAATGGTTTGGCCACAGGAGCTATGGCTATCGTATCTAAAAACTATGGAGCAGGGGATTATCAAAGAGCCAGTCGGTTTGCTAGTGAGTTCATTTATTTCAGTATTTTCTTTTCACTATTATTAACTGGAATTATCTTTTGTCTTTGTAATCCTATTTTAAATTATTTACACACGCCAACGGAATTATATACACAAGCCTATGATTACTTAAAAATAATGTCATTTGATTACTTGGGATTATTTTTCATTACGATTTATATGGCCATTCGTCAAGCATGTGGAGACAGTAAAAGCGGAATGATTGTTTCTGCTTGTGCATCCATTCTAAATATTATTTTAGATCCTATTTTTATTTTTGTTTTAGGACTAGGTGTACAAGGAGCAGGGATTGCTACGGTATTATCAAAATTAATTGTTGTACCTTATATTTTATATTCTTTATGTGATACTAAACAAAAAGTACATATTTCTTTTTCAACACATATACAATACCTTGATTGTATTTATATTATGCAAGTATCAATTCCATGTGCTTTTGGACAATTTTTAGAATCACTTGGCTTTGTGTTAATGAATAAATTTATTGTTGGATATGGAGCCATTGCGATATCGGCATATGGAGTGGGACAAAAATTGACAGATTTATTTAATATTCCTATTATGGCTTTTTGTAATACACTACCAACTTTCATTGGACAAAACTTAGGAGCTGAAAATAGTAAACGAGCTCGTGATAGTTATAAATTGACTATGCTTATAACGGTTGTATTAGGTGTTATATTATTTGTAGTCGGAATGGCTTTGGCAGATTATATGATTTTGATCTTTATACCAAACGCAAGTTCGCAGTTAATTGAAATTGCTAAAACATTATTATTCTTTACTTTATTAACAGGACCATTGTGTTCTTGGTATTTTAATTTATGTTCGGTATTTAATGGATCGGGACACACAACGATTAGTTTTGGATTGGGTATTTTACGTTTATGGGGAACGAGAATTCCTTTAATTTATTTATTTTCATATATCACAAACTGGCAAATTAATGGAATATGGATGGCTATGCTTGTAAGTAATTTAATCACATCGATTATTGCGCAGATCATATATCAAGTCTATCCTTGGACAAAAATGAAAAAATCATTTTAAAATAGACAATTCAAATGTCTGTGATAGAATAAGTCTAATTAAAAGGAGGCTCAGTATGAATTTAAAAGGAAGAAACTTTTTAACACTACGTGATTATTCACAAGAAGAAATCCGTTATTTATTGGATTTAGCTAAAGAATTAAAAAAAGATAAGAAAGAAAAAACGATTAAAAAACATTTGAGAGGAAAAAATGTTGTTCTTATTTTTGATAAAACCTCCACACGTACACGATGTTCATTTGAAGTGGCATGTTTCGATGAAGGAGCCCACGTGACTTATTTATCGAATTCTCAATTTGGAAAAAAAGAATCCATTGAAGATACGGCTAAAGTATTAGGAAGAATGTATGATGGAATCGAATATCGTGGTTTTGAACAAAAAACAGTTGAATTGTTAGCCCAACACTCGGGTATACCAGTTTGGAATGGGTTAACCGATGTAGATCATCCAACCCAAACCCTAGCTGATTTTTTAACGATTGAAGAACACTTAAACAAACCATTAAATGAAGTTAAGTTTGTATTTACTGGAGATATTCGAAATAATGTTTGTTATGGTTTAATGTATGGTGCCGTTAAGATGGGAATGCACTTTGTATGTTTAGGACCTGAACAACTTCATATTGATGATGAAGTATGGAATTACTGTCAACAAGAAGCTAAAAAATCAGGAGCTACTTTAGAATTATGTCATGATGTTTCTAGTGCTGTAAAAGATGCGGATGTTATTTATACAGACATTTGGGTGAGCATGGGAGAAGATGAAAGTCTATATGCTCCTAGAGTACAAATGCTTTCACCATATAAAGTCACTCAAGAAATGATGAAACAAACAGGAAATCCAAATACTTTATTTATGCACTGTTTACCATCTTTCCATGACTTTGAAACAAGCGTTGCCAAAGAAAAATTAGATAAATTGAATGTGGATATTCGTGAAGTGGAAGATGAAGTTTTCCGTTCTAAGAATTCGGTCGTATTTGATGAAGCAGAAAATAGAATGCATACCATTAAAGCTGTAATGGTCGCAACAATAGGAGAATAATAATATATGTTACAAGTAGGAATGAAGGCACCTGATTTTACGTGCCAAGATCAAAATGGAAATATTCATACGTTAAGTGAATATAAAGGAAAAAAAGTTATTTTGTATTTTTATCCTAAAGACAATACCGCAGGTTGTACAAAACAAGCTTGTGCGTATTCAAGTATGAAAGAACAATTTAATGAAAAAGGAATTGAAATTATTGGTGTAAGTAAAGATTCTGTGAATAGTCATAAAAAGTTTGAAGATAAACAAAATTTAACAATCACTTTATTATCGGATGAAGACTTAAAAATGATTCAAGACTATGATGTATGGCATGAAAAGAAAATGTGTGGAAAAACATATATGGGTGTTGTGCGAACAACATATGTCATTGATGAAAATGGAATGATTGTATTTGCCAATGATAAAGTAAAAGCGGCTACAGATGCTCAAACGATGATGAACGACCTTTAGTGGGTCGTTTTTTTTGATTGTATCCTTATTTTTATTGTGATAGTCTTATAAATATGGAAAATCTAATTTTTAGTTTAAATGCGACTTTACCTATTTTCTTATTAATGGTACTCGGTATGATTTTTAGAAAAACAGGAATTATAAGTGAATCGTTTGCCAAACAATTAAATTCTTTTGTGTTCTTAATTCCTTTACCGGTATTAGTTTTTAAAAACTTGGCAACCATTGATATTGTAGAAGCCTGGAATACGAAATTTGTATTGTTTTGTTTTAGCGTAACTTTGTTGAGTATACTTATTTCTTTTGTGTTATCACTGGTTTTGAAAGAAAAAAATAAAGGGGAATTTATTCAAGGTTCATATCGTTCTAGTGCAGCTCTTCTTGGAATGGCATTAATCAGTAATATATATGGAGATTCTATTATGGGTCCGTTAATGATTATTGGAAGTGTGCCTTTATATAATATTGTAGCCGTAATCGTGTTATCGTTCTTTAAAAAGAATGCGAAAATTGATAAACAATTATTAAAGAGTACGTGTATTGGAATTTTAAAGAATCCGATTATTATTGGAATTGTATGTGGAATTTTTTATTCTTTATTAAAATTACCATATCCAACTATTGTATCTAAAACGGTTAACTATATTAGTGCTTTAGCTTCTCCATTAGGATTAATGGCAATGGGAGCTTCCTTTGATTTTCATAAAGCCATGGGCTCAATGAAATCCGCTTGTATTGCCAGTTTTATGAAATTATTTGGTTTTTGTTTATTGTTTTTACCATTGGCTATTCACTTTGGCTTTGTACAAGATCAAATCGTGGCAATTTTAATTATGTTAGGTTCGGCTTCAACGGTTTCTTGTTTTGTAATGGCTAAAAACATGGGACACGATGGAACACTTTCGAGTACAATTGTCATGTTGACAACACTGATTAGTGGGTTTTCCATTACGTTCTGGTTATTTGTTTTAAAATCAATAGGTGTATTATAAAAGAGCGATGCATTGAAATCGCTCTATTTTTTTTATTACGAAGTAAATACCACGCGCTATGTGCGTGGTACTGTACCTTTTAGTGTAAAAAAAGACAACCTCCTATACTATAATGAAATTGGCCCGCCAGCCGAATCAAATAGTAAAGGAGGTTGTCATATGAATGA